>NZ_JBIAJH010000039.1:0-59665 GCF_042871845.1 Streptomyces sp. NPDC005533 | reverse complement strand
GCGACCGCTCCGATCCCCGCCGCCACAGCGGCATGAGACGGCTCTCAAGAGCCCGTCACTGCGGCTTGACAGCATCATTGGGAATCTCCTTCGGGGGTCAGGAAGCAAACAGGCGTACCGGCCAGTCGGCATGGATCTCCGCCGAGATGTCCAGCAGCGGCGAGGAGGCCGCGGGCAGCGCCTCCGGCCCTTCGGTCCGGGCCCGCAGCGCGGCCCCGGCGGCCCGGGCGCAGACCGCGTCGAGCTCGGGGGCGAGCCGGGCCAGGACCCCGCTCGCCTCGAAGGGGTCCAGGCCGAGCAGCCGTACGGTCGCGGTCGCGGGCCCGCCGACGCTCTCGTACGCCGCCACGTGCGCGGCGTCGAGGGGCCCGAGCCCGGCCGCCCGGGCGGTGACGCCGAGCACCACGGGCTGGTGGGCGCCGCGCGGGAAGGCGGCGGCCAGTGCTTCCAGTTCGGGTGCGGGCCAGGTGGCGCGGGCGGCGCGCAGCAGCTGCCGCCCGAGCCGGCGGGCCGCGGTGCGCAGGGCGGGTGAGGGGGTGCGGGCGTCGGCGGCGGCGTCGAGTTCCGCCGGGTCGAGCCCGAGGGCCGCGGCCGCCGCCAGCGCGGCCGCGGTGAGTCCGGCGGTGTGCAGCCGGCCCCGGCAGAACTCCTCCAGGGTGGCCGCGTCGTGGATCCGGCCCGCCTTGCAGGCGGCCTCGGCGCCGCCGGAGTGGGCGTGCCCGCCGGCGGGGAAGCGGCCGTCCGCGAGGACGAGCAGGGCGGCGAGGCTCATGGCAGCAGGCCTCTCATCGGGCGGCGCTCCATCAGAAGAGGAAGTACCGCTGGGCCATGGGCAGTTCCGCCGCGGGTGCCGGTTCGACGACCTCGCCGTCGATGGTGACCGTGAAGGTGTCGGCGTCGACCGTGACCCTCGGCATGGCGTCGTTGTTGCGCATGTCGGCCTTGCCCACCTTCCGGGTGCTCTCGATGGCGGTGAACTGCTTTCCCAGTCCGAGGCGTTCGGGCAGTCCGTGGTCGAGGGCGGCCTGTGCGGTGAAGTTCAGCGAGTTCAGGGCGGGGGCGCGCCCGTGGCTGCCGAACATCGGGCGGGGCAGGACGGGCTGGGGGGTGGGGATGGAGGCGTTGGCGTCGCCCATCTGCGCGTAGGCGATCTGGCCGCCCTTGATGACGAGTTCGGGTTTGACGCCGAAGAAGGCCGGGTTCCACAGGACCAGGTCGGCGAGCTTGCCGGTCTCGACCGAGCCGATCTCGCGGGCGAGTCCCTGGGCCACGGCGGGGTTGATCGTGTACTTCGCGACGTAGCGGCGGGCCCGCTGGTTGTCGGCGGGTCCGTCGCCGGGGAGGAAGCCGCGCCGCTTCTTCATCACGTGGGCGGTCTGCCAGGTGCGCAGCACGACCTCGCCGACCCGGCCCATGGCCTGGGAGTCGGAGGAGATGATGGAGATGGCCCCGAGGTCGTGCAGGACGTCCTCGGCGGCGATGGTCGAGGGCCGGATGCGCGATTCGGCGAAGGCGAGGTCCTCGGGGACGGCCGGGTTGAGGTGGTGGCAGACCATCAGCATGTCGAGGTGTTCCTCGACGGTGTTGACGGTGTGCGGCCGGGTGGGGTTGGTGGAGCTCGGCAGGATGTTGGGCTCGGAGACGACGGTGATGATGTCGGGGGCGTGCCCGCCGCCCGCGCCTTCGGTGTGGTACGAGTGGATGGTCCGTCCCGCGATGGCCGCGAGGGTGTCGTCGACGAATCCGGCCTCGTTGAGGGTGTCGGTGTGGATGGCGACCTGGGCGCCGGTCTCGTCGCAGACGCTGAGGCAGGCGTCGATGACGGCCGGGGTGGACCCCCAGTCCTCGTGGATCTTGAATCCGAGTGCGCCGCCGCGCAGTTGGGAGTGCATGGCCTCGCGGGACATGGTGTTGCCCTTGCCGAGGAGGCCGATGTTGACCGGGTAGGCCTCCAGTGCCGCGAACATCCGGGCCAGGTGCCAGGGGCCGGGCGTGACGGTGGTGGCCTTGGTGCCTTCGGCCGGTCCGGTGCCGCCGCCGACGAGGGTGGTGATCCCGGAGGCCAGCGCCTCCTCGATGACGGTCGGCGAGATGAAGTGCACGTGGGCGTCGATGGCGCCGGCGGTGACGATCTTCCCGTTGCCCGCGATGATCTCGGTCTCGGGGCCGATGACGAGGGCCGGGTCGACCCCGTCCATGGTGTCGGGGTTGCCGGCCTTGCCGATGCCGCAGATCCGGCCGTCGCGGATGCCGAGGTCGGCCTTGACGATGCCCCAGTGGTCGAGGACGACGACGCCGGTGATCACGGTGTCGGGGGCGCCCTCCGCCCGGGTGGTGCGGGCCTGCCCCATGGATTCGCGGATGACCTTGCCGCCCCCGAAGACGGCCTCGTCCCCGGCCCGGCCGGGGCCGCCGCTGCGGTCCTCCTCGATCTCGACGAAGAGGTCGGTGTCGGCGAGCCGGATCCGGTCTCCGGCGGTCGGCCCGAAGAGGTCGGCGTACACCTGGCGGGAGATCTCAGCCATCGAGCGGCCCCCCGGTCTCCCCGCGCAGTCCCGGCACGATGCGCAGGCCGCCCAGCGGTACGAGTTCCACCGCGACCGGGATGCCCGGCTCGAAGCGGACGGCCGTGCCGGCGGCGATGTCGAGGCGGAGTCCGCGGGCGGCGGCGCGGTCGAAGTCGAGGCCGGGATTGGCCTCGGCGAAGTGGTAGTGGGAGCCGACCTGGACCGGGCGGTCGGCGGCGTTGAGCACGGTGAGGCGGGTGACGGGGCGGCCCTCGTTGAGGCGCACCGGACCGTCCCCGTAGGCGATCTCGCCGGGGATCATGCGGGCACTCCTCTTCAGACGATCGGGTCGTGGACGGTGACGAGCTTGGTGCCGTCCGGGAAGGTCGCCTCGACCTGGACGTCGTGGATCATCTCGGGGATCCCCTCCATGACGTCCTCGCGGCGCAGGACGGTGCGGCCGGAGGCCATCAGCTCGGCCACGGTCCGCCCGTCGCGGGCCCCTTCGAGGATGTGCGACGTGATGAGCGCGATGGCCTCGGGGTGGTTGAGGCGCACCCCGCGCACCCTTCGCTTCTCGGCCACGTCCGCAGCCACGTGGATGAGCAGTCTCTCCTGCTCGTGCGGTGTCAGATGCACTCGTCATCACCAAGTTTCCGGGACAAGATCAACAGCACGCCGGGAGCGACCGTAGCCGCCGTCAACACTTTGTTGACCTGCACATATCCGAGCCAAGCATGTCTTGCCCAACGCAGGAGAAGGCTTTCCGTCCCGACCACCGCCGCTTTACCGGATCATGGGTGATCATTGGCGGTCGAACGTGGCCGCCACGCTAGGGCCCGCGCTTTTCCGCTGCGTTAACCCACGTTTCGGGCAGCCACCCGGTTCAACCCGGCCGCCTCGGGAACCCGGCTCCGCACACGGGTGCGCACACGGCTCCGCATGCGGCTTCGCATACGGAATTCCCATCGAGGAGACACATGTTCGTCAACCCCGTCCGGCACATCACCTTCGACGCCCTCGACCCCTACCGGGTCGCCGAGTTCTGGTCCGCGGTGACCGGCTTCCCCATCCACCCCGACGACGTGGAGGGGGACGACGAGATCCTGCTGGAGCCGGGGCGGCCCGGGGTGCCCGGACTGCTCTTCATCCGGGTGCCGGACGCCAAGTCCGTCAAGAACCGGGTCCACTTGGACATCGAGCCGCCCACCGGCACCCGGGACGAGACCGTGGAGAGGCTGATCGGGCTCGGCGCGAAGCTGGTGGACGACCGCCGCGACGAGGACAGCGTCATGGGCTGGGTCGTGCTCGCCGACCCCGAGGGCAACGAACTGTGCATCGAGCGCAGCGCGGTGGAACGCGGCGCCGCCTGAGCCCGGTCAGCAGCCGGTCGCGCTCCGTGCCGGCGTCGGCGCTCCGACGGCCCAGGGGAGCGCGATCCACACCGTCTTGCCCCCCTCCTCGGTCGGCGTGACCGAGAGCCGGCCGCCGGCCTCCGCGGCGAGCCAGCGGATGATGACCATGCCCCGGCCGTTGTCCTGCTGGACGGCGGCCGGGAGCCGCCTGGGCCAGCGCGGGTGGCTGTCGGTCACCCCGACGCGCAGCCACTCCTGACGCTCCAGCCGGATGTCGACGGTGAAGGTGGGTGACTGGCCGAAAGTGTGCTGTACGGCGTTGGTGGCGAGCTCCGAGACGATCAGCCGGACGCTGTCCGCGGTCTCGGCGTCCTCGGGGAGTCCCCATTCGGTCAGCACGTCCGCCACGTAGCGGCGGGCCGCGGCGACCGAGGCGGGATCGCTCGGCAGAGTGACGGATGCTTCCTGGTGGTCTGCCATGGCGACGGTCCCTTTCCCACCCGGGGCGGATCCGCCCCGGATCTGTGCTGGACGCCAGAGTGCCACCCATCGTCCCGCCGCACCTGCCGTTCCCCCAAGATCTGCATATATCTGTCGCTCGATGCGGTGAACTCTGCTACGGAAGAGCGTATTTGGACGGCAGACTGGTGCGAGCTGTGCCGGTGGAAGGGAGGCGGGTGTGCAGCACGGTCCCGCGGTGCGTCGGCGCAAGCTCGGCGAGGAACTGCGTGCCCTGCGTGACCGGTCCGGTCTCACCAGTGGTGAGGCCGCCCGGATCATGGGATGGCACCAGTCGAAAATCAGCCGCATCGAGACAGGCCGCAGCGGTGTGAAGCCGGAGGACATCCGGCTGCTCCTCGACGTCTACGGGGAGGTCGTGAGCCCGGAGCAGCGCGCCCTGCTGGAGGCCCTGTCGGCTTCGGCCGCCGGCCCCGGTCCCTCCGGTGACACCGGGCGGGGCCGCCAGTGGTGGCACGACTACCGGGGGCTGCTGCCGCAGGAGTACCGGGACTTCATCAGCCTGGAGGCGGGCGCCCGGTCGGCCCGCACCGTGGAACTGTCCGTGGTGCCCGGACTGCTGCAGACCGCCGGGTACGCGCGGGCGGTGACCCGGGCCGCGCTGGGCGGGCTGCCGGAGCCGAAGGTGGACGCGCTGGTCGACGTACGGCTGGCCCGGCAGTCGGTGCTGCGGGCGGATCCGCCGCTGGAGCTGAGCGCGGTCCTGGACGAGGCGGTGCTGCGCCGGCAGATCGGCGGGCCCGGGGTGATGGCCGAGCAGTTGCGGCACCTGGCGGAGGTGGCCCGGCTGCCCCAAGTGTGCCTGCAAGTGCTTCCGTTCAGCGTCGGCGGCCATCTCGGCCTCACAGGACCGTTCGTGATTTTTTCATTTCCGGACATCGCTGATCTGGATGTGGTGGTACTCGACCATTTGACGAGTAGCCTCTATCTGGAGCGGAAGGAAGACCTAGAGGCGTACAGCGCCGCGTTCCGCACCATCCAGGAACACGCCCTCCCGCCCCAGGACTCGTCGGATCTCATCAGCAGCCTTGCTGACGACGCGTAAGGAGGCACCCCCGTGTCCGCAACCCCCTTATCCAGCGGCGGACTTCTGATCAGCGCGCGGTGGCGGCGGAGCAGCCGCAGCACCGGAATGAACAACTGCGTGGAAGCGGCAGCCCTCGGCGGCGGCCTGCTGGCCGTCCGCGACTCCAAGCGGGCGGACGGCCCGGCCGTGCTCTTCACCGGGCCGGCCTGGGACGGCTTCCTCGCCTCCGTACGGGCGGACGCCCGCGCCTAGCCCGGGCCTAGCGTTCCGTGGCTCCGGCCGGCGCGGTCCGCAGGATCGTCCCGACCGCCCGGTCGATCTCGTCCCCCGTGAGATCGGCCCGGGCGGTCAGCCGCAGCCGGGAGATGCCGTCCGGCACCGACGGCGGGCGGAAGCACCCCACGGACAGACCTGCCTCGCGGCAGTCGGCGGCCCAGCGCAGTGCCGCCGACGCCGACGGGGCCCGCACCGACACCACGGCCGCGTCCGGCCGGGCAGCGGTCAGGCCGGACGCGGTGAGCCGCCCGTACAGCCGGTCGGCCACCTCGCGGGCGCGGCCCGCCCGCTCCGGTTCCCGCCGCAGCAGGCGCAGGCTCGCCAGCGCCGCGCCCGCGGCGGCCGGGGCCAGCCCGGTGTCGAAGATGAAGGTGCGCGCCGTGTTGATCAGGTGTCGGATCACCTTGGCCGGACCGAGCACGGCTCCGCCCTGGCTCCCCAGGGACTTCGAGAGGGTCAGCGTCGCGACCACGTAGGGCGCGCCCGCGAGCCCGGCGGCGTGCAGCGCGCCGCGGCCGCCCTCGCCGAGCACGCCCAGTCCGTGGGCGTCGTCCACGATCAGGGCCGCGCCCTCGTCGCGGCAGGCGGCGGCGTACCCGGCGAGCGGGGCGGCGTCCCCGTCCACGGAGAACACCGAGTCGCTGACCAGCAGCGCCCGGCCGTCGTGCGCGGCGAGCGTCTTGCGCGCGGTGTCCGGGTCGGAGTGCGGGATCACCGCGGTCTCGGCGCGCGAGAGCCGGCAGCCGTCGACGATCGAGGCGTGGTTGCCGGCGTCGGAGACGACCAGCGTCCCCCAGTCGCCGAGCGCGGTGACGGCGGCGAGGTTGGCCGCGTACCCGGAGGAGAGGACCAGCGCGGCCTCGAAGCCGCAGAAGTCGGCGAGCTCCCGCTCCAGCTCCGCGTGCAGCTCCGTCGTCCCCGTCACCAGACGGGAACCGGTGGCTCCGGCGCCCCAGCGTTCGGCCGCCTCCCGCGCCCCGCGGATCGTCTCGGGGTGCCGGGACAGACCGAGGTAGTCGTTGCTCGCGAGGTCCAGGAGCGGCGACACCGGCGGCCGCGGGCGGAGCGTGCGGACCAGCCCCGCCTGTTCCCGCGCGCTCTCCGCGGCATCGATCCAGGCGAAGACATCCTCGGGCTCGGGGGTGTGCTGGGGCATCGGCATGTCCTCGTGTTTTGTCGGCAGTCCACAGACCTGCCCGACCCTAGCGGCCGTGACTTGTGCGCCAGGTGTGGTGATACACACACACCCATCCGGCCATGTTGTGCGATCTCTCCTTGGCCGGGATGGGTGGTGTGGTCCAGGATCGGGTGCATGGACCTGCTGAACACCCTGGTGGACAAGGGGCTGCGGCGCGAGCTGCCGACCCGCGAAGAAGCGCTCGCCGTACTGGCGACTTCTGACGACGAACTGCTCGACGTGGTGGCCGCGGCCGGCAAGGTGCGCCGCCAGTGGTTCGGGCGTCGGGTCAAGCTGAACTACCTGGTCAACCTGAAGTCGGGCCTGTGCCCGGAGGACTGCTCCTACTGCTCCCAGCGCCTGGGGTCGAAGGCGGAGATCCTCAAGTACACGTGGCTGAAGCCCGAAGAGGCCTCCGAGGCCGCCGCCGCCGGTGTCGCGGGCGGCGCGAAGCGGGTCTGCCTGGTCGCGAGCGGCCGCGGGCCGACGGACCGGGACGTGGACCGGGTCGGCAAGACCATCGAGGCGATCAAGGAGCAGAACGAGGGCATCGAGGTCTGCGCGTGCCTCGGACTGCTCTCGGACGGGCAGGCGGAGCGGCTGCGCGACGCGGGCGCGGACGCCTACAACCACAACCTCAACACGTCCGAGGCGACGTACGGGGCGATCACCAAGACCCACACCTACGCGGACCGGGTCGACACCGTACAGAAGGCGCACGCCGCCGGCCTGTCCGCGTGCTCCGGTCTGATCGCGGGCATGGGCGAGACCGACGAGGACCTGGTGGACGTCGTCTTCTCGCTGCGCGAGCTGGACGCGGACTCGGTCCCGGTCAACTTCCTGATCCCCTTCGAGGGCACCCCGCTGGCCAAGGAGTGGAACCTCACCCCGCAGCGCTGCCTGCGGATCCTGGCGATGGCGCGGTTCGTCTGCCCCGACGTCGAGGTCCGCCTCGCCGGCGGCCGCGAGGTGCACCTGCGTTCGCTGCAGCCGCTGGCCCTGCACGTGGTGAACTCGATCTTCCTGGGCGACTACCTGACCAGTGAGGGCCAGGCCGGTCAGGCCGACCTCGACATGATCGCGGACGCCGGTTTCGAGGTGGAGGGCGCCGGTACGTCGACCCTTCCCGCGCACCGCTCCGACGCGGCGGCCGCGGCCGCCACCGGAGGCTGCGGCTCGAACGGCGGCGCCTCGGTCTGCGGTTCGGGCGCGGCCCCGGCCGACGACGCCCAGGCGGCGGGCTGCGGCTCGGCGTGCGGCGGCTGCTCCGGGCACGGACCGGCGGAGGCGAAGCCCGTACCGGCCCAGGCCGAGGCCGGCGAGGTCCGGCCGGAGCTGGTGGCCGTACGCCGCCGCGGCGCGGGAACGGACATCGCCCCCAATGCCTGATCGGCTCCACCCGCTCGACGCGCCGTCGTCGGGCGCGGAACTGCTGGCACTGGACCGGCAGCACGTCTGGCATCCGTACGGTCCGATGCCCGGGCGGCAGGAGCCGCTGGTCATCGCCTCCGCCTCGGGGGTGCGGCTGCGCCTCGCCGAGCCCTCCCAGGGGGAGGGCCACGAGGAGCTGGTCGACGGCATGTCCTCCTGGTGGTCGGCCATCCACGGCTACAACCACCCGGTGCTCAACGAGGCCGTGACCGCGCAGCTGGGCCGCATGTCGCACGTGATGTTCGGCGGGCTCACCCATGAGCCCGCCGTCCGGCTCGCCACGAAGCTCGTCGAGATCACCCCGCCGGGGCTGGAGCACGTCTTCCTCTCCGACTCGGGCTCGGTGGCCGTCGAGGTCGCGGTCAAGATGTGCCTGCAGTACTGGCGTTCGCTGGGCCGGGCGGGCAAGACCCGGCTGCTGACCTGGCGCGGCGGGTACCACGGGGACACCTGGCAGCCGATGGCCGTCTGCGACCCCGAGGGCGGCATGCACGAGCTGTGGCAGGGTCACCTGCCGCGGCAGGTCTTCGCGGACGCGCCGCCCGGCGGTTTCGACACGCCCGTGGATCCGGCGTACGCCGACCACCTGCGGTCCCTGATCGCCGCGCACGCCGACGAACTGGCCGCCGTCATCGTGGAGCCGGTGGTGCAGGGCGCGGGCGGGATGCGCTTCCACCACCCCGCCCACCTCCGGGTGCTGCGCGAGCTGTGCGACGAGTACGGCGTCCTCCTGATCCTGGACGAGATCGCGACGGGCTTCGGCCGGACCGGCGCGCTCTTCGCCGCCGACCACGCCGGGATCACCCCGGACGTGATGTGCCTGGGCAAGTCGCTGACCGGCGGCTACCTCACCCTCGCGGCGACCCTGTGCACGGAACGGGTCGCCGACGGGATCTCGCAGGGCGAGGTGCCCGTCCTCGCGCACGGTCCGACCTTCATGGGCAACCCGCTCGCCTCGGCGGTGGCGCTCGCCTCGATCGACCTCCTCCTCGGGCAGGACTGGGCGGCCGACGTCAAGCGGATCGAGGCCGGGCTGCGCGAAGGCTTGGCCGACGCGGCCGCGATCCCCGGCGTGCGGGACGTACGCGTCCTGGGCGCCATCGGCGTGGTGCAGCTGGACCACGAGGTCGACGTGGCCGCCGCGACCCGGGCGGCGGTGCGCGAGGGCGTGTGGCTGCGCCCGTTCCGGGACCTGATCTATGTGATGCCGCCGTTCGTCACCGGCGAGGCGGATGTGACCCGTATCTGCCGCGCGGTGTGCGCGGCCGCGCAGGAAGGCTGAGATGTCCGTAGTGATGGTGTCCGGGACGGGCACCGAAATCGGCAAGACGGTGGTCACCTCGGCGATCGCGGCCGCCGCGCTCGCGGCCGGCCGCTCGGTGGCGGTGCTCAAGCCCGCGCAGACGGGCGTCGGTCCGCAGGAGCCCGGGGACGCCGCGGAGGCGGTCCGCCTGGCCGGCTCCGCGGTCACCGCCGTGGAACTGGCCCGCTACCCGGAGCCCTTGGCCCCGCACACGGCGGCCCGCCGCGCGGGGCTGCCGGCCCTCTCCCCGGCGCAGATCGCGGAGGCCGCGCGGCAGCTGTCCGAGGCGCACGACCTGGTCCTGGTGGAGGGCGCGGGCGGGCTGCTGGTGCACTTCGACGACGAGGGCAACACCCTGGCCGACGCGGCCCGGCTGCTCGGCGCACCGACCGTGATCGTCGCGCCGGCGGGCCTCGGTACCCTCAACGCCACCACCCTCACGGCGGAAGCCCTGCGGGCCCGCGACCTGACCCCGCTGGGCGTGGTCGTCGGCAGCTGGCCGCGGAACCCGGACCTGGCGGCCCGCTGCAACCTGGCGGACCTCCCGACGTCCTCGGCCGTGCCCCTGCTGGGCGCGATCCCCGAGGGCTCGGGCGCCCTGTCCCCCGCCGAGTTCCGCGCGTCGGCCCCCACCTGGCTGGCCCCGCCCCTCTCGGGCACCTGGTCGGCGCAGTCCTTCCTCACCACCTGGTCCCCCCCGGCCTACACCCTCACCCCCGCCTGACCCGGCCCCCGCCCCCGCGCCCCCAGCCCCGCCGGCTCATCCAGCCCCGCCGGCGCTTGAGGCGCGGGGCCAGGGGCGGAGCCCCGCTCTCTCACCTCAGCCACACACCCCACCCCCACCCGCCTCAACCAGCCCCGCCGGCACCATCCAGCCCCGCCGGCGTTTGAGGCGCGGGGCCCGGGGCGGAGCCCCGATCTCCCGCCCCGGCCACACAACCCACCGCCGCCAGCTCATCCACCCCACCCGCTCATCCAGCCCCGCCGGCGCTTGAGGCGCGGGGCCCGGGGCAGAGCCCCGCTCTCTCACCTCAGCCACACGACCCACCCCTGCAAACCTCATCCAGCCCAGCCGGCTCGTCCAGCCCCGCCGGCGCTTGAGGCGCGGGGCCCGGGGCCGAGCCCCGGCAGGCGAACCGCGAGGGATGAGGCCCCGCCGACCGGGCACGCTGAAGGTACCCGCACACCCGCCCCCGGGAGGTCCGTCATGCCGCGCCCCCGCAAGAACCGCCCCACCCACACCGCCCCACCCCACGACCCCGTCCACCACCCGGTCTTCGCCCGCTTCTACGCCCGCGCGAGCAAAACCGTCGAGACCCGCGCCGGCATCGCCCCCCTCCGCCGCGAGCTGCTGCACGGCGCCTCCGGCCGCGTCATCGAGATCGGCGCCGGCAATGGCCTGAACTTCCCGCACTACCCCCGCGCCGTCTCCGAGGTCGTCGCCGTCGAACCGGAACGCACCCTCCGCCGCCTCGCGGCCTCCGCCGCGCTCCGCTGCGAGGTCCCCGTGGACGTCGTACCGGCCGCCGCCGAGGCCCTCCCTGTCAAGAGCGAGGCCTTCGACGTCGCCGTCGCCTCGCTGGTGCTGTGCACCGTACGGGACCTGCACCGTTCCCTCGCCGAGCTGCACCGCGTGCTCCGCCCCGGAGCCGAGCTGCGCTTCTTCGAGCACGGCCGCGCACCCGGCCCCGGCATGGCCGCCGTCCAGCGCACCCTGGACCGGACCCTCTGGCCCCGCCTCTTCGGCGGCTGCCACACCGCGCGCGACCCGCTCGCCGCCATCGAGGCGGCCGGTTTCCGGATCGTCTCGCAGCGGCCCCTGCGGCTGCCCGAGCGCGGTCCGGCCCTGCCGACCTCCTACTGCGTCATCGGGTCGGCCCGTCGAGAGGCTTGACCCAGCGCCTCCATTGGTCCTGGGGCTCGTAGCCCGCGGCCTCCCAGGTCAGGTGGGCCCGCTCGTTGCGGACGAGCACCATGGCGTCCGCCCGCCGTCCGCCGAGCGCGACGAAGCGCTCCTCGGCGGCGGCCAGCAGCGCGGTCCCGATGCCCTGGCGCCGGTGGCCGGGGTGCACCGCGAGCCGGTAGAGGTGGCAGCGCCAGCCGTCGAACCCCGCGATCACCGTGCCGACGAGCTCTCCGTCACGCCGCGCGAGCAGCAGCGCCTGCGGATCGCGTTCGTGGAGGCGCTCGACCCCGGCGAGGTCGTCGCTGATACTCGTTCCTTCGGCGGCGGCCTTCCAGAAGTCCAGCACGGCGCCCAGGTCGGCGGCCGCCGCCGGTCCGATCTGAAGATCACTCATCTCCGGATCCCATCATCCGGCCACGCTCCACCAAAAGAATGATCCGTTCTCTTTGCCCGTCCTTTACCATGTGTGCAAAGGTCCCTCTTGAGTGAAAGGTGTGAGCGTCCGCCCATGGGCGAGCCTCCCGGTCCCCGACACAACCGTCCGCGACATCGCGCGGTCCCCCTCCTCCTGGCCGATCATGGGACGGAGGTGATCGACCGATGACCGAGGTGCTCCTGCTCGTCCTGGCACTGCTGCTCTGCATCGCCTGCGGAGTCTTCGTCGCGGCCGAGTTCTCGCTGACGACCGTGGAGCGGAGCGAGCTCGAGCGGGCCGTCGAGCGCGGTGAGCGCGGGGCCGACAGTGCCCTGGCCGCCGTCCGCACGCTGACGTTCCAGCTCTCCGGCGCCCAGCTCGGCATCACCGTGACCGGCCTGGTCATCGGCATGATCTCCAAGCCGTCGATCTCCACCCTGCTCCGGGGCCCGTTCGAGGCGATGGGCCTGTCGGCCGCCGCCGCCTCCTCCACCGCCCTGGTCCTCGGCACCATCGTGTCGACCGTGGTGCTGATGGTCGTCGGCGAGCTGGTGCCCAAGAACTGGGCCATCTCCTCCCCGCTGGCGATCGCCAAGCGGGTGGCGACGGCGCAGCGCGTCTTCAGCCGGGCCTTCCGGCCCCTGATCAGTCACCTCAACACCACCGCGAACCACATGGTGCGGCGCCTGGGCATGGAGCCGGCCGAGGAGCTGGCCTCCGCGCGCACCCCGCAGGAGCTGGTCGCCCTGGCGCGGCACTCCGCGAAGGAGGGCGCCCTGGAGAAGGACACCGCCGAGCTGTTCGTGCGGACCCTGAACCTGGCCGACCTGACCGCGGAGAACGTCATGACCCCGCGCGTCCAGGTCACCGCCCTCGACGTGCAGGCCACCGCCGAGGACGTGGCGAACGCGACGCTCGCCACCGGCCTGTCCCGCTTCCCGGTCTACCGGGGGAGCCTGGACACCGTCGTCGGCACCGTCCACATCAAGGACGTGCTGGCGCTGCCCGCCGAGGAGCGTCGCCTCACCCCGGTGTCGCAGCTGCTGCGCGAGCCCCTCCTCGTACCGGAGTCCCTGACCGTGGACCGGCTGCTGGACCGGCTGTCCGGCAAGCAGACGATGGCCGTGGTCATCGACGAGTACGGCGGGACGGCCGGCGTGGTCACGCTGGAGGACATCGTCGAGGAGGTCGTCGGCGAGGTCCGCGACGAGCACGACCCGCACGAGACCCCGGACCTGGCCCCGGCCGGTACGGACGAATCCGGCCGCCTCCTCTACTCCGCCGACGGCGCCGCGCGCACCGACCAGCTCCGGCGGATCGGCCTGCGGGTGCCGGACGGTCCGTACGAGACCCTCGCCGGTCTGATAGCGACCGAGCTGGGCCGGATCCCGGCCGTCGGCGACCAGCTGGAACTGGACGGCTGGCGTCTGGACGTGGTGGACGCCAACGGACGCCGTGCGGCGCGGGTGCTCCTGCACGCGCCGGCCGGGCGCGCCGGGGGGACGGAGGAGGCCCGATGACCGTCATCCAGCTGCTGATCGGCCTGGCGACCCTGGTCGTCAACGCCTTCTTCGTCGGTGCGGAGTTCGCGCTGATCTCGGTCCGGCGCAGCCAGATCGAATCGCACGCCGAGCAGGACGACCGGCGGGCCCGCGCCGTCCTGTGGGGCCTGGAGCACGTGTCGGCGCTGATGGCGGCGGCGCAGCTGGGCATCACGCTGTGCACCCTGGTGCTGGGTGTGGTGGCCGAGCCGGCCATCGCGCACCTGCTGACCCCGCTGTTCGACCTCGTCGGGGTACCCGAGGGGCTGACGCACGCGATCTCCTTCGCGGTGGCGCTGTCGCTGGCGACGTACCTGCACATGCTCTTCGGCGAAATGGTGCCCAAGAACGTGGCGCTGTCCGAGCCGGTGCGCACCGCGCTGCTGCTGGGGCCGCCGCTGGTGGCCCTCACCCGGGCGCTGCGGCCGGTGATCTTCGCGATCAACGCCTTCGCCAACGTCCTGCTGCGACTGCTGCGGGTGGAGGTGAAGGACGAGATCGCGGCGAGCTTCTCGGACGACGACCTGGCCCGGATGGTCAAGGACTCCAGTGACGCGGGTCTGCTCGACGACCGGGCGAGCGAGCGTCTGCACGACGCCCTGGAGCTGGGGCGCCGACCGGTGACCGATGTGGTGCTGCCCGCGGACCGGGTGGTGACGGCCCGGCTGGGCATCACTCCCGCGGGCCTGGAGCGGCTGTCGGCCGAGTCCGGGTACTCGCGGTTCCCCGTGGTCGACGAGCAGGACCGGATCCTGGGCTACCTGCACGTGAAGGACGCCCTGGACGCGGACGGGGACGCTCGGAACGAGCCGTTCCCGGTGTCGGAGCTGCGGCCGATCGCTCAGGTGCGGGCGGACACCCCGCTGGACGACGTACTGACCGCCATGCGGCGCAGCCGTACGCACCTGGCGGCGGTGCTCGGGGAGGACGGCGCCATGGCGGGCCTGGTGACGATGGAGGACGTGCTCAGGGAGCTGTTCGGGCGGGCCGCGTCCGCCTGATGCCGGCGTGAGGTGTGGTCCCCGGCCCCGCGCGGCCGGGGTACCACGCGGTAACATCACTCCGCCATGGAGATGAATGCCTCTTACACCAGTTTCGTCGCGGTCGGCGACTCCTTCACCGAGGGCATGTCGGACCTGCTGCCGGACGGCTCCTACCGGGGCTGGGCCGATCTGCTGGCCGCCCGCCTCGCCGCGCGCGAGCCGGGCTTCCGCTACGCCAACCTCGCGGTCCGCGGGAAGCTGATCGGCCAGATCGCCGAGGACCAGGCCCCGGTGGCGGCGGCGATGGGCGCCGACGTGGTGACCCTGGTGGGCGGGCTGAACGACGCGCTGCGCCCCAAGGTGGACATGGGCCGGGTCCGCGGCCACCTGGAGGCGGCGGTGGAGACCCTCGCGCCCTCCTGCAAACACCTCGTCCTCATGCGCTCCCCGGGACGCAACGGTCCGGTGATGGAACGCTTCCGGCCGCGCATGGAGGAGCTCTTCGTCATCATCGAGGAGCTCGCCGCCCGGCACGGAGCCCTGGTGGTCGACCTGTACGGGGCCTCCGCACTCGGCGATCAGCGGATGTGGGACGTGGACCGGCTGCACCTGACGGCGGAGGGGCACCGCCGGGTCGCCGAGGCCGTCTGGCAGACCCTGGGGCTGCCCGCCGAGGAGGACTGGCGCACGGAACTGCCCGCCGCCGCTCCCCCCGGCTGGACGGTGCGCCGGGCCCAGGACGTGAGCTTCGCCCGGCAGCACCTGATCCCCTGGATCGGCCGCCGTCTGACGGGCCGCTCCTCCGGGGACGGCCGCCCGGCCAAGCGCCCGGAGCTGCTGCCGTACGGGGACGCACCGCTCTCGTAGCAAGCCACAATCACGAGCGGGGGCCCTACCTGCGTAAACGCACAGCGGTAGCCCAAGTAGAATCCCTCCACGTGACTGCCAAGCCCCGCATCCCCAATGTCCTGGCCGGCCGCTACGCCTCCGCGGAGCTCGCCGTCCTGTGGTCCCCCGAGTACAAGGTGACGCTGGAGCGGCGGCTGTGGCTCGCCGTGCTGCGCGCCCAGAAGGACCTCGGTATCGAGGTCCCGGACGCGGCCCTCGCCGACTACGAGCGCGTCCTGGAGACCGTCGACCTCGCCTCCATCGCCGAGCGCGAGAAGGTCACCCGGCACGACGTGAAGGCCCGCATCGAGGAGTTCAACGCCCTCGCCGGTCACGAGCACGTCCACAAGGGCATGACCTCGCGCGACCTCACCGAGAACGTCGAGCAGCTGCAGATCCGGCTCTCGCTGGAGCTGGCCCGCGACCGCACGGTGGCGGTCCTCGCCCGCCTCGGCAAGCTGGCCGCTGAGCACGCCGAGCTGGTCATGGCCGGCCGCTCCCACAACGTGGCCGCGCAGGCCACCACGCTGGGCAAGCGCTTCGCCACCGCGGCCGACGAGCTCCTCGTGGCCTACGACCGCCTGGAGAACCTCCTCGGCCGCTACCCGCTGCGCGGGATCAAGGGCCCGGTCGGCACCGCCCAGGACATGCTCGACCTGCTCGGCGGCGACGCCGCCAAGCTCGCCGACCTGGAGCAGCGGATCGCCGCCCACCTCGGCTTCGCCCAGGCCTTTACCTCGGTCGGCCAGGTCTACCCGCGCTCGCTCGACTACGACGTCGTCACCGCGCTGGTGCAGCTGGCCGCGGCCCCCTCGTCGATCGCCAAGACGATCCGCCTGATGGCCGGCCACGAGCTGGTCACCGAGGGCTTCAAGCCCGGTCAGGTCGGCTCCTCCGCGATGCCGCACAAGATGAACACCCGCTCCTGCGAGCGCGTGAACGGCCTGATGGTCATCCTGCGCGGCTACGCCTCGATGACCGGCGAGCTGGCCGGCGACCAGTGGAACGAGGGCGACGTCTCCTGCTCCGTGGTCCGCCGGGTCGCCCTGCCGGACGCGTTCTTCGCCTTCGACGGCCTGCTGGAGACCTTCCTGACGATCCTCGACGAGTTCGGCGCCTTCCCGGCCGTCGTCGCCCGCGAACTGGACCGCTACCTGCCCTTCCTCGCGACCACCAAGGTCCTGATGGGCGCGGTGCGGGCGGGCGTCGGCCGCGAGGCCGCCCACGAGGTCATCAAGGAGCACGCGGTGGCCTCCGCGCTCGCCATGCGCGAGCAGGGCGCCGAGCGCAACGAGCTGCTGGACAAGCTGGCCGCCGACGAGCGGATGCCGCTGGACCGGGCCCAGCTCGACGCGCTCATGGCCGACAAGCTGTCCTTCACGGGCGCCGCGGGCGACCAGGTCGCGACCGTGGTCTCCCGGATCGAGGCGATCGCCAAGCAGCACCCGGAGGCCGCCGGGTACACGCCGGGGTCGATCCTCTGACCCCCGAAGAGCTGAGCGCCGCCCGTGACCGCGTCCTCCCGGACGTGGTCGCGGGCGGTCTGCGTGTGTTGTTCTGCGGGATCAACCCCGGCCTCCTCTCCGCCGCGACGGGCCACCACTTCGCCCGCCCCGGCAACCGTTTCTGGCCCGTCCTGCACCTCTCGGGCTTCACCCCCCGCCGACTGGCTCCGGCGGAGCAGGAGGAACTCCTCACCTACCGCCTCGGCATCACCAACGTCGTGGCCCGGGCCACCGCCCGCGCGGACGAACTGAGCGCCGAGGAGTACCGCGAGGGCGGCCGCCTCCTGACGGCCAAGGTGGAACTCCTGCGCCCCCAGTGGCTGGCCGTGGTCGGAGTGACGGCCTACCGCACCGCCTTCGGCGAGCGGAAGGCGCAGATCGGCCCCCAGGAGCGGACCATCGGCTCCACCCGCATCTGGGCCCTCCCCAACCCGAGCGGCCTCAACGCCCACTGGACCGCCGAGTCCATGGCCCAGGAGTACGCCCGCCTGCGCGCCGCCGCCGAGACTCCCGAGCTCCCCGAGGGCTAGGCCGTCTCTTCCGGATCTTGCCTCGCCCGCGCCGCCCGGCAAGATCCGAAAGAGACGACCTAGGGCGGGTCGATCACGGTGACCCCTGCCATCAGCAGGTAGGGGTCCCCCTCGGTCCCCTGCGCCACGTAGGCCACCAGCCACTGCTCGCCGGCCCGCCACAGGTGCACGTGGTCGGTGCTGTTGCTCAGCTCGTCCCACGGCTCCGGTATCTCCTCCCCGTCGAGCCCCCTTTCCAGCAGCGATCCGAGGCTGAAGACCTGGGGGTCTCCCCACCGGTCGGAGAGCGACTGGGTGAGCGCCCCGTACTCGGCGTTGATCTGGTCGGTCGCCTCGGTGCGGCCCGCGCCGCCGTCCTCCCGGAAGTCCGCGGTCCGGCCGACCTCGACGAGGTGGTAACCCGGGCCGCTGCTCTGCCCGCCGGACCAGACCGGCTCGGTGGGGAACTCCCGCACCCGGAGCCGGTCGATCATGTCGAGATGCTCTGCCGTGGTCATACCGTCAGTATCCCGACCACCACTGACAACTGGCCTGGCGTCACGCGTCGCGGCGCCGCACCGAGACCCACCCGCCGATGACCGCGACGGCCGCCCACAGCGCCATCACACCGAGCCCCGTCCAGGGTCCGACGAGGTCACCCGCCTCCATGCGCATCATCATCTGCCCGGCGCGGTCCGGCAGGAGTTGGGCGACGCCCTCGGCACTCGCACCGATGACGAAGGACACCAGCAGCACGAAGGGTATGAGCAGGCTCAGGACGACCGCCGCGCTGCGCAGGACAGCCGTCAGTCCCGCGGCGAACAGCGTCATGAGCGTCAGGTACATCCCGCAGCCGAACACGGACCGGACGGTGCCCGGGTCACCCAACTCCATGGCGTACGGCCCCATGAACGACTGGCCGGCCACGAAGGTGACGAGGGCGGTGACCTGCCCCATCACGAAGGCGAGTGCCCCCACCACGGCCATCTTCGACAGGTAGAAGCGGGTGCGGTTCGGCACCGCCGCCAGCGAGGTGCGCAGGGCTCCGTTGTGGAACTCGGCGGACAGCGCGTTCGCTCCGAAAGCCATCGCCGCTATCTGGCCGAAGTTGAGCCCGTAGTAGGCCGCGAGGAGCCTGTCGTCGCCCATGCTGCCCTCGTCGGACTGGCCTATCGCCGCGGCGGTGAGCGCCTGTATTCCGGCGGTGGCGACGAAGACGGCAATGTAGGCGCCTATGGTGCCGCGGAGCGATCGCAGCTTGATCCATTCCGAGTGCAGGACGGGCAGGGTGGGCAGAGCGGCGCTCATGGCGAACCTCCTGAGTGGGGAAGAGGGGAAGATCAGCGGGTTGCGGTGAACTGGGCGTGGTCGACGGTGAGATCCAGGTAGGCCTGCTCCAGCGAGGCGCGATCGTCGGCGAGTTCCAGCACGGGCACGCCTTCTCGGGCGGCCAGGCCGCCGACTTGTTCGGCCTGTATGCCCTCGACGGTCCATCGCCCGTCGTCCGCGGTCACCAGCTCGAACCCGTCCCGGGCCAGCGCGGCCCGCAGCCGAACCGGGTCGGAGGTGCGCAGGCGCACCCTCGGGGTGCTGCGGGCCTCAATGAACTCCTCCATCGAGGTGTCGGCCAGCAGCCTGCCGTTGCCGAGCACGACCAGGTGGTCGGCGAGCGCCGAGGTCTCCGACATCAGATGGCTGGAGACGAAGACGGTACGTCCCTCGGCGGCGAGGGCGCGCATCAGCTCGCGGATCCAGATGATGCCTTCGGGATCGAGGCCGTTGGTGGGCTCGTCCAACAGCAGCACCCCGGGGTCGCCCAGCAGCGCCGCGGCTATCCCCAGGCGCTGGCGCATGCCGAGTGAGAAGGACTTGATCCTCCGCCCGGCCACGGAGGCCAACCCGGCCTGCTCCAGGACCTCGTCCACCCTGCGCATCGGGATCCGGTCGGCCGCCGCGAGAAAGCGCAGGTGGTCCCGGGCGGTACGCCCGCCGTGAGCCGCCTGTGCGTCCAGCAGCGCGCCGACCCGGTGCAGCGGGTCGGGGAAGTCGGTGAAGCGCTGCCCGCCGATCGTGGCCGTACCGGACGTGGCCCGGTCCAGGCCCAGCAGCAGGCGCATCGTGGTGGACTTGCCGGCGCCGTTGGGGCCGAGGAAGCCGGTGACCCGTCCGGGCAGGACATCGAAGGTGAGGCCGTCCACCGCACGGCGGGTGCCGTACGCCTTGGTGAGTTCGCGGATCTCGATGCTGTTCATGGCTCAAGACTCGCCGCCGGCCCCACACCCTTCCCTCCCCCATGCGAGGGTCCCGTCTCCCCCACGTGGGGGAGACGGACGCCGGCCGCCGGCTGTCACGATGAGCGCATGTACCGACTGCTCCGTGCCCCGCTCCAACCGGTGACCTACTCACGCTGGTTGCACCTCTGCGTGCCCGCCCTGCTGGTGGCCCTGTGGATGTTCATAGGGCCCGAGATGCCGTGGGTTCCGCTGCTCATCGCGGCACCGCTCGGTCTGGTCCCCTGGGTGCGGCTGGTCGAGGGGCTGCAGGCGCGGTTCCTGCTGACCCCGCACGACTGGGACCGCTCGGAGAGCGCCATCAGCGCGGTTCCCTCCAAGCGGTGGAACGACCGGTGGCGGACCCTGCTGTGGCTCGAGGTGCGGTTCGTCCTCGCGGCGGGCGCCTGGGTCCCGACGGTGTGGCTCCCGGCCCTGACGGTCGAGTTGGTCTCGATCGCGATGGGGCATCCGCTGGGTGGGGACCTCATGCTTCCCTTCGCGCCCCCGCGGTGGGCCGCCGCGCTGCTGGTGCCGGTACCCCTGGTCCTGCTCGTCGCCATAGTGGTCCTGCTCGGGGAGCTGATCACCGCGATCGCCCGGCGGCTGCTGGGGCCTTCGGCGGCCGAGCGGCTCACCGCGCTGGAGGAGCGGACCGAACAGCTGCTGGAGCGGAACCGGATCGCCCGCGAACTGCACGACTCCATCGGGCACGCGCTGACGGTGGCGGTGGTGCAGGCGGGAGCCGCCCGGGCGGCCGGCGACCCGGAGTTCACGGACCGGGCGCTGTCCGCGATCGAGGAGACGGGCCGGGCCGCGCTGGAGGATCTGGAACGGGTCCTGGGAGTCCTGCGGGAGTCCGGGCAGCGGCCGTCGCAGCGGCCGACGCTTGTGGAGGCGGACCGGTTGCTGGAGTCGGCCCGGGCCTCCGGCGCGGCGGTGGACGCGCAACTGACCGGGCCGCTCGACACGTTGCCGGGGCCGGTCACCCGGGAGGGGTACCGGATCCTTCAGGAGGCGCTCACGAACGTGCTGCGGCACTGCGGCCCAGTGCCCGTCCGGGTGAGGATCGAGATGGCCCGGGGGCGTCTGGACCTGGAGGTGTCCAACCCGCTGCCGGCGGGGCCGGCCCTGACACACGGCGGGGGGAGCGGGCTGCGCGGGATGCGAGAGCGGGCCGCGCTGCTCGGAGGGGAGGCCGAGACCGGTCCGTACGAGGGCAGTTGGAGGGTGCGCGCCCGGCTTCCGCTGGAGCGAATACGCTGACCGGATGCCGGTTACCGTACTGCTCGTCGACGACGAACCCCTCGTGCGCGCGGGTCTGCGCGCCGTCCTGGACTCCCAGCCCGACATCGAGGTGGTGGGTGAGGCCGCGGACGGGGCCTCCGTGGTCCCGCTCGTCCGGCAGCTCAGGCCGGACGTGGTGGCGATGGACGTGCGGATGCCGCTGCTCGACGGGATCGAGGCGACCCGTGCGGTCCTGAAGTCGGTGGACTCCCCGCCGAAGATCCTCGTGGTCACCACCTTCGAGAACGACGAGTACGTCTACCAGGCGCTGCGGGCCGGAGCCGACGGGTTCCTGCTGAAGCGGGCGAGGCCTTCGGAGATCGTGCACGCGGTGCGGCTGGTGGCGGAGGGCGAGACGCTGCTCTTCCCGGCGGCGGTGCGGGCCCTGGCCGCGGAGTACGGGAACCGGAAGGCCCGGGCGGTGCTGGAGCGGGCCGCGCTGACCGAGCGGGAGGAGGCGGTCCTGCGGCTCATGGCACGCGGCCTCACCAATGTGGAGATCGCGGCCGACCTGATCATCGGGACGGAGACGGTCAAGTCCCACGTCAGCGCGATCCTGGCGAAACTGGGGGCGCGGGACCGCACCCAGGCCGTGATCATGGCGTACGAGTCGGGCTTCGTCTCGCCGGCCTGAGGGGGAGCTGATTCCGGCCGATGGGGGGCCGCTTCTCGCCGCCGCACCGGGGGCGCAGTACGATCCGGCTGACAAGCTCGCTAGCTGGGAGGACACACGTTGGGGCAGCTGACCGGCGGGGACCCCTCTCTGCTCCGGCGGATCAATTCGGCCGTCGTGCTGCGTGCGCTGCGCACGGCCGGATCGCCGACCCTCACCGACCTCACACGGCTGACCGGGCTCTCCCGGCCGACCGTCGAAGGGGTCGTTGAGGGGCTGATCGGGACCGGGCTCGTCGTCGAGGCCGAAGCGGAGGAAGGCGCGCGACGCCAGGGACGGCCGGCGAGGCGGTTCCGTTTCCGGGCCGAGGCGGGACACCTGCTGGGCATCGAGATCGGCTCGCACCGGATCGCGGTGCTGCTGTCCGGACTGGACGGGCGCGTCATCGGCGCCGGCACCAAGGACGTCGCGGAGGACGCGTCCGCGGACGAGCGGCTGGAGCGGGTGCGGGCGGCCGTCGCCGATTTGCTGCGCCGCGCGGGCGTTCCTCGGGACTCCCTGCGGGCGGTCGGGGTCGGCAGCCCCGGGATCGTGGAGGCGGACGGCACGGTCCGCCTCGGCACGGCGCTGCCCGGCTGGACCGGGCTGCCGCTCGGGGAGCGGCTGCGCCGCTCGTTCCGCTGCCCCGTGCAGGTGGAGAACGACGCCAACGCGGCAGCGGTCGCCGAGCACTGGAAGGGCGCCGCGCGGGACACCGGCGACATGGTCTTCGTGATGGCCGGACTCAGTCCCGGCGCCGGCTCACTGATCGGCGGCCGGCTGCACCGGGGCTTCGGCGGAGCGGCCGGTGAGATCGGCGCCCTGCACCTGCTGGGCCGCGAGGTCACTCCCGAGCGGCTGCTGTCCACCACGGGCGAGCCGCTGCACCCCCTGGACGAGCCCGCCGTCGCCGAGGTCTTCGCGATGGCCCGGCGGGGCGACGAGCGCGCGGTGGCGGCCGTGGAGCGGTTCCTGCAGCGGCTGGTCCACGACGTGGCGGCCCTGGTCCTGGCGATGGATCCGGAGCTGGTGGTCGTCGGCGGCTGGGCGGCCGGGCTCGACGGGGTCCTGGAACCCCTGCGCCGGGAGCTGGAACGCTACTGCCTGCGCCCGCCCCGGGTGGCCCAGTCCCTGCTCGGCGAGGCCGCGGTGGCGACGGGCGCCCTGCGGCTCGCGCTGGACCACGTCGAGGAGGAGCTCTTCGCCGTGGAGAAGACGGTCACGGCCCGCCGCTGACCGCTGCCCGGCGGTCCCCCGGCTCTCCGCGGCCGACCGGGCCGCCAGGGCCCGGCCCGGCTCGGGCCGCGGGTCAGGAGGCGACGCGGGGTTCGTGGGTGATCTCGACGTTGCCCGAGTCGCCGAAGGTGAGGCGGCAGGTGTCGGCGCGGTACGTGGCCACCGACACGGCGGCGGTGCCCGCGGCGGTGAAGTAGCGGGTGGTGACGAGGAGGACCGGGGCGCCGGGCAGGCGGTCCAGTTCCTTGGCGTCGTCGGCGCGCGCGGAGCCGAGCTCCACCGAACGGTCCTGGCCGTCGAGGACCAGTCGCTGCAGCTCGCGCAGGACGGCGCGGGCACGGGCCGGTCCGGACGGGGCCTCGATCGCGGGGAGTCCGGGCACCGAGGCGGCCGGGACGTAGAGCAGCTCGGCGGCGACGGCCTGGCCCTGCGCGACCCGGGTGCGGCGCACCGTGTGCACCGGCTGGTCGGCGGCGAAGTCCCCACCGGTAGCGAGGAGCTTGCGCACCGCGGCGGGCGGCACGCTCTCGGCCGCGTCCACCGGCTGCCAGTCGTCGGCGCCGTCGCCGGGCCAACTGTGCTGCGCGGTGCCGACGGAGACGCCCACGCGCGGCGGGGCGACGGTGGTGCCGACTCCGCGGCGACGCTGCAGCCGGCCTTCGAGCTCCAGCTGCTCCAGCGCCTGACGCAGGGTCGCACGGGCGACGCCGAAACGGGCGGCGAGTTCACGCTCGTTGGGCAGGACCTCACCGACGGCGAAGTCCTGGTCGAGCGCCTCGCTGAGGACGGTCTTGAGGTGCCAGTACTTCGGCTCCGGCGCCGTTTCGAGCTGCGTGGTCCCCACCCTGACTCCTCCTGCCGTCGCTGCACTCGCCGTGTGTTCCAGCGGCAGTTCCGCGCCCTTGTTTATTAAAGGTTCCTGCACTATCCCTGCGACGATAGGACGGTGCACCCCCTTGGTCAAGACCAATGCTCATCCCTTTGCCGGGCAGATCGGGCATACGCATCAAGCCGTTCACGGGATGTTCTCGTGGTTCTCGTGTGCTCCGAAGGCTTGTAGTCAAGGGCTACCGGACGGTAATCATGGCGGTAGGCCTTACTGACAGCCTGTCTCGCACGCGTCCCACCGACGAGGAGCAGCAGCATGACCGCCACGGTCTCCTTCACGTTCGATTCGCCGCTCGGCCCCCGCACCACCACCGTCGCCTACGAGCGCAAGGGCTCCGGCGAACCGATTCTCCTGTTGCACGGCATCGGCCATCACCTCCAGGCCTGGCAGCCGGTGACCGACATCCTGGCCGTCGAGCACGACGTGATCGCCGTCGATCTGCCGGGCTTCGGCGCCTCGGAGCCCCTGCCGCAGGGGGTTCCGTACACGCTGGGGACCGTGGCTCCCGCGCTCGGGGCGCTCTGCGCGGCCCTCGGCGTCGAGCGCCCGCACGTCGCGGGCAACTCGCTCGGCGGGCTGCTCGCCCTCGAAATGGGCCGGAACAAGCTCGTCCGCTCGGTCACCGCCCTGTCCCCCGCCGGGTTCTGGACGGAGGGCGAGCGCCGCTACGCCTTCGCCGCCCTCCTCGCGATGCGGGCCGGCGCCAAGGCCCTGCCCCTGCCCGCGGTACGGCGGCTCTCACTCAACGCCGCCGGCCGTGCCGCGCTCACCGGCACCATCTACGCCCGCCCGGCCCGCCGTTCGCCCGACGCCGTGGTCGCGGAGACCCTCGCCCTGCGCGATGCCACCGGTTTCGAGCAGACCCTGGCCGCCGGCGGTTCCGTACGGTTCACCGAGGACGTGCCCGGTCTGCCGGTCACCATCGCCTGGGGGACGCGCGACCGGCTGCTGCTGCGACGCCAGGGCGTGCGCGCCAAGCACACCGTCCCCGAAGCCCGGCTGATCCGGCTCCCGGGCTGCGGTCACGTCCCGATGAACGACGATCCGGCGCTCGTCTCCCGGGTGATCCTGGACACGGCCCGCCGCGCGAGCCTCGTGACGGCCTGAACGGCCGCCCGCGCGACCACCCGCGGCGCCTCCCGGAGTACGGGACGACGTACAGGACGACGGGCCGGGCCGCTGAACGGATGAGCGGCTGACGGCTGTTCATCCGAGGTTCGCGTGGGCGACGCGGCCGGGCCGGGGTGCGACGGCACGCTGGTCCGACCCGTCCTCGCCGGCCCCTGGAGACGCACCGATGGCATCGCTGCCGCACACCCGACGGACCCTCATCGGGGGTTCCCTCGCCCTGTCCTCCGCGCTGTTCGCCGCTCCGGCACTCGCCGCCCCCGCCTTCGCCCGCTCCGGCCGGCCGAAGGCGCTCTGGGGCGTCCAGTCCGGCGAGATCACCGCCCACTCGGCCACCGTCTGGACCCGTTCCGACCGCCTCGCGCGGATGTACGTCGAGACCTCCCCGAGCGAGGCGTTCCGCTACGCCGTACGCCGCCACCGCGGTCCGCTGCTCGGCCCGTCGAGCGACTTCACCGGGACCACCGTCCTGCGCGACCTCCCGCCCGGGCAGCAGATCCACTACCGCGTCGTGCTGGCGGATCCCGACGATCCCCGCCGCACCGCCGAGCCGGTCCACGGCACCTTCCGGACCGCACCCGCCTCCCGCCGCCACGACGTGCGCTTCTTGTGGTCGGGAGACCTGGCGGGCCAGGGCTGGGGCATCAACCCCGACCTCGGCGGCTACCGCGTCTTCGACGAGATGCGGCTGCGCAACCCCGACTTCTTCCTCTTCAGCGGCGACACGATCTACGCCGACGGGCCGATCAAGGAGTCCGTTCCCCTGCGCGACGGCAGCCTGTGGCGCAACGTGACCACGGAGGAGAAGGCGAAGGTCGCCGAGACGCTCGCCGAGTTCCGCGGGAACTTCCGCTACAACCTGCTCGATCGCAACCTCACCGCCTTCAACGCCCAGGTCCCCGTCCTCGCCCAGTGGGACGACCACGAGGTGCGCAACAACTGGTACCCGGGCCAGCTGATCGACGACCCCCGCTACACCGTCAAGGAGGCCGACACCCTCGCCGGCCGCGCCCGCCAGGCCTTCGGCGAGTACTTCCCCGTCACCGACCTGCGCGGCGGCCGCGCCGAGGGCCGGATGTACCGGGTGATGCGGTACGGCCCGCTGCTCGACGTCTTCGTGCTCGACATGCGCACCTACCGGGACGCCAACTCCCCCGGCACCCAGACCGAGGACTCCATCGGCATCCTCGGCGCCGAGCAGCTGGCCTGGCTCAAGCGCGAGCTCTCCCGCTCGCGCGCCACCTGGAAGGTCATCGCCGCCGACATGCCGCTCGGCATCGTCGTCCCCGACGGCGCCGCGAACTTCGAGGCCGTCGCCCAGGGCGACCCGGGGGCTCCGCTGGGCCGCGAGCTCCAGATCGCCGAACTCCTGCGCCACATCAAGCACCAGCGCATCACCGGCACCATCTGGCTCACCGCCGACGTGCACTACACCGCCGCCAACCACTACGCGCCCGAGCGGGCCGCCTTCACCGACTTCGCGCCGTTCTGGGAGTTCGTGTCCGGCCCGATCGGCGCCGGCGGCTTCCCGGCCGGGCGGCTCGACGCCACCTTCGGCCCGGAGACGGCGTACGTCCAGTCGGCACCCTTCGCCAACATGTCGCCGTCCGAGAACCCTCCGTACTACGGTGAGGTCGACATCGACGGCGGCAGCGGGGAGCTCACGGTCCGGCTGCGCCGCCAGGGCGGCGGCGTACTGTTCACCAGGACGCTCCAGCCCGGCCGCGTGAGCCAGTAGGGCGCGGGCCGGTAGGTCACAGGCCGGTAGGGCGCGCGCCCCGGGGTTCACCTGCTCGTTTCCGGAAATGGCTCGGAAAACTGGATGAAATCGGCCAGATGGACACTTAACCAGTCGGTCACAGATCGTTCGTGATCACGCAACACCCCTGGGCCACAGTGGTGTGCATGACTGACCGTAGCCCCGCCTCCGCCCAGCGTCCCCACCGCCACCACTGGCGCCGCGACCTCGTCGAACTCGCCGCCCTGTTCTGCGCCGTCGCGGTGGCCGACGGCATCGCCAATCTCGTCGTGCACGGTCCGAGGGGCCCGATCCTGCTGGTCGCCTCGGCCGTCGCACTCCTGGTGACCGCGGCGTTCCACACCTGGTGGGCGCGGCGGCACAGCCATGCGCCGCCGCCGCAAAGCACAGCACCCGGTGATCCGACGCCGGCCCCGACCCCGGCCGCGGCCTCCGCCCCGACCGCGACCGCGACCGCCGCCACCAGCCTGTGGCGGATGCGCACGACCGTTCGGGACGAGCCCGGCTCCCTGGCGGCCGTCTGCACCGCGCTCGCCCGCAGCGACGTCGACATCCTGACCCTCCAGACGCACCCGCTGCCCGAGGGCGGCACGGTCGACGAGTTCCTGCTGCGCGCCCCGCAGCAGCTGGCCTCCGCCGACCTGGCCCGCGCCATCGCCGCGGCCGGCGGCCACAGCACCTGGATCGAGCGGGCCGACGCCCACGACCTCGTCGACACCCCGACCCGCGTCCTGGGGCTCGCCACCCGGACCGCCCTGGACGCCGCCGAGCTCCCCCTCGCGCTGCGCCAGTTGCTCGGCCGCTGCACCATCCACTCGATCCCGGCGACCACCCTCTCCGGCCGCCCCAACCTCGGCGCCGACGCGCCCGTCGAAGGCGTCCTGGAGGCCACCGTCATGCGGCTGCGCGACCCCTCGGGCGGCGCGATCACCGTGGAGCGCCCCTACCTGCCCTTCACCCCGACCGAGTTCGCCCGGGCCCGCGCCCTGGTCGAGCTCGACGCCCGGCTGGGCCCCCGCGTCCCGCGCAGCCAGGACGTGCTGACCCTGCCCGAGGGCAACGAGATCACCGTGCGCCGCGCCGACGGCTCCGACCAGGCGGCGGCCCGCGCCATGCACGACCGCTGCTCCGAGCGCACCCTCGGGCTGCGCTACCACGGGCCGGTCGCCGACGCCGACCGCTACCTCGGCCACCTGCTGAGCCCCCGCTTCGGCCGCACCCTCGCCGCCACCACCGCCTCCGGGAAGCTCGTCGCCCTCGGCCACCTGCTGTGGGACGGCGACGAGACCGAGGTCGCCCTGCTCATCGAGGACGACTGGCAGCGCCGCGGCATCGGCTCCGAGCTGCTGCGCCGGCTCATCGCGATGGCCGTCGAGGCCGGCTGCGACAGCGTGTACGCCGTCACGCGGGCCGCCAACACCGGCATGGTCGCCGCCATGCGCGGCCTCGACCTCCCCCTCGACTACCAGATCGAGGAGGGCACCCTGGTGATCACCGCCCGGCTCGACGCCACCCCGGTCACCTCGCGCCTGCCCTACGAGTTCCCCCGCGAGCTGCCGTACGACCTGCCGCGCGACCAGCAGGTCGCCGCGCGCCGCCCGCGCTGAGGCCCGTCACCCCGAACGCCCGGCCCGGGGCCGGCCCGCGCACCCGCCGCGGGCCGGCCCCGCCCCACGCGGGAAGGCCGATGGCAATCTGTGATGACGGGAGCACGTCCCCCGTACGAAGATGGCCGCATGTCAGAGATCCTCCAGAACGGCAGCGCACCCCAACTGCCCCGCCAGGTGGCCGACGCGTACGTCGATGCCCTCATCGCCCTCGACCCGATCACGGGCACCTACCTCGGTGTCGCCGCGAGCTCCACCAAGCTTCCGGACTTCTCGCCGGCGGGTCGCGCGGCCGTCGCCGAGCTGGCCCGCGACACGCTCGCCCGCCTCGACGCCGCCGAGGCGCTGCCGGGCGGCGACAGCGACGCCGAGCGCCGCTGCGCCCGTCTGCTGCGCGAGCGCCTCACCGCCGAGCTCGCCGTCCACGAGGCCGACGAGCACCTGTGCGCCGTCAGCAACATCCACGGTCCCGCGCACGAGGTCCGTGAGGTCTTCACCCTGACCCCCTCCGACACCGAGGAGGACTGGGCGGCGATCGCCGAGCGGCTGCGCGCCGTCCCGGCCGCCTTCGCCGGGTACCGCGAGAGCCTGGGACTCGGCCTGGAGCGCGGCCTGTACGGAGGCCCGCGCGCCACGACGACCATGATCGGCCAGCTCGGCGCGTGGGCCGGTGAGGACGGCGAAGGCGGGCCCTTCTTCGAGGAGTTCGTCGCCGCCGGCCCGGACGCCCTGCGCTCCGAGCTGGACGCGGCCGCCGCCGGCGCCACCGCCGCCGTCGTCGAACTGCGCGACTGGCTGCGCGCGGTCTACGCCCCGGCCGTCGAGGACAAGCCGGACACGGTGGGCCGCGAGCGCTACGCCCGCTGGTCGCGCTACTTCAACGGCACGGACCTCGACCTGGACGAGGCCTACGCCTACGGCTGGGCGGAGTACCACCGGCTGCTCGCCGAGATGAAGACCGAGGCCGCCAAGATCCTCCCGGGCGCCGGCCCCTGGGAGGCGCTGAAGCACCTGGACGAGCACGGCACCCACATCGAGGGCGTGGACGAGGTCCAGGCCTGGCTGCAGGGCCTGATGGACGAGGCCATCGAGAACCTCGACGGCACCCACTTCGAACTCGCCGAGCGGGTGCGCAAGGTGGAGTCCCGGATCGCCCCGCCGGGCGGTCCCGCGGCCCCGTACTACTCCTCCCCCTCGGAGGACTTCTCCCGCCCGGGCCGTACCTGGCTGCCCACCATGGGCCAGACCCGGTTCCCGGTCTACGACCTGGTCTCCACCTGGTACCACGAGGGCGTGCCGGGCCACCACCTGCAGCTCGCGCAGTGGACGCACGTGGCGGACCAGCTCTCCCGCTACCAGGCCACCGTCGGCTGGGTCAGCGCCAACTGCGAGGGCTGGGCCCTGTACGCGGAGCGGCTGATGGACGAGCTGGGCTACCTCAAGGACGCCGAGCAGCGCCTGGGTTACCTGGACTGCCAGATGATGCGCGCGGCGCGGGTCATCGTGGACATCGGCATGCACGTGGGGCTGCCGATCCCGGCCGACTCGCCGTTCCACCCGGGCGAGAACTGGACCGTCGACCTGGCCCAGGAGTTCTTCGGCCTGCACAGCGGCCGGCCGGCGGACTTCATCGAGAGCGAGCTGACCCGCTACCTGTCGATGCCGGGGCAGGCGATCGGCTACAAGCTGGGCGAGCGCGCCTGGCTGCTGGGCCGGGAGAACGCGCGGGCGGCGCACGGCGAGTCCTTCGACCTGAAGGCCTGGCACATGGCGGCGCTGTCGCAGGGCTCGCTGGGGCTGGACGACCTGGTGGACGAGCTGTCGAAGCTCTGACGGCGCGGTTCGTGCCGGCCGGTGCGAACGACTGACGGGCCGCTCGTCTCCCCTGGGGGACGAGCGGCCCGTCCGCCTGGGCCGCGTACGCCGCCTGGGCCGCGTACGCCGCTTGGGCGGCGCACGGCGCGCACGCCCCGTAAGGCGTTCACCTCAGCAGCCGCAGTCGTCCGAGTCGGTGGGCGCGGTCAGCGGGTCGGCCTCGGCGCGCTGCTCGCTGCCCTGCCACGTCTCGACCTCGAAGCCCTCGCGGATCCAGTACTCGATGCCGCCGAGCATCTCCTTGACCTGGAAGCCGAGTTCGGCGAGGGCGAGGGCGGAGCGGGTGCCGCCGTTGCAGCCGGGACCCCAGCAGTACGTCACCACGGGGACGTTCTTGTCGAGGAGCCGCTCGGCCTGCTCGGGGATGAGGGCGGTGGGCAGGTGGACGGCTCCGGGCACGTGGGCCTGGTCCCAGGACGGGGTGGATCGGGAGTCGACGAGCTGGAAGCCGAGCTCGACGCCCTGCTCCCGGTGGGCCTTGAAGGCGCTCGCGACGTCCGAGACGTCCGCGTGGAAGGCCAGGCTCGCGGCGAAGTAGGCGGCGGCCGCGGCCGGGGAGGCCGGGGGCACCCGGAGCACGGGGTTGGCGGTGGCGGGGGCGGTGGCGGTGTTCTTCGTCGTCGTCATGGCAAGAAATCTATGATTTGTTGATCACTTACCGGAAGTGACTTTCCCCGGCCTTTTCCTTGTCCTGCCGGTGAATCCCCTGCTAGACCTGCACCATGACCGACTATTCCCCTGACGCCACCGACTGGCGCATCCTGGAAGCCCTCCAGCGGGACGGCCGCGCCAGTTTCACCGAGCTCGCCCGGTCCGTGTCCATGTCCGCGAGCGCGGTCACCGAGCGGGTCCGCCGGCTGGAGGAGACCGGCATCATCACCGGCTACACGGCGGTGGTGGACCCGGAGAAGCTCGGGAAGTCGATCCTCGCCCTGGTGCGGCTGCGCTACCCGCACGGCAACTACAAGCCGTTCCACGACTTCCTGGACGTCACGTCCGAGATCCTGGAGGCCCATCACGTCACGGGGGACGACTGCTTCGTGCTCAAGGTCGCGGCCCGCTCGATGGGGCACCTGGAGGAGGTCACGGGCCGGATCGGGGGCCTCGGTCCGGTCACGACGAGCATCGTCTACTCCTCGCCCCTGCCCAGGAGGCCCCTCAGTCCGTGAGCGCCGCCGTGCGGTGGCGCACGACGGAGCCGCCGCGCTGCTTGACGATCTCCAGCTGGGTCTGGACCCGCGTCCGCAGGTCGGCGACGTGGCTGACGATGCCGACGCTGCGGTCGCGCTCGCGCAGCGAGTCCAGTACGTCGAGCACCTCGTCCAGGGCCTGGTCGTCGAGGCTGCCGAAGCCCTCGTCGATGAAGAGGGTGTCGAGGCGCATGCCGCCCGCCTCGTCGGTGACCACGTCGGCGAGGCCCAGCGCGAGGGCGAGCGAGGCGAAGAAGGTCTCGCCGCCCGACAGGGTGGCGGTGTCCCGCTCGCTGCCGGTCCAGGCGTCGACGACGTGCAGGCCGAGGCCGGAGCGCCCGCGTCCGCCCGCCCGGGCGTCGGAGTGGACCAGGGTGTAGCGGCCGCCGGACATGCGCAGCAGCCGTACCGTCGCGGCGGCGGCCACCTGTTCCAGGCGGGCCGCCAGCACGTAGGCCTCCAGCCGCATCTTGCGCTCGTTGTCGGCGGAGGTGCCCGCGGTGAGTCCGGCCAGCCGGGCGACGCGGTCGTAGGCCTCCCGCAGCGGTCCCAGCGCGCGCAGTTCCTGCTCGGCCTGCCGGGAGAGGCGGTCCAGCTCGACGCAGCGCTCCCGGGCCGCGTCGGCGGCCGAGCCCGCCGTACGCAGCCTTGCCGCGGCCTGGGCGGCGTACGCCTCGGCCCGTTCCGGTTCGGCCGGGGGCAGTGCTGCCGCTTCGGCGGCGCCGGTTTCGCCGCGGCGGTCCGCGAGGAGGGCCTCCTCCGTCTGCCAAGCGTCCAGCCGGTGTTGGAGCGCGGTGCGTTCGTACTCGGGGAGCACCGCGTCGGCCGCGGCCTCGATGGTGTCGAAGCCGGCTTTGAAGGCGGCGTCGGCGAGCTGGTCGTCGGCCTCCTTCAGCCGGGCGGCGGTGGCCTCGGCGCGGCGCAGCGCCGCGGCGGCGGAGGAGACCATCCGGACCCGGTCCTCCAGGGTGCGGGCGCGGGCCGCGACAGTGGGCGCGCCGTCCCGTACGAGGGTCAGTTCGGCCTCCAGGGCGGCCTGTTCCCGGTCCAGGGCCTCGCGGCGGGAGGCCCGGGCGGCGGCCCGGGTCTCGGCGCCCTGCCGCTCGGAGCTGCGCGTGGCGTGCTCCCGTTCGGCGCGGGCGAGCTGTTCGCGGGCGGAGTGCAGACCGGCGGCAGCGGCGTGGGCAGCGGCGTGCCGGGCGCTCAGGTCCGAGGTGAGGGCGAGGAGTTCGGCGGTGGTGGCGTCCCCGGCGGCGGCCGCGGCCTCGGCGCGGGCCTCCCGGGCGGCGGCGAGCCGGCGTTCGACGGCGGCCCGGGCCTGCTCGGCCCGCTCGAAGAGGCCGTGGGCGGCGTCCTCGGCGGCGCGGTCCACGTGGCCGGGGGCCGGGCGGGCCGGAGCAGGGTGTTCCGCGGACCCGCACACCGTGCAGGCCTCCCCCGCCACCAGCGCCTCGGCGAGTTCGGCGGCGATGCCGCGCAGCCGGGCCTCCTTGAGCTCCAGCCAGCGCTCCCGGGCGGCGGCCGACTCCTCGCGCAGGGTGAGCAGTTCGGCCTCGGCGCGCTCGGCCCCGGCATCGAGCTCGTCGCGCCGGCGGGCGGCGTTCAGCTGCATGCGGACGGGTTCCAGCCGGCCCGCGAGCTGTTCGGTGAGGGTGGCGGCCTGCTGGGCGGCGTCCACGCGCTCCTGCAGCGCCGCTCGGGTCGCCTCCCAGCGCTCCAGCCACTCGGCGGACTCCTGGTGCTGTTCCTCGGCGGCCCGTGACTCCCGCTCCAGGTCGGCGCGCTCGCGGCCGATCTCGGAGCTGCGCTGTTCGGCGCGGTGGGCGGCGCCGAGCGCGCCGAGGTCCTCGCGCAGCCGCTGTTCCACGGCGGCCAGCTGTTCGGTGCCCGCCTCCTGCAGCTGCGGCGGGAGTTCCGCGCGGGTGGCCGCCTCCGCGTGCGCGGCGGCGAGGTGGGCGGCGGAGGCGGCGCCGCGCAGTTCCAGGGCGGGGGCGACCGTGGCGCCGCGCCGGGCCCGGTCCAGCAGGTCGCGCACCCGCTCCCGCTCGGGCTCCGCCTCGACGAGCAGGGCGGCCCGGCGGAGGGTCTCCGCGTGCCGGCGCTGGAGCCGGTCGAGCTCGCGCGCGTCCTCGGCGGCCCGACGGGCGGCGTGGTGGCGGCTCTCGACGGCGGCGAGCGCGTACTCGGCGACGTCCAGCCGTTCCCGGGCCGAGCAGCGGGCGACGGCGGCCCAGGCGCGGATCGCGTCGGCGAGCCCGGGATCCCCGGGCTGGTGTCCGGGCAGCGGCCAGGCCCGCAGGTCAGCGCTGTCCCCGGCGGCCTGGGCGAGTCGCTGCGCGGTGTGCAGCACCTTCTCGTCGCCCGCCCGGACCTTGGCCTCGGCGGCCCGGCGGCGCTCTCCGAGCAGGGCCTCGACTGCGGCGAAGCGGCGGGTGTCGAAGAGACGGCCGAGGAGTCGGCCGCGGGCGGCCTCGTCCGCCCGCAGGAACTTCGCGAACTCCCCCTGCGGCAGCAGGACGACCTGGCAGAACTGCTCGCGGCTCATGCCGAGCAGCTGCTCGATCTCCTCGCCGATCTCCTGGTGGGAGCGGCTGAGCGGTTCCCAGCCCTCGCCGGTGTGTTCGCGCAGCCGGCTCTGGGCCTTGTCCTTGGTGGTGCCGGTGCCGCGCTTCTTCGGGCGCTCCTGCTCGGGGCGGCGGGTGATCTCCAGGCGGCGGCCGCCCGCGGTGAGTTCGAGGGTGACCTCGGTGGGGGTCCCGGCGGCGGCGTGGTCGCTGCGCAGGCTGGTGCCGGGGGCCTGGCGGGGGCCGGGTACGGAGCCGTAGAGCGCGTAGCAGACGGCGTCGAGCACGGAGGTCTTGCCCGCTCCGGTGGGGCCGTGCAGCAGGAAGATCCCTGCGCCTGACAGGGCGTCGAAGTCGATCACCTGGGGCTCGGCGAAGGGCCCGAAGGCGGTGACGGCCAGCCGGTGGAGTCTCATCGGTGGGTCTCCTGACGGCTGTCGTCGGCCCGTACGTCGTCGAAGGCGCCCTGGAGGACGGCCCGTTCGGCCTCGTCCGCCCGGCCGCCGCCGCGTACGTGGGCGACGAAGTCCTCGGCGATCTCCTGGTCGCTGCGGCCGCGCAGCCGCTGGGCGTAGGAGGAGCCGGACTCCTCCTCGCGGCCCTCGGGGTCGAAGGCGAGGGCGAGGGTGTGCGGGAAGCGGGCGGCGAGCCGGGCCATGGGGTCGTCGGGGCGTACCGGGTCGGTGAGGGTGGCCTCGACCCAGGCGTCCTCGTGGACCGCGTGCGCCGGGTCCGCCAGCAGGTCGTCGAGGCGTCCGCGCAGCCGTGCGAGGGGGCGCGGTACGGGGGTGTCGATCCGCTCGGCGCCGGTGATCTCCCCGTCCGTGCCCAGTTCGATCAGCCACATGGTCTTGCGGTGGTGGACTTCCGAGAAGGAGTAGGCGAGCGGGGAACCGGAGTAGCGGACCCGTTCGTTGATGGTCTGGCAGCCGTGGAGGTGGCCGAGGGCGGCGTAGTCCACTCCGTCGAAGACGGAGGCGGGCACCGCCTCGACCCCGCCGACGGTGATGTCGCGCTCGCTGTCGCTGGGCTGCCCGCCGGTGACGAAGGCGTGTGCCAGGACGACGGAGCGGGTGCCGGGCGGGCGGGCGGCCAGGTCGGCCCGGATCCGGTCCATGGCCGCGCCCAGTACCGCCTCGTGGCTGACCTTGTCCGCGCTGAACTCGTCCTTGACCAGGGCCGGTTCCAGGTAGGGCAGCCCGTACAGCGCCACCGCGCCGTGCGCGTCGGCCAGGACGACGGGGTGGGCGCAGCCGGCCGGGTCGGTCCGCAGGTGGATCCCGGCGCGGTCGATCAGCCCGGCGCCGACGCCGAGCCGGCGCGCGGAGTCGTGGTTGCCGGAGATCATCACGGTGGGCACGCCGAGGTCGGCGAGCCGGTGCAGGGTGCGGTCGAACAGCTCGACGGCGGGCAGCGGGGGCACGGCCCGGTCGTAGACGTCGCCGGCGACGAGGACGGCGTCGACCTCGCGCTCGCGGACGGTCTCGACGAGGTGGTCGACGAAGGCGGCCTGGGCGCCGAGCAGGTTCACCCGGTGGAAGGCCCGGCCGAGGTGCCAGTCCGAGGTGTGCAGGAACTTCACTCGCCGGCCCCGCCGCGCATGCCGTCTCCCCCTGGTCGTCTCCCGTTCGCTGAACCCCTCTACGCTAACCCGTCCCCGGGGGCGCTCAGGGCGCGTACGTCTCTCCGCCGAGGGTGAGGCCGGCGGTGCCCGCCGTGCTGTCGGCGAGCCAGGCCTCGAAGGCGGGCAGGTCCGCCTCCGGGAGGGCGACCTCGATCTCCACCGCCGAGCCGTAGCGCAGGTCCACCACGGTCCGGCCGGTGGCGCGCAGGTCGTTCTGGGTCTTGCCGGCCCGCTGGTGGTCGACGGTGACGGTGGCCAGCCGGTAGCGGCGCCGGGTGACGGTGCCGAGCTCGTCGAGGGCCTCGCCGACGACGCCGCCGTAGGCCCGGATCAGACCGCCGGCGCCGAGTTTCACGCCGCCGTAGTAGCGGGTGACCACGGCGACGGCGTAGCGGATGTCGCGGCGCATGAGCATCTGCAGCATCGGGACCCCGGCGGTGCCGCCCGGCTCGCCGTCGTCGCTGGCCTTCTGGACGGAGGCCTCGGCGCCGATCACGTAGGCGAAGCAGTTGTGCGTGGCGGTGGGGTGCTCCTTGCGGACGCGTGCGACGAACTCCTGCGCCTCCTGCTCGGTCGCGGCGGGCGCGAGCGAGCACAGGAACCGCGAGCGGTTGATCTCGGACTCGTGCACGCCCTCGCGGGCCACCGTCGCGTACTGGTCTGCCTTCACCGCTCCACCCTACGGGGAATCGGACATGTGTCCTTTCGGTTGATCAGGCTGAACGGGAACGGCAGCAGATTCGAACGACGGACGAGAACCACAGGAGGCGGCGCCCGTGTACGGCGACCCGGCAACCATCCGCAAGATCCTCACCGAGCTCGGCGACACCTGGGCCGTGGTGGGTCTCTCGAACAACCAGGACCGGGCGGCCTACGGGGTGGCGCGCGTGCTCCAGCGGTTCGGCAAGCGTGTGATCCCCGTGCACCCCAAGGCCGAGACGGTGCACGGCGAGCCCGGGTACGCCTCGCTGGCGGAGATCCCGTTCAAGGTGGACGTCGTCGACGTCTTCGTGAACAGCGAGCTGGCCGGACCGGTGGCCGACGAGGCGGCCGCCATCGGCGCCGAGGCCGTCTGGTTCCAGCTCGGCGTGATCGACGAGGCCGCCTACGAGCGCACGCGCGCGGCCGGGCTGAGCATGGTCATGGACCGCTGCCCCGCGATCGAGATCCCGGCGCTCTAGACGCCGGGCGGGCCGGCCGGACGAACGGGTGGGATGGAGACGGCCATCGTCATCTCCATCGGCCCGGGTCCGTCGTTGCGGTAGGCGTGCGGCAGGTTCGCCTCGAAGGAGACGGCCCCGCCCGCGGGGACCGCGTACCGCTCGCCGTCCACGTCGAGCGTCAGCTCCCCCTCGGTGACGTGCAGCATCTCGAAGGTGCCGGCCGGGTGCGGGTCCGAGGCGGTCCCGTCCCCGGGCTCCAGTCGGTAGATCCACATCTCCACCGGCCCGCGCCGGTCGTCGCCGAGCAGCATGCTCGCGGCGCTGCCCGCCGGGGACGACCACATCCGCACCCCCTGCCCGGGCAGCACCACGCGCACCTGCGGGGTGCGGTCGTGGTCCAGCAGCGTGGTGATGCTGACGCCGAGTGCGTCGGCCAGCTTCACGGTGGTCCCGACGCTGGGATTCGTACGGGCCTGCTCGATCTGGATGATCATCCCGCGGCTCACCCCCGCCCTGGCGGCCAGCCCGTCCAGGGTGAAGCCGCGCTCCCCGCGCCACCGCTTGAGGTTGCGCGCGAGCGCCTGGGTGAGCTCTTCGAGATCGGACACGGACCCCCCACTCCATTTCGTCCAACATAGTGGATGACACGGTCCATTAGACTGAACTATCGTGCCGTGTATTCGATGCTGCACTCCACCGTTCACTGCACTGTACTGCGAGGCCCCCATGACCGCCCTCTTCGCCCTGGCCACAGCCGTGCTGTGGGGCCTCGCCGACTTCGGCGGCGGGCTGCTGACCCGCCGGATACCGGCGCTCACGGTGGTGGTCGTCTCGCAGGTCGTCGCCGTCCTCGTGCTCGGCGCGCTCGTCCTCGGCACCGGCGCGTGGCGGGAGGCCGGACCGCAGCTGTGGTTCGCGGTCGGCGCCGGTGCGGTCGGGCCGGTGGCGATGCTCAGTTTCTACAAGGCGCTGGCCCTCGGCCCGATGGGCGTGGTCTCCCCGCTGGGCTCCCTCGGCGTGGTCGTGCCCGTCACCGCGGGTCTGGTCCTGGGCGAGCGGCCCGGCCCCGGCCAGTTCGCGGGCATCGCGGTCGCCGTCGTCGGCATCGTCCTCGCGGGCGGCCCGGAGCTGCGCGGCGCGCCCGTCCAGCGGCGGGCCGTCGTCCTCACCCTGGTCGCCGCCTTCGGGTTCGGCGCGGTGATGGCCCTGATCGCGGAGGCGTCCACCACCCTCACCGGGCTGTTCCTCGCTCTGTTCGTCCAGCGGGTGACCAACGTCGCCGTGGGCGGCGCCGCCCTGTGGGCACAGACCCGGCGCGGCGTGCCGGCCCTGCCGGCGGGCACCGGCCCGCGGATCCTGTGGGGGCTGCTGCCCGCCCTGGCCTTCGTCGGCCTCGCGGACGTCGCTGCGAACGGCACGTACTCCCTCGCCGCCCAGAGCGGCCCGGTCACCCTGGCCGCCGTACTGTCCTCGCTCTACCCGGTGGTCACCGCGCTCGCCGCCTTCGCCGTCCTCAAGGAACGGCTGCGCGGCATCCAGGCGGCGGGCGCCGGCCTGGCCCTCGCGGGAACGGTCCTCCTGGCCGCGGGCTGATCCGAAAGAGACGAACTAGGCCGGCTCGACCTGCGCCTGCTCCGCCTCCGCCAGCCGGGCCAGACCGCGCAGCTGCTCCGGGGTCATCCCGTCCGGGATCGGCACCGGCGCCGGCGTGCGCAGCGGCGGCTGCCAGCCCGTCTCCGGCTCCCAGCGCCGCACGATGCGCGCCGGCGCGCCCGCCACCACGGCGTGGTCCGGCACCTCGCCCCGTACGACGGCCCCCGCGGCCACCACGACGTTGCGGCCCAGTCGCGCGCCCGGGAGGATCACCGCGCCGGTGCCGAGCCAGCACCCCGGGCCGATCTCCACGGGCGCGCTGCGCGGCCACTGCCGGCCGACGGGCTCGTGCGGATCGTCGTAGCTGTGGTTCGTGGACGTGATGTAGACGCCGGGGCCGCAGAAGGTGTTCGACCCGATGGTGATCCGGGCGTCGGCGATGACATGGCTGCTCCGGCCGATGACGACCCCGTCGCCGAGCACCAGCATCGGTTCCGCGCCCAGGTCGAGGTCCGGCATCATCCCGGCGGTCAGGGTGACCTGTTCGCCGATGATGCAGTGCCCGCCGAGCCGGATCCAGGGCTCGCCGAAGATCGTGCCCTGCGGGAAGGCGAGCCGGGTGCCGTCGCCGATCGCCCCGAACCGCAGGGGCCCGGGGGTCTGCGCGGTGACCGCGCCGGCCCGCTGCATCCAGCGCCAGCCGGTGTGGACCGCGCGGCTCGCCAGCCGGCGGCGCAGGGCCGTCAGAGATGAGAACGTGTTCTGCTTTTTCGGCACCCGGCCACGGTAATGCGCCGGGCGGCGGTCGTCCGGGCCACCCTCCTGTGATCTTCACCCCATCGCCGGTACGCCGGGCCGCGTGCCCTACGGTGCTGTTGGCGCGGCACCCGGACCACATCCAGACGGCGGAGGAAGAGAACATGACGCACCAGGCGGCCCAGGCACTCGTGGCGGGTGTCGGCGGAAAGGACCCGGACATCGACGCGACGGCGTTCACCGCGCCCACCTCGGTCGTGGTCGGCGACGTCACCCTCGCCGCCGGCGCGAGCATCTGGTACTCGGCGGTGCTGCGCGCCGACTGCGGCCCGATCACGCTCGGCGCCGACAGCAACGTGCAGGACAACTGCACGGTCCACGTGGACCCGGGCTTCCCCGTCTCGATCGGCGAGCGGGTCTCCATCGGCCACAACGCCGTCGTGCACGGCTGCACCGTCGAGGACGACTGCCTGATCGGCATGGGCGCGACCGTGCTGAACGGCGCGGTCATCGGTGCCGGTTCGCTGGTCGCCGCGCAGGCGCTGGTCCCGCAGGGCATGGTCGTGCCGCCCGGCTCGCTCGTGGCGGGCGTCCCGGCCAAGGTGCGCCGCGAGCTGTCCGAGGAGGAGCGCGAGCACATCCGGATCAACGCCCTGATGTACGTGGAGCTGGCCAAGCAGCACCGGGCCTCGGTGACCCCGGAGGCACGGCCCCGCTAGCGGGACTCCCCCGCCGCCGGCAGCAGGGCGCTGACCGCCCGGTAGTCGTGGCGGCGCGGCCCGGGGCCCGGCCAGCCGGGGCCCTTCCCCTCGTTCGCAGTGCGCAGCCGGCCCGCCCTCCCCTCGCGTACGGTCCGCTCGGTGAGGGTGGCGCCGCGCGCGAGGAGCCGCTCCACCGTGTCCGGGAACCCCCAGTGGGCGGCCCAGTCGAGGGGGGTGCGGCCCTTCATCGGCTCCTCGATGTCGGCGCCCCGGTCCAGCAGCAGGTCGACGAGGTCCGGGTTCCCGCTGTCCAGGGACGTGGCCGCCAGCACCAGCGGTACGTAGCCCAGCTTGCCGGCGGGCCCGCCCGGCGGGGCACCGGCGTCGAGGAGGGCCCGGGCGACTTCCGTGTGCTCGTTCATCGCCGCGAGGGCCATCGGCGTCGTCTCGTGGTACGGGCCGGCCTGCAGCAGGGGGTCGGCGCCCGCCGCGAGGAGCAGCCGGACGATCTCCGCGTGGCCCGCGCACACCGCCAGGTCCAGTGCCCTGCGGCCCCCCACGATCCAAGCGTCCGCCTCGGCGCCCTCGGCCAGCAGGCGCCGCACCCGGGCGGTGTCACCGGCCTCGGCGGCCCGCCCCAGGCCGTTGGCCGGCGGGTGGTAGTGGTCCTTCCTGCCCTCGTCCGACCAGTCGTCGCCGGGTCGCGGCGCCGTCATTCGCCGACCGTCGCCCGCGCCTCCGACTGCGCGGGGATCCCGGCCCCGGCCGCGCCCGCCTCGGCGGCCGCCTTCTTCATCCGGCTGCGCACCACCAGGGTCACCACGAGGCCGAACAGCACGGCGAGGCCCAGGGCCAGCCAGGAGAACCGCTTCAGCCACGGCTCCGCGACGATGCCGACCGTGTAGATGACGGCCGTGGTGCCGCCCGCCCAGAGGATCCCGCCGAGGACGTTGGCGACGAGGAACCGCCAGTACGGCATGTGCAGCACGCCCGCCAGCGGTCCCGCGAAGATCCGCAGCAGTGCCACGAACCGTCCGAAGAAGACGGCCCACATGCCCCACTTCTCGAAGGAGCGTTCCGCCAGCGCCACCTGCTGCGGGCCGAAGTGCTTGGGGAAGCGCCGCCCCAGCTTCTCCAGCAGCGGCTTGCCGCCCCGGCGGCCGATCGCGTAGCCGATCGAGTCCCCGACGATCGCGCCGGTGATCGCGCAGAGCCCCAGGATCACGGGGTCGATCTCGCCGTGCTGTGAGGCCAGCAGTGCCGAGCTGACCAGGATGATCTCGCCCGGCAGCGGAATGCCGAGGCTCTCCAGCCCGATGACCAGACCCACCAGGAGATAGATGCTGACCGCCGGAATCGTCTCCAGCCATTCCTGGATGTGCACCGGTACGTCCTCCCGTGTCGTCCCGGCGCGCCCCCTGTGACACGCCGAACGGGCAGCCTATCGGCTCCCCACCACCACCCTCGTCTTCAGCGGCAGCTCGCGGGAGGAACGGCCCGCGAACACCTCCCGGCGGCCGGAACCCAGCACCCAGGCGTGCCGCTCCGGGTCCCAGGAGGACAGCGTCCGGGCGTCGACGTCGACGGTGACCCGCTGCGCCTCGCCGGGCGCCAGGGTGAGCCGCCGGTAGCCGGCCAGTGCGCGCACCGGCTGGTCGAGCCGGAGCTCCGGGGACGGGCCGACGTACACCTGGGCCACCTCGGTGCCCTTGCGGCGGCCGGTGTTGCGGACGGTGAACTCCGCGCGCAGCCCGCCGCGCTCGGGCCGGACGGTGAGCTGCTCGTAGTGCCAGGTCGTGTACGAGAGCCCGTGCCCGAAGGGGAAGAGCGGGTCCACCTGCCGGGCGTCGTACCAGCGGTGGCCGACGTGGACGCCCTCGGTGTACTCCTGCCGGCCGCCCACGCCCGGGTAGCGCAGCGGGTCGCCGCCGACCGGGGTCGCCCGTTCGTCGGCCGGGAAGGTCTGGGTGAGGCGGCCGCCCGGGTCCACGTCGCCGAAGAGGACGTCGGCGGTGGCGCCCGCGCCCTCCTGGCCCGGGTAGTACATCTGGAGGACCGCCCCGGTCCGCGCGAGCCACGGCATGGTCGTGGCGGAGGGGGTGTTGAGCACCACGGTCGTACGGGGGTTCGCGGCGGCCACCGCTTCGATCAGCCGCTCCTGCCCGCCCGGCAGGGCCAGGGAGGTCCGGTCCCGGCCCTCGGTGGCGTCCTCGTAGGCGAACAGGACCACGCTGCGGGCCGACTTCGCGGTCCGCACGGCCTCGTCGAGGTCCGCGGCCCGGGTCGCCCCGGTGGTGTGCCGGAGCCGGAAGCGCTGGCCCGCGTCCCCGCCCCGGGCGGTCACGGTGAGCCGGTGCGGGCCCGCCTTGAGGGCGAGGGTGCGGCGGCGGACGGCCATGCCGTCGGGTGCGGAGCCGAGCAGTCCGCCGGCGAAGTGCTCGGCCATGCCCTGCCGGACGGGGAAGAGCTCCTCGCCGTCGAGGCGTACGGCGGGCCGCTGCCCGGTGTAGTGGACGATCAGGGTCCACTCGTCGTCCGCCGCCAGCCGGAACTCGCCCGCGTGGGTCCACTCCCGCCCGGCGGCCACCCGCTGGTCGTCCAGGCCGGCGGCCGGGGTGAGCAGGCTCGCGGGCAGCGGCCGTCCGTACAGGTCCTCGCCGAGGGCGTGGCGCACGGCGGAGCCGTTCCCGGCCCGCTGCCGGATGGCGGTGAGCGGGGCGGCCGCCCCGTCGGGGACCACGTGGGCGCTGCCACCGCCGCCGACGAACGGCACCTGGGCGGTGGGGCCGATCACCGCGACCGAGCGGGCGGCGGCGCCGGTCAGGGGCAGGGTGCCGGCCTCGTTGCGCAGCAGCACGGCTCCGGCGGTGGCGACCCTGCGGGCGAGACGGGCCCCGGCGGCGGGGTTGCGCGCGGGCCGGGCGGTGGGGCGGGCCGCCAGCAGCCCGAAGCGGTCCATGGTGGTCAGGATCCGGTGGACGGCGAGGTCTACGGTGGCCTCGGTCACGGAACCGCCGCGCACCGCCTCGCGCAGCGGCCCGCCGAAGTGGGTGCCGCCGGGCAGCTCCATGTCGAGGCCGGCGGCGATGGCGGCGACGGTGCTGTGGGTGGCGTTCCAGTCGGACATCACCCAGCCGTCGAACCCCCAGCTCCCGCGCAGCAGTTCGTCGAGCAGCGGTTTGTTCTCGCAGGCGTGGACGCCGTTGACCCGGTTGTACGCGCCCATCACGGCGCCCGCGCCGGCCGCCACGGCGGCCTCGAAGCCCCGTAGCTCGGTCTCGTGCAGGGTCTGCTCGGTGGCGATCACGTCGACGGTGTCCCGGCCGTGTTCCTGGTTGTTGAGGGCGAAGTGCTTGACGGTCGCGATGAGCCCTTCGTCCTGGACGCCGCGGACCACCTCCGCGACCAGGTCCGCCGTCAGCCTCGGGTCCTCGGCGAAGGTCTCGAAGTTGCGGCCCGCGTAGGGGGTCCGGATGAGGTTGGCCATGGGCGCGAGCAGGACGTCCTGGCCGAGCGCGCGGCCCTCGCGGCCGAGGACCCGCCCGTACTCGCGGGCCAGCGCGGGGTCGAAGGCGGAGGCGAGCAGGACCGGCGCCGGCAGTGCGGTGGCGGGCTTGGCGACGTGCACCCCGGCGGACCCGTCGGCGAGGCGCAGCGCCGGAACGCCCAGGCGCGGGACGCCGGGCACGTAGCCGGCCTGGCCGAGGGGGGCGGGGTCCCGGGCACCGTGCAGCAGGGCGGTCTTCTCGTCGAGGGTGAGCTGCTCCAGCAGCGCTTCGACGCGGGCGGCGCCCGAGCCCGCGGGCCCTGCGGCGGGCCCGGCCGGGGGCCCCGTCGTGGCTGCGGTCGTGCGGGGCCCCGCGCCCGGCGGGACGGTCGGCGCGCAGGCCCCCGTGGCGAAGGCCGCTCCCACCCCGCCCGCCGCCGCGAGCAGCCGCATCGCCCGACGTCTGGACACGGCCTCGCTCATCGGCGCTCCCTGCGGCGGGGTCGGGCGGGAGCGGCCCGCGCCGGACCGCTCCCCCGCCCACTGTGCGCCGCGCCTGCGCGAGGTCCGTCGAGACGCGCCCTCGCGGTCGTGCAGGTTCAGCCCTCCGGCAGCGGCGGCAGGCTGTCGGCGGCCCGCCGCGGCTCGTCCTGCCGCTGGATCCTCGCCTCGGTGCGGTGCCCGCGCGCGATGTAGTCCCGTACGACGGCCTCCACCGCGTCCTGCGGCGAGCCGACCCCGGCGAGCACCATCACCTCCACCACGAGCTCGGCATCGAGGCTGATGTTGACCTTGGCCACGGGCGCTCCCTCCATCGTCGTGCGAGGGACTCTAGCCGTCGCACACCCGCGGATCGCATGGTTCCGCCGGTTCGTGGAGCCCTCGCCCGGCCACGGGACCACGGGCACGCGAAAGGCCCCCGCGCGGCAGGGGCGGGGGCCTTTCGCGGTGGCGCGGGGAGCCTAGGCGTTGGGGCGCAGGGTCCAGACGACGGTCATCTCACCGGTCACGGCCTCGTCCTCGCGCTGGATGGCGATGGTGACGGGGAACTCGGGGCGGCCGCCCGCGTCGAGTTCGGCGATGACCTCCGCGGCCGGGCGGCCGAGGGTGGCGGTGGCGGTCACGACGCCCTTGGCGAGCTTCTTGTAGCCGATCTCGGCCTTCACGGCGAGGGGCACGGCGCGCGAGAGCTGGTCGCCGAAGGCGGCCAGGACGATCGCGCCGCTCGCGGACTCGGCGAGGGTGAACATGGCGCCGGCGTGCGGGCCGCCGACGTGGTTGTGGTAGTCGGGCTGGTCCGGAAGCCGGACGACCGCACGCTCGGGGGTGGTCTCCAGGAACTGGAGGTTCAGGGTCCGGGCCATCGGCACCGTCGCGGCGAGCAGTTCGCCCACGTTCATCTGGTCTGCGCTCATGGAACGCGATGTTACCCGCGAGTAGATGTCCTTGGCCAGAGCCCTTGAGGGGGCGGCCGTGGCTCCCGTGGTCGGCTCCCACTATCGTTACCGGCCATGTGGCCAGGACAGCAGCAGCCCCCCGGGGGCGAACAGAACCCTCAGGACGCGCACCAGAACCCGTACCAGCAGCAGCAGCCGGGACAGCCGAACCCGTACGCGCAGGAGGCCGGTTACGGATATCCGCAGCAGCCGGGCTACCAGCCGCCCGCGGGCGCTCCCGGCCAGCAGTGGAGCCCGCCCCAGCAGCCCCAACTGCCTCAGCAGCCCCAAGGCGGCGGCGGGAGCCCGTATTCGACCAAGACCGTGGCCATCGTCGCGGCGACCGCCGTCTTCGTGGCCGCCGCCGCGACCGGCGCGTACGTCCTGACCCGGGACGACAAGAAGACCGAGGCCAACGACAAGCCGCCGGTGGCCGCCTCCCCGTCGGCCACCGAGGCGCCCGCCCCGGCCGGCAGCAGCCCCAACCCGCGGGCCGGCGGCAGCATGCAGCCTGTCATCCCGGGCTGGAAGGTCGTCGTCAACACCAAGTACAACGTCGCCTACGACGTGCCCCCCGAGTGGAACGTCAACGACTCCGGGGTGTCCATCTCCATCGCCGACGAGACCGACGGCAAGCCGGTCGTCACGATGTCCGGGACCGCCACCCTCAAGCAGGAGTGGTGCACGGTCGACAAGAACGCGGACGGCACCATGGAGAAGTACTCGCTCGCGGACAGCGGCGTCAAGGGCGCCCAGGGTGCCAAGGACACGGCCCAGGTCGCGAGCGACAACACCGCCACCTGGGTCTGGGCGGGCTACGCCCAGAAGGAGCCCAAGGGGACGGTGAAGGTCGGCGAGGCCAAGGAGTACACGACCGCCTCCGGCCTCAAGGGCCACACGGTGGTCGTGACCGCCCCCGGCTTGAAGAAGGAGAACAAGTGCTCCAGCGACGGCAAGGGCATCGGCTTCGGCTTCAAGAACGCCGTCGGTGACTTCGCCAGCTTCGTGGTCTTCGGCGCGGCGGGCGTGAAGGACGAGGTCCCGACCGACGTCTCCGACAAGATGCTCAGCTCGATCCGGCTGTCCACCGGCTGATCTCCGCCTCCGCCGCCCCCCGGGCCGGGAATCCGTTTGGATTCCCGGCCCGGGGCGGGGATAGTCCGGGGGTGAGTTCTCCCCCCGCCGCAGCACCCGGTACGCCCGCGCCCCGTACGCCCGCGCCGCCTACGCCCGCACGCCGTCGCCGGCCCGCCTGGGCGGGCCGCAACTACACCCTGCTCACGGGTGCGGCGGTCGTCACGAACCTCGGCAGCCACGGAGCGCTCATCGCGGCCACCTTCGCGGTGATGGAGGCCGGCGGGTCCAGCGGCGACATCGGACTGGTCGCGGCCGCCCGTACGCTGCCGCTCGTCCTCTTCCTGCTCATCGGCGGAGCCGTCGCCGACCGCCTCCCGCGCCACCGCGTGATGGTCGCGGCCAACGCCCTGAACTGCCTCTCGCAGGCGGCCTTCGCGCTGCTCGTCCTCACCGGCGACCCCCGGCTGTGGCAGATGATGCTGCTGACCGCCCTGTGCGGCACCGGAACGGCCTTCTTCAATCCCGCGGCCGAGGGCATGCTGCTGTCCACGGTCTCCGGCGAGCACTCCAACCGGGCCTTCGCGCTCTTCCGCATGGCGGTCAACGGCGCGGGCATCGGCGGCGCCGCCCTCGGCGGGGCGATGATCGCCGTGCTCGGCCCGGGCTGGGTCCTGGCCGTGGACGCGGCCGCCTTCGCCGTCGCGGGCCTGCTGCGGGCGTTCCTCGACGTGAGCCACGTGCCCGAACGGGCCCCCGGCGGCGGCCTGCTGGCCGACCTGCGCGAGGGGTGGGTGGAGTTCCGGACCCGCCCCTGGCTGTGGAGCATCGTGCTCCAGTTCTCCGTCGTCGTCGCCGTCGTGGGCGCCGCGGAGGCGGTCTACGGTCCGCTGGTCGCCCGGGACCGGCTGGGCGGGGCGGCGCCCTGGGGCGTGGCCCTGGCCTGTTTCGGGGTCGGCACCATCGCCGGGGCCGTCCTGATGATGGCGTGGAAACCGCGCCGGCTGCTGCTGATCGGCACACTGTGCGTGTTCCCGCTGGCGCTGCCCTCCGCGGGCCTCGCCGTGCCGCTGCCGGTGTGGGGGCTGTGCGCGGTGATGTTCGTCAGCGGGGCCGCGATCGAGGTCTTCGGCGTGAGCTGGATGACCACGATGCACCAGGAGATCCCGGAGGAGAAGTTCTCCCGGGTCTCCGCCTACGACTGGTTCGGCTCGGTGTCGATGCTCCCCCTGGCCACCGCCCTGGCCGGCCCGGCCGAAACGGCCTTCGGCCGCACCGAGGCCCTGTGGGGCTGCGCGTCCCTGGTGGTCCTGGCCACGGCCCTGGTCCTGCTGATCCCGGACGTCCGCCACATGACCCGCAGGACCAGACCGACCGCCTTCACCGGGCAGCCCGCCACCGCGTCCGGCACCGCCGCACCCGCCAGCCAGGCCGGCGTGTGAGGCGCGGGGCGCGGGGCGCGGGGGCTGCTCGGCGGAGCCCCCGCACGGCGCGGGCGAGGCAAGATCCGAAAGAGACGACCTAGCCCACCGAAAACGCACCCTCCGGCGGAGCCGGCGAGGGCCGCGCGTCCGCGTCGGCCACCGGCACCGCCCCCTTCCTGAACCGCACCAGCCCGTCCCCGTACTCCACCCTCGCCGGGAACACGTCCCCCGCGCACCGCCGGGCCAGCGCGGCCACCGGCAGCCCCGCGTCGGAGGCCAGGAGCACCGCGTTCCCGAACCGCCTCCCCCGCAGCACCCCCGGTTCTGCGATCAGCGCCAGCTCCCCGAACGCGTCCGCGAAGTTCGCCAGCTGCGCCCTCAGGAAGTCGAACGGCGCCCCGTCCGCGAGGTTCGCCGCGTACAGCCCGCCGGGTCGCAGCACCCGCGCCGCCGCCCGCGCGTACTCCACCGACGTCAGTTGCGCCGGCACCCGTGAGCCGCCGAAGACGTCGGCCACGACCACGTCCGCGCTCGCCGCGGGCGCCGCCTCCAGCCAGGCCCGGGCATCGGCGGTGTGCACCGTGATCCCGGAAGCCGGCGGCAGCGGCAGGTGCTCGGCGACCAGCTCGACCAGGCCCGCGTCGAACTCGACGACCGCCTGCCGGGATCCCGCCCGGGTCGCCGCCGCGTACCGCGGCAGGGTGAGCGCGCCGCCGCCCAGGTGCAGGAGGTCCAGGGCGCGCCCCGGTTCCGCCGCGCAGTCCAGCACGTGCGCGAGGCGGCGTACGTACTCGAACTCCAGGTGCTGCGGATCGTCGAGGTCCACGTACGACTGCGGGGCCCCGTCGACGGTCAGCAGCCAGGCCCGTTCACCGTCCACGTCCGGCATCAGCTTGGCGGTGCCCTGGCCCACGTCCCGGACGACCGGGATCTGTTCGTCGCTCACCCCACCATTGTCGGGCCGGGCCGCAACGGGACGCCGCGCCGGGGGCGGGAGCCCGCGACCCGGCCGCCTCCGGCTCAGCCCGACCAGACCGCGGCGGCCGCCTCGACGTGCTCGGCCGCCTGCGCCAGACCGGCCCGCGCAGCGGGGTCCCGCCGGGCGGGGTCGAGTACGTTGCGGCCGAAGGCCTTGCGGGCCTGCGCCGACGGGCTGATCACCAGCACCCGCGCCCCCGCCTCCCGCAGCCGCGCCGCCTGCGCGGCCGGCGAGGGGACGAGCCCGGAGCCGAGCGAGATCGGCGCGATGACCACGACGCGCGCGTACCCCGCGGCGAGGTCGGCGTTGGTGGCGGAACGGACTCCTCCGTCGATGAACCGCCGTCCGCCGACCGTCACCGGCGGCCATACGCCCGGCACGGCGCAGCTCGCCGAGACCGCGTCGACGAGTCCGGTGCCGCTCTCGCGGTCGAAGTCGGCCGGTTCGCCGGTGAGCGCGTCCACGGCGGTGACCACGAGCCGCCGCTCGGGCCATTCGTGCGAGACCAGTCGGGCCGCGAGCACCTCGCGGCGCTCGGCCTCGGCCCCGGTGTCGGCGGCCAGGGCCATGGCGCCGACCCGCTGCCGGTAGGCCGTCGCGTCCCGGGAGCGGGCCATCGCGAGGGCGTACCGGGCGATGACGCCGGCCCCCAGCTTCGCGGGGATCTCCCCGGTGGCGTCGCCGAGCTGACGTTCGTACAGCTCCTGCACGGACAGCTGTCCGGAGGTGAGCTGGGCGCCGACGACCGAGCCCGCCGAGGTGCCGACGACGAGGTCGGCGGCGGTGAGGTCGACGCCCGCGCGGGCGAGCCCGTAGAGGATTCCGCACTCCCAGCCCACGCCCGTCAGTCCCCCGCCGCCCAGCACGAGTGCCGTGTCGCCGCCCATGTCGCCCGCCCCTCTGCTTCCGCGCATGCCTGTGGTGACGGCAGTCTGACGCAGCCGCTCCGCCGTCACCACAGGGGGGCCGGGGCGGCCCCGACCGTCCGCGTCAGCCCAGGACGGCCGTGACCGTGCCCGCGCCGACCGTCCGCCCGCCCTCGCGGATCGCGAAGCCGAGCCCCGACTCCAGCGGGACGTCCCGCCCGAGCTCGACGGTCATCGTGACCGTCTGCCCCGGCCGGGCCGTACCGGCCTCGCCCAGGTCCACGTCGCCCACCACGTCGGCGGTGCGGATGTAGAACTGCGGCCGATAGCCGGTGGCGACCGCAGTGGTACGGCCGCCCTCGCGCCCGGAGAGCACGTACACCTGCGCGGTGAAGCGCCGCTTGGGCGTCACGCTGCCGGGCGCGGCCACCACGTGTCCGCGGCGCACGCCGTCGCGCGGGACCCCGCGCAGCAGCAGCGCGACGTTGTCCCCGGCCTCGGCGGACTCCATCGGCTTCCCGAAGGTCTCCAGCCCGGTGACGACGGTCTCGGCGGGCTCGCCGTCGCCGCCGAGGACCGCGACGCGGTCGCCGAGGCGGACGCTGCCGCGCTCGACGGCTCCGGTGACGACGGTCCCGCGGCCGGTGATGGTCAGCACGTTCTCCACGGGCAGCAGGAACGGCGCGTCCGTGTACCGCACCGGCGTCGGCACGTACGTGTCCACCGCGTCCAGCAGCGCCTCGATCGCCCCGGTCCACCGCGGGTCGCCCTGCAGCGCCCCGAGCCCGGAGACCCGTACGACCGGCGCGGCGTCCCCGCCGTAGCCGTGCGCGGTGAGCAGCTCGCGGACCTCCAGCTCGACCAGGTCGGTCAGCTCGGGGTCCCCGGCGTCGGCCTTGTTGAGGGCGACGACGATGTGGTCGACGCCGACCTGCCGGGCGAGGAGCACGTGCTCGGCCGTTTGCGGCATGACCCCGTCGAGGGCGGAGACGACGAGGATCGCCCCGTCGAGCTGCGCGGCCCCGGTGACCATGTTCTTGATGTAGTCCGCGTGCCCGGGCATGTCCACGTGGGCGTAGTGCCGGGTGTCGGTCTCGTACTCGACGTGCGTGAGGTTGATGGTGATCCCGCGCCGGGCCTCCTCGGGGGCCCGGTCGATGCGGTCGAAAGGCACGAAGGACGCGCCGCCGCGCTCGGCGAGGACCTTGGTGATGGCGGCGGTGAGGGTGGTCTTGCCGTGGTCGACGTGACCCATGGTGCCGATGTTGAGGTGCGGCTTGGTCCGCACGAAGGCCGTCTTGGCCATGATCGCTTGTCTCTTCCCGTTGCTCGAAGCGTGGACGGGACCCCTGAACCGAGCCGACCCTCCCCCTGCGGGGTCCGCCGGACGATCCGGGAAGGGTCAGCTTCGTGCGCCGTCGAATGCGGCGAAGGCCTCTGCGGGGAAAGCGAATGCGGCAGCCTTCGGCGCGTCCGCGACTGCGGACGGCGCTGCGGGGAAGGCGAACCGGGACATGCCCCAGATCCTGCCGGACCACCCCGGGCCCGTCGAATGAATTACCCGGGCGGACCGGTGGCGGGCCGTCTGGGTGGTCGGGCGGCCGTCAGGAAGGGGGCAGGTTCCTGAGCGCCTCGCGCACGGACAGCGGGGACAGGGTGCCGCTCTCGGACGCGACGAAGGCGCGCACCGCGTGGGGGTCGGTCTTCGCGTACTCGCGCAGCGACCAGCCGATGGCCTTGCGCAGGAAGAAGTCGGGGTCGCCGGCCCGGCGGCGGCAGTAGGCGAACAGGCGCCCGGAATCGGTGGCGCCCCGGTAGCGGAGCTGGTGCAGCAGGGCGGCGCGCGCGAGCCAGAGGTCCTCGTCCTCGATCCACTCGTCCATCACCCGCGCCAGCTCCGGGTCGGCGGCCACGAGCGGGCCGACCGCGTGCGCGGCCAGCAGGTCGACGGTGTCCCACCAGGGGACGGTGACGATCAGGTGCCGGACCACCGGCAGGAGGCCGGAGGAACACCGGGAGACGTGCCGGCGCAGGTAGTCCACCGCGAAGTAGTGGTACTCGCGCTCCGGGAGCCGCCAGCAGCGCAGCGCGAGCGCCGCGCAGTCCGCCTCGGACGGCTCGGGGGTGTTCCGGAGCACCGCCTTCGACAGGTCCCGGCGCTCCGGTGTCGGGATGCCGAGGAAGGGGGCGACGTCCTTCATGTACGCGGTCATCGCCCCGGCGCGCACGGGGTCGGCGGCTGCCGCGTACGTCCGCGTCAGCCGCTCCAACAGGGTGTCCGCGAGGGCGCTGTCGGGAACCCTCGGGGGTCGTCGGCCGTTCGACGGCATGAGGCACAGATTACGGCGCGACGCCGCATACGTCGGCTAGTCTCCCGGGATGTCCCTCCTCCTCGCGCCGTGGACCCGGCTGTCGCTGCTCGTCGTGCTGCTCGGGGCGGCCGGCGTGTGCGTGCTGCTGTTCGAGCCCCAGCGCCTGCTCTCGGAGGGCTGGCCGCCGGGACTGCCGGTGGGCACGGCGGTCCTGCTGTTCGCGGCCGCGTACGGGGTGTGCGCGGCGGCCTTCGTACCGCGCCCCCTGCTGAACCTGGCCGCGGGAGCCGTCTTCGGCACCCAGTTCGGCCTCGTCGCCGCCGTCGCCGGCACCGTCCTGGGGGCCGGGATCGCCTTCGGCCTCGGGCGGATCATGGGCCAGGAGGCCTTGCGTCCGTATCTGCGCGGCCGCTGGCTGGAGGCGGCGGACGGCCAGCTCAGTCGGCACGGCTTCCGCTCGATGCTCGCCGTCCGGCTCTTCCCCGGGGTTCCCTTCGTGGTGGCCAACTACTGCGCGGCGGTGTCCCGCTGCGGCTGGGGCCCGTTCCTCCTCGCCACGGCGATCGGCGTCGTGCCGAACACCACCGCGTACGTGATCGCGGGGGCCAGCGCCTCCTCCCCCGGCTCGCCCGCGTTTCTCCTCTCCTTCGGCTTCATCGTGGTGTCGGTGGTGGGGGCCGGAGCCGTCGCCTGGCGCAAGCGGCACCGCCTGGCGCCCCCGCGAACCCGGGAGTCGTCGTACGAACTCGCGCCCCAGCACCCCCCAGTGGTCAGCGGCACTTCGCACGGGCCCTAGCATCGGGGGCGAACTGCCCGACGATCACAAGGACGAGCGCACCCCGACATGAGCTGGTTCGAATCCCTAATCCTCGGTCTCGTCCAGGGGCTTACGGAGTTCCTCCCGATCTCCTCCAGCGCCCACCTGCGGCTGACCGCGGCGTTCGCCGGCTGGCACGACCCAGGAGCGGCCTTCACGGCCATCACCCAGATCGGCACCGAGGCCGCGGTGCTGATCTACTTCCGCAAGGACATCGCGCGGATCATCTCCACGTGGTTCCGCTCCCTGTACACGAAGGCCCTGCGCTCCGAGCAGGACGCCAAGATGGGCTGGCTGGTGATCGTCGGCTCGATTCCGATCGGCGTCCTCGGCCTGGTCTTCAAGGACGCGATCGTGGGCCCGGCCCGCGACCTGCGGCTGACGGCGACCACCCTCATCGTGATGGGCGTCGTGCTGGGCGTCGCCGACCGGCTGGCCGCCCGCGACGAGGAGGGCGGCCGGCACCGCGCCATCCGCGAGCGCAAGACGCTCCAGCAGCTGGGCGTCAAGGACGGTCTGATCTTCGGTATCTGCCAGGCGATGGCGCTGATCCCGGGCGTCTCCCGGTCCGGCGCGACGATCTCCGGCGGTCTGCTGCTGGGCTTCACCCGCGAGGCCGCGGCGCGCTACTCCTTCCTGCTGGCCATCCCGGCCGTGCTGGCCTCCGGCGCGTTCGAGATCAAGGACGTGATCGAGGAGCCGGGGCACATCTCCTGGGGGCCGACGGTCTTCGCGACGATCATCGCCTTCTTCGTGGGCTACGCCGTGATCGCGTGGTTCATGAAGTTCATCACCACCAAGAGCTTCATGCCCTTCGTGATCTACCGGATCCTGCTGGGCATCCTGCTGTTCGCGCTGATCGGCGCGGACGTGCTGAGCCCGCACGCGGGTGAGTCCGGCTCCTAGCGGGAGCCCGCACCACCGCTTCGGGTGAACCGGAAGCCGCTCGGGAACGTTCCCGGGCGGCTTCCGCGTCGTTGTGCCTGAAGAGACCTGAAGAGACCGGAAGGCAAGCAAGCAGGGGGTGTCCCATGGGTCGAGTGGTGCTGGAGCGTTTTCCGGCCGGAAGTCCGCGGGGGAGCTGGCCCGCGGAGGAGTACGCGGCGCAGCGGATGCGGGAGGGGGTTCCGGCCGAGGTGGTCATGGACCTGGACAGTGACGCGTTCCTCGTCGTGGTCCGGCAGCGGGAGGCCCGTTCCGGTCACTGAGGGACCGCGGGAAGATCCGGTCCGCGCACGCCCCTTGGCCTCGGGCACGCGCAGCCCCACACTGACCCGATGACTCAGCGTGTGGATCTCTCGACGGTGATGGACCGGATGGCGATCGACGAGGTGGTCACGGGGTACGCGGTGGCCGTCGACGACGGCGACTGGGACGCCTACCGGGCCCTCTTCACCGCCTCGGGCCGGGTCGACTACAGCTCGGCGGGCGGGATCGAGGGGTCGGTCGGGCAGGTCTCGGACTGGCTCGCGGAGACCATGAGGCTCTTTCCGGTGCGTCAGCACCTGATCGTCAACCGGCTGGTCAGGCTGGAGGACCTGGGCGGTTCGCCCGGCGACAGCGCCGAGGTCCGGGCCGACTTCCTCAACCCGATGCGGCTGGCGGGTCCGGAGTTCGACGGCACGGTCACCGCGCCCAACTTCGTCGCCGCCGGACGCTACTCCTTCGCGCTGGCCCGCACCCGTGACGGCTGGCGGCTCACGCGCGTCACCGTGCACGAGACCTGGCGGCACACGTCCGCCTGAGCCCGCCCGGCACTGCACTGCCAGACTGGAAGCGGAGGCGCGCCATGGTCACGAGGGTCACGATGCGGAACGAGGGGGTGCCCCGGTGGCGCGCGCCCGCCGCGATCGCCGCCGGAGCGCTGCCCGCCCTCGCCTTCCCCGCCCCCGCGCTCTGGTGGTTCGCCTACGTCGCCCTCGCGCCCTGGATGCTGCTGCTGAGGTCGGCCCCCACCGGGCGGCGGGCCGCCCTGGAGGGCTGGCTCGGCGGCGCGGGGTTCATCGTGGCCGTCCACCACTGGCTGTGGCCCAGCCTGCACGTCTTCCTGGTGCCGGTGGCCGCCCTGCTGGGGCTGCTCTGGATCCCCTGGGCGCTCCTGGTACGGGAGTTGCTCGGCGGGGTCCCGTCGGCGGGCCGGGCGCTGTCCGCGCTGGTCCTCGTACCGGCGGGCTGGCTGCTGTCGGAGCTGGTCCGGTCCTGGCAGGGGCTGGGCGGGCCGTGGGGGCTGCTGGGGGCGAGCCAGTGGCAGGTGCCGCCCGCCCTGCGGCTGGCCTCCGTGGGCGGGGTGTGGCTGGTGAGCCTGCTGGTCGTGGCGGTGAACTGCGCCGTGGTGCTGCTGGTCGCGGTGCCGGGGGCGCGGATCCCGGCGGTGGCGGGGATGTCGGGGTGCGCGGTGCTGACCGCGGTGGTGTGGGTGTGGGCGGCGGTGCCCGCGGAGTACGGCCGGCTGCGCGTGGCCGTCGTACAGCCGGGTCCGGTGGCGGACGGCCCGGACGGCGCGGAGCGGCGGTTCGCGGTCGGGGAGCGGCTGACGCGGCCGCTGGCGGGGCAGCGCGTCGACCTCGTGGTGTGGGGCGAGAGCAGCGTCGGCGAGGACCTGACGGCCCGCCCGGACCTGGCCCGGCGGCTGGCCTCGCTGTCGGCGGAGGTCGGGGCTCCGCTGCTGGTGAACGTGGACGCGCGGCGGGCGGACCGGCCGGGAATCTACAAGAGCGCGGTGCTCGTGGGCCCCGGCGGCCCCACCGGCGACCGGTACGACAAGATGCGGCTCGTCCCGTTCGGGGAGTACGTACCGGCCCGGGCGCTGCTCGGCTGGGCCACGTCGGTCGGCAAGGCGGCGGGCGAGGACCGGGTGCCCGGCACGGCTCCCGTGGTCATGGACCTGCCCGCCCGGGCGGACGGGGCGGGCGGCGCCCCCGGCGCTGTCCGGATCGGCCCGCTGGTCTGCTTCGAGTCGGCCTTCCCCGACATGAGCCGGCGCCTGACCCGGGACGGGGCCGCGCTGCTGATCGCCCAGTCGGCGACCTCCAGCTTCCAGGAGAGCTGGGCCCCGGCCCAGCACGCCTCGCTGGCGGCCCTGCGCGCCGCCGAGAACGGCCGCCCGATGGTGCACGCCACCCTCACGGGCATCAGCGTCGTGCACGGTCCGTCCGGCGAGCGGATCGGCGCGGCGCTGCCGACGTCCGCGAGCGCGGCGGCGGTGTACGAGGTCCCGCTCGCCCGCGGCACGACCCTCTACGGGCGCTTCGGGGACTGGCCGGTGGGGGCGGCCCTCGCCGCGCTCGCGGCGTACTGCGCGGTGGCGGGCGTCCGTTCGCTCAGGAGGCCTGCTCCAGAGCCGACTTCACCACCCGCTCGCACAGCCGGTGGGTGAGGAGCGCGTCCCGGGCGCTGAGGGTCCTGCCCGTCTCGACGGCCTCCAGGAAGTGGTCCACGACCTGCTCGATGCCGCGCTGACGGGCCACGGACACCCAGTCCCCGCGGCGCCGGACGGTCGGCTGGCCCTTGTGGTCGATGACCTCGGCGAGGTTGACGACCTGGCGCTTGGTGTCCCGGCCGGAGACCTCCAGGATCTCCTCGGTGGAGCCGGACAGCCGGTTCATGATGCCGAGCGCGGTGAAGCCGTCGCCGGACAGCTGGAGCACCACCTGGTGCATCAGCCCCTCGCGCACCACGGCCCGGACGTCGACGTGCTCGGCCTCGCCGGGCAGCAGGAAGCGCAGGGTGTCGACCACGTGGATGAAGTCGTCGAGGACCAGGGTGCGCGGGTCCTCGGGCAGTCCGACCCGGTTCTTCTGCATGATGATCAGCTCGCGCGGGTGGTCGGCGCACTGCGCGTAGCCGGGGGCGTGGCGGCGGTTGAAGCCGACGGCCAGCGACACCCGGCGTTCCTCGGCCAGTTCCACCAGCCGCGCCGAGTCCGCGAGCTCGTAGGCGAGCGGCTTGTCCACGTACGTCGGCACGCCGGCCCGCAGGAGGCGCGTGACGATCTCGGGGTGGGCCGCGGTCGAGGCGTGCACGAAGGCCGCGTCGAGCCCCTCGGCGAGCAGCGCGTCGAGATCGGTGTGCCGGCGCGCGGCGGGGACGTGGTGGATCTCCCCGACCCGCTCCAGGGTGGCGGGAGTACGGGTCTGCAGGTGCAGCTCGATCCCGGGGCGGGTGGTGAGGACGGGGAGGTACGCCTTCTGCGCGATGTCGCCGAGTCCGATGCAGCCGATCTTCACCGGGGGAACCTCCAGGTTGATCCTTGTGGGACTTCCGCAGCTTAATCCCTGGTGGCAGGGGCCCCGTTCACCGAGGATGTCCCCCATGACCACCAGTTCCGGATCACATCGCACCGAGCCCGCGACCACCGCCGACGAGCGGGACATGCTCGACGGCTGGCTCGACTACCACCGCGCGACCCTCGCCTGGAAGTGCGAGGGCCTCCAGGACGAGCAACTGCGCCGCGCCGCGCTCGCGCCATCCGAGTTGAGCCTCCTGGGCCTCGTACGGCACATGGCGGAGGTGGAGCGGTACTGGTTCCGGGAGATCATGCTCGGCGAGGACCTTCCCGAGCTCTACTGCACCGAAGAGGACCCGGACGGCGACTTCCACTTCGCCGCGGACGCCACCTGGGCCGAGAACGAGCAGGTGTGGCAGACCGAGGTCGAACTGGCCCGCCAGGCGGCCGCGGGCCGCTCCCTGGACCTCGTGTCGCAGGCGGAGAGCCACCACCGCGGCGAGGTCTTCAGCCTGCGCTGGGTCTACACCCACATGATCGAGGAGTACGCGCGCCACAACGGCCACGCGGACCTGCTGCGCGAGCAGATAGACGGCGCCACGGGCGACTAGGCCGGATCCGCCGGACACCTGCTCCGCGTCACCCGTGCGGGGTGAATATCCACTCTGGGTTTTCGCAACGGGGTCCTCGCACAGCAGAGTTGCGCGGGTGCATCCAACCCGAACCACGACAACCCTGCTGCTCGGAGTCGCCTGTGCCGTTTCGGCCGTCTCCGGCTGTGTGAACGTGAGCCCCGGTCCCGTGCAGCCGGCGGCGGTCCCCGCCGCCGGCGAGCCGCCCCGTCACGAGCCGCGCGGCGGTCCTGGGGCCGCCCCCGTGGTCGTCCGGGCGCCCGCCCTGGAGGCGCTGGAGGCGGTCCCGGAGCAGCCCGCGCATCCGGTGGCCCCCGCGCCCGCCCGGAGGTCCGCCCAGCGCGCTGCCGGCGGGCCGGTGGCGGACGTGCCGCCGGTCCCGGACATCCCGGAGCCGCGGAAGCCGGCCGAGCCCGCGTCCGGGCGTCCCGGCGGGCGCCCGCACCACTCCCGGCCCGACGTCGAGGTGGAGCGCGAGCTGGTGCGGAAACTGCCCGTGCGGCCGGCCGACGTGTGCGCGCTGGGCCGCCGGCACGGCCGCTGGCACCCGGACAGCCCCGAGGCCCGCATCTGCGCGGGCGTCCACGACGGCTGACCGCCGGAAGCCCGCGCCTACGGCGACTGCTCGGGGAACGGGCGGGGCCCGGCGCCCGGATCCGTGGCCAGGCGCCGCTCCAGCCGCGCGATGGCCTCCCGTACGCCGTTCCCGTAGCCGTCGTCGGGCAGCGCCCCGGTGGCCGCGCGGGCCCGCGCCAGGTGGACCCGGGCGGCCTCGGGGCGCTGGAGCTTCAGGTAGTCGGCGGCCAGGCTGAGGTGCAGGGACGGGTAGAACACGCTCATCGCGAGGTGCGGTTCCCGCGGCGCGGTCCCCCCGGCCCGGGGCCCGGCGGCGGGCGGGTCGCGCAGGGCTTCGGCGGCGCTCAGGGCCCGCAGGTCCCAGGCCAGCTCGTCGGCGGGATCGTCCTGGGCGTCGGCCATGTAGTGGGCGAGGGTGCAGCGGTGGAGGTCGTCCCCCGCCTCGCCGATCTCCGACCAGATCGCGCCGAGCCGGTTGCGGGCCTCCTCGCGGTCCCCTGCGTGCAGCAGGATGACCGCCTGGCCGATCCTGGTCATGACGGCGTCCTCCGACGCCTCCTGCTGCTCCGTCACCGCGGCCTCCGGCTCGCTCCGCCAGACCTGCTCCGGGTCTGATCATCAAGAAGCTAACCGGAGGCACCGGCAATGGCGCCGAGGCGCGGTGGGAGGTCAGCCGAGGTCCGGGATCCGCCAGTCGATCGGCTCATGGCCCTGGGCGGCGATGGCCTCGTTGATCTGCGTGAAGGGCCGGGATCCGAAGAACTTCTTGGCCGACAGCGGGGAGGGGTGGGCCCCCTTGACCACGACGTGCCGCTCCTCGTCGATCAGCGGGATCTTCTTCTGGGCGTAGGCGCCCCAGAGGACGAAGACGGCCGGGTCGGGCCGCTCGGACACCGCGCGGATCACGGCGTCGGTGAACTTCTCCCAGCCCTTGCCCTTGTGCGAGTTGGGCTCGGCCTCGCGGACGGTGAGCACCGCGTTGAGCAGCAGGACGCCCTGCCGGGCCCACGGCATCAGATAGCCGTTGTCCGGGACGGGCAGGCCGAGCTCCTCCTTCATCTCCTTGTAGATGTTGCGCAGCGAGGGCGGGGTCTTGACCCCGGGCTGCACGGAGAAGCACAGACCGTGACCCTGGCCGGCGCCGTGGTAGGGGTCCTGGCCCAGGACGAGCACCTTCACCTGGTCGAAGGGGGTGGCCTCCAGGGCCGCGAACACCTGCTCGCGGGGCGGGTAGACCGGCCCGTTCGCCCGTTCCTTCTCGACGAACTCGGTGAGTTCCTTGAAGTAGGGCTGGTCCAGCTCCCCGCCGAGGACGGGGAGCCAGGACTCGGGCAGCATCTGGGTCACGGCGACAACCTCCGGTACAAGTTCGTGCAACTGCTCCAGAACCTACCGGGGGCCACTGACAACGCGTCGGCCGCCCAGGGCGGATGCCCCGGGCGGGGCCGCTACCAGCTGGTCTTGCGGTACAGCTCCCACATCTGCATGGCGGTCTGCGGGTCCAGCGCCCGCTCGGCGCCCGCGATGTCCTCCTGCGCGGCGACGTACAGCTTGCCCTGCCACAGGGGCAGCAGCCGGACGTCCTCGGCGAAGATCTGCTGCGCCTTCTCGAACTGCTGGACGCCGACGGAGCGGTCGCCGTCGCGGCGGGACTTGGGCAGCAGGTCGTTCAGGATCTCGGTGGGCTCGTACGGGGTGCCGACCGCGTTCTCCTTGCCGACGAACGGCGCGATGAAGTTGTCCGGGTCCGGGAAGTCGGGGAACCAGCCACGGCCGAAGACCGGGTACTCCTGGCCCTTGTAGCCCTCCTGGAAGGTCTTCCACGGCTGGCTGCGCAGGGTGATCCGGAAGAGTCCGCTCTCGTCCAGCTGGCGCTTGAGCTCGGTGAACTCCTCGGCGGTGGAGGAGCCGTACCGGTCGGTGGTGTACCAGAAGGTCAGGTCGACGGGCGTGGGCACGCCGGCGTCCTTGAGGATCTTCCTGGCCTTGGTGACGTCGGCGGGGCCGTACTTGTCGTAGTAGGGCGTCTTGTGGCCGACGACACCCTTGGGAACCATCGAGTACAACGGCTCCGCGGTGCCCTGGTAGACCTTGGAGACGAGGGTCCCGCGGTCGACGGTCTGGGCGATGGCCTGGCGGACCGCCGGCTTGGCGATGGAGGGGTCCTTGGGGTTGAAGACCAGGTAGCGGATCTCGGCGCC
>NZ_JBIAJH010000038.1:0-65831 GCF_042871845.1 Streptomyces sp. NPDC005533 | reverse complement strand
GCGACCGCTCCGATCCCCGCCGCCACAGCGGCATGAGACGGCTCTCAAGAGCCCGTCACTGCGGCTTGACAGCATCATTGGGAATCTCCTTCGCCGGAGCGGTGGTCGTGGGCCTGTCGATGTCCTCCGGCGAGGGCGGCTCGACCTCGGTGCTGGGCGTCGTACTGTGCCTCCTCGCGGCGGTGGCCTACGCGTCGGGGGTCGTCGCGCAGAAGCCGGCGCTCTCCTACGGGACACCCCTGCAGATCACCGCCTTCAGCTGCCTGACGGGCGCCGTGGTCTGCCTGCCGTTCGCGGGGCAGCTGGCCTCGGAACTCCCGCACGCGCCGCTGTCGGCCACCTTGAACATGGTCTACCTGGGCGTGGTGCCCACCGCCCTGGCCTTCACCACCTGGACCTACGCCCTCGCGCGCATGCCCGCCGGCAGACTGGGCGCGACGACCTACGCCGTACCGGCCATCGTCGTCCTCTTGAGCTGGGCCTTCCTGGGTGAGGTACCCGCATGGCTGTCGTTGCTCGGCGGCCTGCTCTGCCTCGCCGGGGTCGCGGTGTCCCGCTACGGACCGCGGCCCCCGCAGACTCCCGTACCCGACCAGCCGCTTCCCGCGGACCGTCCGGAAGCCGGCCTGTCCGACACCCACGAAAGGCGCACCTCATGAGGATCCTCACGGTCGGCGCGGGCGCCGTTGGCGGCTTCTTCGGCGCCCGGCTCGCCGCGGCGGGCCAGGACGTCTCCTTCCTGGTCCGGCCGGGCCGCGCGAAGGCCCTCCGGGCGCGCGGCCTGCGCGTCGAAGGCCAAGGGGAGAAGCTCCACCTGACGCCGAAGCTGGTGACGGCCGACGCCCCGGGCGGCCCGTACGACCTGGTCCTGCTCTCGGTGAAGGCGACCGCCCTGCACCCGGCCCTGGCGGACATCGAGTCCGCCGTCGGCCCGGACACCGCCGTGGTCCCCCTGCTCAACGGGGTCGCCCATCTCGACGCGCTCACCGCGCGCCTCGGGGCCGGAGCCGTGCTCGGCGGGGTCGCGAAGGTGGTGACCACCCTGAGCGCGGACGGCGACATCCTCCGCATGGCCCCGCCCGCGGTCGTCCTGACCGGTGAGCTCGACGCGCGCCCCTCCGCGCGCGTGGAGCGGATCCGTACCGTCCTCGCCGACGCCGGCATCGACTCGCCGGAGACCGGGGACATCGTCGCGGCCATGTGGCACAAGTGGGTCTTCATCTCCACGCTGGTGGCCCTGACCTGTCTGATGCGGGGCACGGTCGGTGAGGTCAACGCCGTCCCGGGCGGCGCGGAACTGGGTGCGTCCCTGCTCGCCGAGGCGGCGGCGGTGGCCGAGGCCGCCGGCCATCCGGTGCCGGAGTCCGAACGCGCCTTCACCACCTCGACGGTCACGGCCTCCGGGTCCCCCCTGACCCCGTCCCTCTACCGCGACCTCGTGGCCGGGGCGCCGACCGAGGCCGACCACGTGCTGACCGATCTCACCGTCCGCGCCCGCGCGTTGGGGGTGTCCACTCCGCTGCTGGACCTCGCCGCCCTGCACCTGCGCGTCCACGAGCACCGCCTCGCCGCGGCGCGTTCCTGACGGGCGAGGGGCGCCGGACGTGCGGCCTACCGGCCGGGGCGGGGTTCGGGCAGGATGACCCGGCGCACCGAACGCACCGAACGCACCGGAGGTCGTCGCCCGCGGCGGTGACCCCTGACCGGCCCGACCGTGATCCGGAGGCCCCCGTGACGTCGTACGACGACCAGGCGCGGCGTGACGAGCTGTACCGCGACCCGTACCCGCTCTACGACCGCGCCCGCCGGGCCGAAGGCCTGACGTACGTACCCGAGTTCGCCGCGTGGCTGGTGGCGCGCGACCGGGACGTACGCGAAGTGCTGCTGCGCGCCGAGGACTTCTCCTCGGCCAACTCCCTGCTGCCCGACGTCGCGCTGTCGGAGGCGGCGCTCGGCGTCCTGCCCCGGGGTTTCGGTCCCCGGCCGACCGTCGTGTCCTCGGACGGGGGCGCCCACCGGCGGCTCCGGGCCCCGCTGAACCGGGGGCTGTCCGCCGCCCGGGTGGCGGCCCTGGTGCCGTACGCCCGCGCCTGCGCGAGCGAGCTGGTGGACGGCTTCGCGGCGGACCGCTCGGCGGAGCTGGTGGAGGCCTACGCCCGGCGGTTGCCCGGGATGGTGGTCGGGCGGCTGATCGGGCTGGACCCGGGTGACGTGCCCGCCGCCGTGCACGGCGGCTACCGCGCCGAGGAACTGCTCTTCCGGCCGCTGTCCCCGCAGGCGCAGGCGGCTGCCGCCGAGGACGTGGTGGCGCTCCAGCACCTGCTGGACGGGTACGTACGCGACCGGCGCGCGAAGCCCCGGGACGACCTGTGTTCCACCATGGTGGCGGCTCTCGCCCCCGGTGACGCCGAGCTCACGCTCGCACAGCGCCACGAACTGGTGACGAGTCTGCAGAACCTGCTGATCGCCGGATTCCTCACCACGAGCGCCCTCATCGCCACCACGCTGCTGCACCTGCTCGGTGACCGGCGGCAGTGGCGCACGCTCTGCGCCGATCCGTCGCTCGTCCCGGCGGCGGTGGAGGAGGCGGCCCGCCACGACAGCGCCATCCAGGCCTTCCGGCGGGTGACCACCCGGCCGGTGACCCTCGCCGGGACGGAACTCCCGGCGGGGGCCACCCTGCTGGTGGCGTACGGTTCGGCCAACCGCGACGAGGAACGGTACGAGCGGCCCGCCGCGTTCGACATCACCCGGCAGGGGAACCGTCAGCACCTCGCGTACGGGCACGGAGCCCACGGCTGCCCCGGCTCCCAGCTGGCGCGCGAGCAACTGCGGCTGACACTGGACCTGTTCACGCGCCGCCTGCCGGAGCTGCGGATCGACGAGGACCGTCCGCGACCGCGGATGCGGCCCACGCTGATCCACCGCTCGCCGCAGACGCTCCACGTGACCTGGTGAGCGCGTGACCTGGTGATTTGTGATCCGGCCGCCGCGCGGCCGGTGACTCAGTCGTGCAGCAGCTCCGCGCGCAGGCTGCCCAGCGTGCGGGCGAGCAGGCGGGAGACCTGCATCTGGGAGAGACCGAGCTCCGCACCGATCTCCGCCTGGGTCAGCTCCTCGCCGAAGCGCAGCTGGAGGATATGGGTGGAGCGTTCGTCCAGGTCGGCGAGCAGGGGCGCCAGCGCGTGCCGGTCCTCGACCGCCTCCAGGGCGGGGTCGGTTACCCCCAGCGTCTCGGCGAGGCTGCGCGGAGCCTGTCCGGCCGGCGCCTGCGCGGTGCCGGCGGTGTGCTGCTGGGGCGCGTCGAGGGACTGCGTGGAGTAGCCGTTGGCCGCGACCAGGCCCTGGCGGACCTCGTCCTCGGTCAGGCCGAGGTGCGCGGCGAGTTCCGCCGGGGTGGGCGGGTGCTCCGACTCGGAGGTCAGCGCCTCCGTGGCCTTCGCCAGCTCCACGCGCAGCTCCTGCAGCCGGCGCGGGACGCGCACGGCCCACGTGGTGTCCCGGAAGTGCCGCTTGATCTCGCCTGTGATGTACGGCACGGCGAGCGTGGCGAACTGCGTGTTGCGCTCGGGGTCGTACCGGTCGATGGCCTTGATCAGGCCGATGATGCCGACCTGTACGACGTCCTCGTTCTCGGGGCCGCCGGGGCGGTCGCGGAACGGGCGGGCGACGAAGTGCACGAGTGAGATGTTCATCTCAATGAGCGTGTTGCGCACGTACTGGTACTCGCGGGTCCCCTCTTCGAGGCTCCGCAGCCGTTCGAAGAACAACCGGGTCAGTTGCCGGGCGTCGCCGGTCGATACTTCCCGCGGACGGGGCACGTACGGGAGCCCACTGAGGGCAGGGACGGATCCGACCCCGCCGCTGGCGGCGGGGGTCGTCGTCGGGGGCGTGGCCGGGCTCTTGGCCTCGGCCGTGGCCGTGGGGGTCATCGTCCTCGCTCCTTGGGCACGGGTGCTTGCGGCGCGTTGCGCGACTGCTCGGGTCATGCGGAATTCCGCTTCCGCTCACCTGCACCCTGCCGGGGCCACGGACACACGTCAAGTCATACCGGAAATTCGTTTCTGGATTTGCTTTTCTCGGGTGGTCATCCAAGGATGTCTGCGTGGAGAACGAGCACACCGGTTCCCGCCGGAACCAGTGGACCTTCCTGACGAACCACGCCCGGGTGCTGATCGCGATCGCGCGCGACCCGGGGATCCGGCTGCGCGACCTCGCGGCGATCTGTGATCTCACCGAACGGACCGTGCAGACGATCGTCACGGACCTCGAGGCCGACGGATATCTCACACGGACCCGGGACGGCCGGCGCAACCGCTACGCGATCGCCCCCGGCGCGCGCTTCCGCCACCCGGCGGAGGCCGGCCGCGAGATCGCCGGACTGCTGGCCTACCTCGCCGGCCCCACGGCGTCCGGCGCGCAGGCGCCCGCCGGCGGGGCGGGCGCGTCGCCCGGTGAGGACAGAGGACCGGGCGAGGCTTAGCGTGGCTGGTGGGGGGCAGCCACCCCGGGCGAACGCCCACGGCAGAAGGGTCCGCCATGAGCACAGGCCACGAAACTGAAGCCCCGCACGAGGACCGGCAGGCGGAAGCCTACGACGTGGTGTTCGCGGCCACGGAAGGGCCCGGGGAGGACGTGGTCCGGATGACCCGCACCGACGCGACGGGCCCGGGCGGCCACCCCGTATACGAGGACGCCACCGGCATCCTGCGGGCCGAGATCAGCAGCGGGGGCGAGGCCCGCGTGCTGGCGACCGGAGGCGGTCAGGACCCGGCCCGCGTCCTGCGGGCCCGCGCGGTGGCCTGACCGGGCGCCCTGCGGGCGGTGGCCCGGCGGCCGGACGCGGCGCCGGGCCCTGACGGTGTGCGGCGGTGGGCCTCAGCCGACCTGGATGCCGATCACGCACGTGTCGTCGTCCGTGTCGGACCGGCTCTCGGCGAGCAGGCGGTCCAGCCGCCCGTCCAGATCCCCGTCTCCGGCCGCCGCCGCCTGCACCAGATGGCCCAGCGAGTCCTGGACCGAGCAGTCACGCCGTTCCACCAGGCCGTCCGTGAACATCAGCAGGGTGTCCTCCGGTTCGAGCCGCACCTCCCGCTCGACGTAGGTGACGTCCGGCAGCGCGCCGAGGAGCAGGCCCTCGATCAGGGGGAACGCGGCGGCCTCGCCCCCACGCAGGAGTACGGGCGGCAGGTGCCCGGCACGCGCCCAGCGCATCACCCGGGTGCGCGGGTCGAAGAGCCCGCAGACGGCGGTGGCCGTCACGTGCTTGGCCAGGTGGTGGGTGACCGTGTTGAGCCAGGACAGCAGCTGGGCCGGGCCCGCACCGGTGACGGCGAGGCCCCGCAGGGCGTTGCGCAGGACGACCATGCCGGTGGCCGCCTCGATGCCGTGGCCGGCGACGTCACCGACGGACAGCATGATCAGCCCGGAGGGCAGGACCACGGTGTCGTACCAGTCGCCGCCGACGAGCGACTCGGTCTCCGCGGGCCGGTAGCGGACTGCGACCCGCAGGCCCGGGGCCTCGATGGCCGGCGGCGACGGCGGCATGATGGCGTGCTGGAGCTGGAGGGCCAGCCGGTTGCGTTCGGCGGACTCCGCCTCCGTGTGGGCGAGCTGGTCCCTGGTCGCGGCCAGCGCGACCTCGGTCCAGTGCTGGGCGGAGATGTCCTGGTAGGCGCCGCGCACGGCGTGCAGCCGCTGGTCCGCGTCGAGTACGGGCTCGGCGACGACCCGGATGTGGCGGGTGATCCCGTCGGACCTCTGGAGGCGGAAGTTGACGGAGGCGGGACGGCGGTGGCGGAGCACCGCCCGCAGGAAGCGGTCGAGGGCGGCGGAGTCGTCCGGATGGGCGTGCGCGGGCAGTTCCCGCAGCCGGACCGGTGGTGCGCTGGCGGGGAGTCCGTGCAGGGCGTAGAGCTGCGCGTTCCAGGTGGTCTCCCCGGTGGCGAGGTTCTCTTCGAAACCGCCGATGCGGCCCAGCCGCTGGGCGTGCTGGAGGATGTTGGCCAGCCGGGCCCGCTCGTCCTCGATCCGCCAGATGAGCAGGACGGCGGAGCCGTGTCGGCTGACGCTGATGTCCGCGACCGTGGTGAGCGGGATCTGGTCGACGAGCGCGGTCAGGCTCATGCGTTCGGCCCTGAACGGCTCCCCCGTCGCGTGCACGCGCGCGATGATGTCGAACAGTCCGCTCTCACCGGCGGCCGTCGGATAGGCCTCCAGCAGCAGCGCGCCGTTGACGTCGCCGCGCGGCCGTCCCACCGGGTCGACGAACCGGCTGCCGGCGTACCGGATCCGGAAGTCGCCGAGCCGGCCCTCGGCGTCGAGGACCGGGGTGAGCACCACGGCGGGGTCCTGCAGTCCTTCGGCGAGGTCGATGAGCTCCGCGACGTCCGGGAGCACCCCTTCGGTGGGCACGAGCTCACGCGGGGGTGCGTCGTCCATCGTCCGGGCGCACAGCTCGGCGAGGGCCTCGACCTGGCGCTCGATCTGCGGCGGCTGCGGCGCCAGGGGCTGCGGCCAGCAGATCTCCAGGACGGCGTGGATCCGTCCGCCCGTCCCCGTCGGCACGGCCATCCGGCCGCCGTCGGGCCACTGCAGGTGGCCGATCGAGGGCAGCCCCTCGCGCCTGAGGCGGGCGATGGTGACCAGGCGGCGCTCGCGCAGCGCCAGGCGGGCGACGGTGGAGACGCCCGGGGGTACGTGGCGCCAGCGGACGGCCTCCCTGGGCGGGAACCCGGCGTGGCCGGCGAGGGCCAGCGAACCGTCGGGCACCGCCGTCCACACGGCGACGGCGACCGCTCCCAGCGGGCTCAGGGCGTTCGTCAGGAGGGACTCGGCCACCGCCTGCGTGTCGGCGTCCGCCGCCAGCATGCCGCTCTCGGCGGTGCGCAGCCGGACCGACACGGCGGAGTGCGGCTCGGCCGGCTCCTCGTCCGTCCCGGCGCGCTCGACGAACGCGGCGGCGATCTCGCTGACGTGGTCGCGGGAGGCCTGGTTGACGATGTCGGCGGCGAGTTCGAGCGGGGACGTCCCGCTCTCCCGGCACAGCAGGTCGAGCTGGCGCGCGGCCGCGGCCGGCGTGCAGTGCAACTGCCCGATCAGGATGCCCTTGGCCAGCTCGACCAGGGCGCGGCCGTCGGCGGCGGCCTGTGCCTCCAGGACCTCCCGGCGCAGCCGTTCCACGGTGGCGACGAGGCGTCCCATCGGGGTCGGGAGCTGGTGCGGGACGACCTCGGCCGGTGGGTCGCCGATCGGGCCGGTCTGCGGGCTCGCGCCGTCGTGGCGCCGTAGTCCACCGGTCATCGCGTGAGCCAGTACCGGACGCGGCCGATGAGGTCGTCGGCGTCCACGGGCTTCGTCACGTAGTCGCTGGCGCCCGCGGCGAGGCTCTTCTCCCGGTCCCCGGGCATCGCCTTGGCGGTGACCGCGATGATGGGCAGGCCCGCGTACGCCGGCATCCGCCGGATCTCGGCGGTGGCGGCATAGCCGTCCATCTCGGGCATCATCACGTCCATCAGGATGAGGTCGACGTCCGCGTGGTGGGTGAGGGCGTCGATGCCCTTGCGGCCGTCCTCGGCGTGGACCACGCGCATGCCGTGGAGTTCCAGGACCCCGCTGAGGGCGAAGAGGTTGCGCGCGTCGTCGTCGACGACGAGGACGGTGCGTCCGGCCAGGTCGCCGTCGAGTACGGGATCCGCCTGCTGGCGTGGGGCGTCGCCCTGTACGAGGGGCAGCACGTCACCCGGCTGTTCGGCGGACAGGTGGAGCGCGATGCGTTCGCGGAGCTCGTCGAGGCTGGACAGCAGCTCCACGTGGCGCGCCGCGGGCCGCTCCCGCAGGGCCTCCTCCTGGCCGGTCCTGCCCCGCGGGTTGTTGTGGGCGAGGACGGGGAGCGAGGCGAGGCCCGGGTCCCCGTCGAGCGCGTCGAGGAAGCGCAGTGCCTCGCCGTCGGGCATGTCCAGTTCCAGGACCACGCAGTGGAAGGAGTCGGAGGCCAGGGCGGCGGCCGCCTCCCGTGAGCTCGTGACGCTGACCACGTGGATGCCGGCGTGCTCGTGCGTCGTCTGATGGCGGGGGGCGAAGTCCCGGCCGGCGCTCTCGGCGACCAGGGAGAGCAGGCCTCCCGTCCGTTCCTCGATCACGAGCAGGCGGCGGGCCCGCCGCTGCGCCGGCAGCACGGGCGTGCCGGGACGGCCCGGAGCGGCCTGCCCGGACACGTCCGCGTACGAGGGCTCTGCGGGGACCTCGGGATCGGGGGCGTCCTCGTAGTCCACGCGGCTGACCGGCAGGAAGAGGGTGAAGGTGCTGCCCTGGCCGGGTGTGCTCTCCGCGGTGACGGCACCGCCGAGCAGGTGGGCGATCTCACGGCTGATGGAGAGCCCGAGGCCGGTGCCCCCGTATTTGCGACTGGTGGTGCCGTCGGCCTGCTGGAAGGCTCCGAAGACGGACTCCAGCTGCTGTGCGGGGATGCCGATGCCCGTGTCCCGTACCCGGAAGGCCAGCATGGGCCCGCGCCGGGGAAGTCCGGCCGGCATCTCGGAGGCCGCGGCCGGTTCGATGCGGAGCTCGACGCCGCCGCGCTCGGTGAACTTGACGGCGTTGGAGAGCAGGTTGCGCAGGATCTGGCGCAACCGCGAGTCGTCGGTGTGCAGGTCGGCGGGGGCGTCCGGGGCGGTGGTGACGGTGAAGTCGAGGCTCTTCTGGGTGGTCATCGGCCGGAAGGTGGCGTCGACGTACTCGAGCAGCTGCGGCAGGTCGACCCGCTCGGGGTTGATGTCCATCTTGCCCGCCTCGACCTTGGACAGGTCGAGGATGTCGTTGATCAGCTGGAGCAGGTCCGAGCCGGCCGAGTGGATGATGCCCGCGTACTCGACCTGCTTGGGCGTGAGGTTGCGGGTGGGGTTCTGGGCCAGCAGCTGGGCCAGGATGAGGAGGCTGTTGAGCGGGGTGCGCAGTTCGTGGCTCATGTTGGCCAGGAAGTCGGACTTGTAGGTGGAGGCCAGCGACAACTGCTGTGCGCGGGTCTCCAGTTCCTGCCGGGCCTGCTCGATCTCCAGGTTCTTGGCCTCGATGTCGCTGTTCTGGCTGGCGAGGAGGGCCGCCTTCTCCTCCAACTCGGCGTTGGAGCGCTGGAGTTCCTCCTGCTGGACCTGGAGCTCCTCCGAGCGGGCCTGGAGTTCTGCCGTGAGCCGCTGGGACTCGCCGAGCAGCTCGTCGGTCCGGGCGTTGGCGACGATCGTGTTGACGTTGGCGCCGATGGTCTCCATCAGCTGGGCCAGGAAGTCGCGGTGGACGGGGGTGAAGGCCGTGAAGGAGGCGAGTTCGATCACTCCGAGCACCTGCTCGTCCACCACGATCGGGAGGATGATGAGGCTGCCGGGGGTGGTGTGGCCCAGCCCGGAGGAGATGACGTAGCCGCCGGGGACCTGGTCGGTGGCGATGATGCGGTGGCTGCGGGCCGCCTGCCCGACGAGGGACTCGCCGAGGGCGAAGGTGACGCGCTCCTCGGCGTCCGCGGACCGACCGTAGGAGCCGACGAGGGTGAGCACCGTGCCGCCGGGGCCGTCCTCGGCGAGGTAGAAGGCGCCGTACTGGGCGGCGACGAGCGGCGTCAGTTCGTCCATGACGAGTTCCGCGACCGCGGCGAGGCCCCGGTGGCCCTGCATCAGGCCGGAGATGCGGGCCAGGTTGGACTTGAGCCAGTCCTGCTCCTCGTTGGCCCGGGTGCTCTCGCGGAGCGAACCGACCATGGAGTTGATGTTGTCCTTGAGTTCGGCGACCTCGCCCGAGGCGTCGACCGTGATCGAACGGGTCAGGTCGCCCTCGGCGACCGCGCTGGCGACCTCGGCGATGGCCCGGACCTGCCGGGTCAGGTTGCCGGCCAGCTCGTTGACGTTCTCGGTCAGGCGCTTCCAGGTGCCGGAGACGCCCTCGACCTCGGCCTGGCCGCCGAGCCGGCCCTCGCTGCCGACCTCGCGAGCCACCCGGGTGACCTCGGCCGCGAAGGCGGACAGCTGGTCGACCATCGTGTTGATGGTCGTCTTCAGCTCCAGGATCTCCCCGCGGGCGTCCACGTCGATCTTCTTGGACAGATCGCCGTTGGCGACGGCGGTCGTGACGAGGGCGATGTTGCGGACCTGGCCCGTGAGGTTGTTCGCCATGGAGTTGACGTTGTCGGTGAGGTCCTTCCAGGTCCCCGCCACATGGGGGACGTGCGCTTGACCGCCGAGCCGGCCCTCGGTGCCGACCTCGCGGGCCACGCGCGTCACCTCGTCGGCGAACGCGGACAGGGTGTCGACCATCGTGTTGATCACCCCGGCCAGCGCGGCGACCTCGCCCTTCGCCTCCACCACGATCTTCTGCGAGAGGTCTCCGCGGGCGACGGCGGTGGCGACCTGGGCGATCGACCTGACCTGCCCGGTCAGGTTCGACGCCATGACGTTGACGTTGTCGGTGAGGTCCTTCCAGGTGCCGGAGACCCCGCGGACGGTGGCCTGGCCGCCCAGGTTGCCCTCGGTGCCGACGTCGCGGGCCACCCGTGTCACCTCGTCGGCGAACGCGGACAGCTGGTCGACCATCGTGTTGATGGTCTCCTTCAGCTCCAGGATCTCCCCGCGGGCGTCCACCCGGATCTTCTGCGTCAGGTCGCCCTGGGCCACGGCGGTGGTGACCTCCGCGATCGAGCGCACCTGGGCGGTCAGGTTGTCGGCCATGACGTTGACCGATTCCGTCAGGTCCTTCCAGGTCCCGGAGACGCCCCTGACGTCCGCCTGGCCGCCGAGCCGGCCCTCGGTGCCCACCTCGCGGGCCACGCGCGTCACCTCCCCGGCGAACCCGGAGAGCTGGTCGACCATCGTGTTGATGGTCTCCTTGAGCTCCAGGATCTCCCCGCGGGCCGTGACGTTGATCTTCTGCGACAGGTCGCCCTTGGCCACGGCGGTCGCGACCTGGGCGATCGAGCGTACCTGGGCCGTGAGGTTTCCGGCCATGAAGTTGACCGAATCCGTGAGGTCCAGCCAGGCACCCCCGACGCCCGGCACGTCGGCCTGGCCGCCCAGGGTCCCCTCGGTGCCCACCTCGCGGGCCACCCGGGTCACCTCGGAAGTGAACAGCGACAGCTGGTCGGCCATCCCGTTGAAGACGGTGGCGATCTCCCCGAGCAGCCCGTCCGCCGCGTCGGGCAGCCGGGTGCGGAAGTCCCCGTCGCGTACGGCGGTCAGCCCGGCCAACAGCAGCCGCAGCTCCGACTCGCCGATCCCGCCCTCACCCTGCAACGGTGGCCCCGCGCTCAGTGTATCCGTGCCCGCCCGCTCGGCCATCCGCCAACCTCACTCTCGATCTCACCCGCACCGACACCCGGGACAGGACGGACCCCTGACATCAGGGCGCGCCGGAGCGCCCGGCTCCACCGGGGGTCCGACGGCGCCCGGGCACCGGTCGGGTGAAGGCTAACGCCACCGGAGGGACGGCGAACCCCAGTCGATCACACCGGACGCAGCGCATCCGACCGCGGGGGCACACCGTCGGCGGGCCGCCCGTGCGCCGGCCCGCGCGGGCTCACGCCCCCACTGCGTCCTCGACGCTCGCGTGCAGGGAGAGCACGGTATCGGCCCCGGTCACGGCGAACAGCCGGCGCAACTGCTCGCCCGGGGCGGCGATGCGCAAGGCGGTGAGGTGGTGCAGGCGCAGCAGCAGGTTCAGGAACGAGGAGTCCCCGAAGGTGATGGCGCCGGCGTCCAGCACCACCACCGGGTACCGGTCGGCGGCGGCCGTGAGCGCCACCTCCAGCGGGGCAAGCGTGTCCTGGTCGAGCTCTCCGTGAGCCGCCACCACCCACCCGGTCCCCGCCGGATAGGCCTCCCCGACCACACCCTGCTGGTGCGCGTCCCTTGCTCCGGTCATGTCCGCCTCCCCGGATCGCCACCTGTACGTCTGTACGTCGTCCTCAGGGAGTATGCCTGCTCATCGCGCCGACGCCGCCGTCGCCGTCCGCGTCGACGCTCCTTCGGCCGCACGGGCGACCCGTCAGGCAAAGCAAAGTGATCGAGGTGTGTAGAACCGCGAAGTCGGGGCAGAAGGGCCCGAGCAGCCGTCAGTCAATCGGGAGGGAGCGGCCACCATGTCTCGCTCGTCCACCGCAGTACGCCCCATTCGTGCAACAGAGGCGCACGTCCCTGCTTGTGACCGAGGCACCGCGGGAGCGCCAACACAGGACGAGGACCTGTTCCAAGTCGAGAACGCCCGGGAGATGGCACCGGCCGACGCACGCGAGCTGTCGCGGCTCTTCTTCGGGAAGCTGCGCACACTGGAGGAGGGGACGCGTGAGTACCAGTACACGCGCAACACCCTGATCGAGATGAATCTCTCTCTCGTCCAGTTCGCCGCGCGACGGTTCCGCTCCCGGGCGGCCGGCGGGGGTCTCGACATGGACGACATCATCCAGGTGGGGACCATAGGCCTGATCAAGGCCATCGACCGCTACGACCTGGAGCGCGAGGTGGAGTTCTCCACCCTCGCCCTCCCCTACATCACCGGGGAGATCAAGCGCTACTTCCGCGACACCACCTGGGCCGTGCACGTCCCGCGGCGCCTGCAGGAACTGCGGATGGAACTCGCCAAGGCCCAGGAGACCCTGACCGACGACCTGGGCCGGGCTCCGACGGTCAAGGAGGTCGCCCAGCACCTGAAGCTCTCCGAGGACGAGGTCATCGACGGGCTGGTCGCCGCGAACGGCTACACCAGCGGATCGCTCGACACGGCCGGCGCGGAGAGCGACGCCCAGTCCACGACGAGCCCGACGACGCGGCCCCTGGCGGAACGCCTCGGCGAGGTCGACCCCGCCATGGAGCTCTTCGAGGAGTTCCACACCCTGGCTCCCCTGCTGGAGCAGCTGGACGAACGCGATCGCAGGATCCTGCGGATGCGCTTCGGCGAGGAGAAGACCCAGGCAGAGATCGGCGCGGAACTGGGCATCTCCCAGATGCAGGTCTCCCGCATCCTGTCCCGGACCCTGGCCCGCCTGCGCGCAGGCATGCTCACGGTGTAGGGCGGGGCCATGACCTCCCTGCGGACGGGACCGGGAGCGGGAGCGGGAAGGGGCGCGGCGGCGCCCCTGACCGCCCTGCCCCTGCCCGGGCTCCCCGGCGCACGTCTGAGCGGCAGCTGCGACCTCGACACCCGGCACGCCCTGTCCGTCGCGCTCGGCGTCGTGACCGGGGTGTCCGGCCCCGTCGTCCACCTGGACCTCTCCGCCGTGGCCTTCCTCGACCCGGCCGCGGTGGCCGCCCTGGTGCAGGCGTCCGCCACTCTGAACGGGCAGGGGCGTCGCCTGCTGCTCCACGACCCGCCATACTCGCTGCGCAAGGTAGTGGAGATGTTCCCGGACGAATGCGCCGCGCTGGAGGTCGCAGCATGATCACTGTTCCTGCGCCCGCCGAGCCTGCGGCCTTCGTCCACCCCGCCCTCTTCTACCGGGACCTCGACGAGTACCTCACCGGTGTGGGCGGTTTCGTACGGACCGCCCTGTCGGCCGACGAGCCGGTGCTCGTCGCCGTGCCGGGCCCGCACCTGGACGCCCTGCGCGAGAGCCTCGACACGGGCGGGGCCGAGATCGCCTGGACGGACATGACGGAGCTGGGCCGCAACCCGGGCCGCATCCTGGCCTCCCTCCAGGACTTCGCCGACCGGCACGCGGGCCGTGCGGCCCGCATCGTCGGCGAGCCGATCTGGCCCGGTCGCTCCCCCGCGGAGGTCCTGGAGGCCACCCGCCACGAGGCCCTCATCAACACGGCCTTCGCCGGCCGGCCGGCCACCATCCTGTGCCCGTACGACGTAGAGGGGCTCGCGCCCTCGGTGGTGGCGGACGCCCGGCGCACCCACCCCACGCTGATAGAGGAGGGCCGGGACCTGCCGAGCCCCGCGTACAGCGACGCCGCCGCGGTCAGCGCGGACTGCGATCTCCCGCTGCCCGAACACGACGGCGAGGTGTCCCGGCTCGACTACGCCCCCGGCGGGCTGGCCGAGGTGCGCGAGCACGCCGAGAACTGGGCGCGCGGCACGGCCCTGACCCCGGCGCGGCGCGGCGACCTCGTCCTGGCCGTCAGCGAGGCTGCGGCCAACTCCCTCTCCCACGGAGGCGGGAAGGGCACCCTCCGGCTGTGGACGACCACCGGAGCGGGATCGGCAGCCGGAGTCGTCGCCGAGATCCACGACGGCGGCCGGCTGGCCGACCCCCTGGCCGGGCGCCGCCGCCCCTCCCTGGCGTCCACCCAGGGAGGCCGCGGGCTGTGGATGATCCACCAGCTCTGCGATCTCGTCGAGGTCCGTGCCACGGAGAGCGGCTTCACACTGCGGCTCCACATCGCGACGCTCTGACAGCGGCGGTCCCCTAGACTGTCACGGGCAAGTACCGAGAGCAGAGTCAAGAGTCGATGCGGGGGGTGAAAGACCACAATGGAGACGATCGGTCCGGAAACGGGCGATACCGTAAGCGCCGCCGCTCCCGTCCGGGGGCAGCGCCGCCGGCTCGCCCTGACGGGCGTCCGCGGCTCCGTGGCCAAGGGACGTGACTTCACACGCCAGGCCCTGCGGGACTGGGGCTGGGACGGGACCGAGACCTCCGAGGACACCCTGCTCCTCGTGTCCGAGCTGGTGACGAACGCCGCACTGCACGCGGGCGGTTGTCACGAGCTCGTGCTCACGGCCGGGGACTGCCTGCGGATCGAGGTGTACGACGGCACGACGACGCTGCCCCGCCCCCACCCGGCCCCGCAGCGCGGCCTCCCCGGCGGCCACGGGCTGCACATCGTGGATCGGCTGTCCGACCGCTGGGGCACCCAGACGCACGAAGGCGGAAAGGCCGTCTGGGCCGAGATCGAGGCCGCCCGACTGGTGTCCGGCAGCCCCACGGGGCGCTGACGGCCGGTTCCGCCGGCCCGGACCGCCCGCCCGCACGGTGCCCGGGGCGTTAATAGGGCTGCCGCGGGCACACGCGCGTCATGACCACCCATCAGCTCACCGCCCTGTCCCTCACCCCGGCGCCCGGGCCCGCCTGGGTGCACCTGCTCGTCATCGGCTTCGCCCTGCTCGTCCTCGTCCAGTCCCTCGCCCGCCACCGCTAGGCCCGCGGATCCGCGCTGGAGCCGCGTCCACGGGGTATCCGCGGTGCATGGAAACCTCTTCGGCTCGGCCGGGCGGCTCGTGGCGCCCGTGGTGGGGGCGGATCGCCGTCGGTGTGGCGGTGGTCGTGGTGCTGATCGTGCTCGCGGAGCGCTTCAGCCTGATTCCGGGATTCGGCGACCTCTTCGGCGAGGACACCCGGGACCGCTCCGGTCCCGCGCTGCTCAAGTCGATCCAGGACATGGACCGTTACGAGGCGGCTGTCGGAAACTTCCAGGTGGTCGTGGACCTGGAGAAGGACGCGGCGCTGCTGCCGGACGCGATCCGCGGCACCCGCACCCTGTACGTGGGCTCCGGCACGGTCGGCGGCTACGTCGACTTCGGCGGGCTGGACGAGCGGAGCGTCACCGTGAACGGCGACCGCACCGAGGCCTCGATCCGGCTGCCGCACGCGGTGCTCGGCAAGGCGGCCCTCGACCCGGCCCGCTCGTACGCGGTGACGAAGCAGCGGGGCCTGCTGGACCGGCTCGGCGACCTGTTCTCCGACAACCCGGCGGGCGAGCAGGCCGTGCAGAAGCTCGCCGTGCAGCACATCGACGAAGCCGCCCGCGACAGCGGTCTCGTCGAACGCGCCGAGCAGAACACCACGTCGATGCTGCAAGGTCTGCTGCGCTCCCTGGGCTTCCGCGAGGTGACCGTGGCGTACGGCTGAATCGGGCGCCGGCCGCGGCGTGTTCAGCTCCCGGCCGGGTAGCCGCGCCTCAAGACGTCCTGATGGACGACCCGCACCCCAGGGTGCGGGGCTGCCCACCACACGGAAGAGGTGCACATGTCGCACGTCGAGGAGTACGTCGAGGTCAACGTCCCCGTACGCACCGCCTACAACCAGTGGACGCAGTTCGAGGACTTCCCCGCCTTCATGGAGGGGGTCGAACGCGTCGACCAGCGCACGGACACGCTCACCCACTGGGTGACGAACGTGAACGGTGTGCAGCGCGAGTTCGACGCGCAGATCACCGAGCAGCTCCCGGACCGGCGGGTCGCGTGGATGACGGTCGACGGGGAGGCCCGCCAGGCCGGGCTGGTCGTCTTCCAGCCGATCGACGCGACCACCACCAAGGTCGTCCTGCACATGAACTGGGTGCCCGACGGTCTGGCCGAGACGGCCGCCGACAAACTCGGCTTCGTCAAGCGTCAGGTGATGGGCGATCTGAAGCGGTTCAAGCTGTTCATCGAGTCGCGCGGGGTCGCGACGGGGGCCTGGCGCGGCGAGATCTGATCCCCGCCGGAGGGCCGGGCGGGCGGTAAAGGCCCGGTCTTCAAGGGGTTAACCCGCCTAAGGGAAGCCGATTCCCCGGGTATCTCGGCCAAGTTGTCCGTGCGCCCCTGCACGCCCCCCGCAGTGACGTTCCATCACCCCTGATCGGGGGCACCCGTGGTGCCGTTGGTACGTCTACCGAGGAGAGCACTGATGACGAAGGTCCTCGTCCTGCACAGCGTCAGCCTGGTGAGGTCTGCACTGGCCGCCCTACTGAGATCGGAAGGGCGCTTCGAGGTCACGTCGGCGGGCTGGAGGACGGCGGTGCGCCAGGCCGAGACCATACGACCAGACGTGACGGTCGTCGACCTCGACTGTCCGGGGACCACGGCCGTCCTGGCCGACGACGGGCGCGCGGACCGGCAGGTCCTCGCGTCCCCGTCGCCGGTCCTCGTCCTCGCGTCGACCGGCGCGCCCGGTTCGCTGCACCGGGCCTTCCGGGCCGAGGCCCTCGGCTACGTGGACAAGGACGGCTCACCGGGGCGGCTCGTCCGGGCGGTCCGGAAGGTCGCCGCGGGGGAACGGTTCATCGACGCGTCGCTGGCCTCCGCCTTCATGGAGGCCGACCCCTTACCGCTGAGCCCGCGGGAACTCAGCGTGCTGGCCCGGGCCGCGGAAGGCGATTCCATCGCCGAGATCGCCCGTACGCTGCACCTGGCGAGCGGCACAGTACGCAACTACATGGCCGCGGCGACCCGCAAGACCGGCGCGCGCAACCTCATCGACGCGATCCGCATCTCCCGGCGGGCCGGCTGGGTGTGATCCGCAGCCCGCCGCGGACGGGTGCGCCGGGGGCCGCCCGGCGGCGCCGGCCGGCCGCGTCACTCGTCCGTACCGTTCCACCCGCCCACCAGATCGCGGTACAGGGCCGACCTGGCCGGGAGTTCCGCGTGCGTACCGCACACGGCCCGGGTTCCGTCGAGGACGAGGACCCGGTCGGCGCGGGCCGCGGACGAGACCCGGTGGGCCACGACGACGAGGGTGCCGGGACGCTCCGCGAGGGCCCGTTCGGCCCGTTCCTCGGTACGCGGGTCCAGGTGGCAGGTGGCCTCGTCGAGCAGCAGCAGCGGGGCCGGCGAGAGGTAGGCGGCGGCGAGCGCGAGGTGCTGGCACTCCCCCCGGGACAGCAGCCGGGGGGACACCTCGGCGTCCAGGCCGCCCAGCCGGTCCACCAGCTCCTCCAGCCCGAGGGCGCTGATGGCCCGCCGCACCCGGGCGTCCCCGCACCCGGGGGCACCCGGGTGCGGGGACAGGTGGGTGAGGTTCTCCCGCACGGTGCCGGTGAACACGTAGGCCTGTTGCGGCAGCAGGGTCCGCCGCGGGTCCGGTCCCGTGGCGGCCCGGTCCCGGCGGGCGGCCGCGCCGGCGACGAGGACGGTCCCCGCGTCGGGTGACAGCATTCCGGCGAGCAGCGCGGTGAGTGTCGACTTGCCGATGCCGCTCGGCCCGACCACGGCGAGGTGCTCCCCCGGCCGCACCACCAGGTCGAGGGCGTCGAGTACGGGGACCGCGCCGGGTCCGTAGGCGAAGGTGACGTCCCGCAGCTCGGCCGCGGCGGCGGTCCCCCGGCCGGCGGGGACGGGCGCCGGCGGTTTCGTCGCGCGGGGGCCGTCCGGCTCCCCCCGCGGCGGGTCACAGAAGCGTTCGAGGACCACCACCAGCCGGGTGCCGGCGGAACCCAGCGCGGTCATCAGCGAGTTGAGGGCGGGCAGCAGTGCCTGCACCAGGTAGGTGAGGCCGCCGGCCAGCGTGCCGGCCGTGATCCCGCGGCCGAGCAGCCAGGGCGTCGCGGCGAGGAGCGCGATCACCGGGAGCCGGCCCGCCGTCGCCAGGGCCAGGGTGCGCACGGCCGCCCAGCGCGCGAGGGTCCGCGCCAGCCGCTCCTGGGCGGCGATCAGCGGCTCCACCCCGGCGCGCGCCGCCTCCTGGCCACCGCAGGCGACGACGTCGCGCAGGCCCTCCCCCAGGGCCGCCACCCGGTCGGCCAGCGCCTCGTCGGTGTCCAGGGAGCGGCGCTGCGCGGACGCCATGGGGCGCAGCGTGGCCAGGAAGGCGGCCACGCCCAGCAGCAGCGGGGGCAGCACGACCAGCAGCAGTACGGGGGCCAGGGCCGCCATCCCCGCGAGGACGCCCACGGCGGTGAACGCGAACGAACGCACCGTCAGGACCAGGCCCGCGAAGGAGTCCCGGGCCATCTCCGTCTGCTGGGTCAGCCGGGACACCGCGCCGGTGTCGGGGGCGCGCACCGGGTCGGCGACGGCGCGCTCCAGTGCCTGCCGCACCGCCCGCCGGACCAGGCCGTCCCGCAGCGGCTCGACGAGGTCGGCGAGTGCGGTGAACACCCCGCGCAGTGCGTACCCGCCGAGGAGGGCCCCGGCTCCGGCCGCGGCCAGCCAGGCGAGACCGGTGGCGGTGCGGCCGGCGAGGAAGCCGTCGTCGAGGGCGCGGGCGACGCCGTAGCCGCCGAGGAAGGTGTGCGCGGACTCCAGGAGCGACCAGGCCGCCAGCCGGCCCACGGCGCCCTTGCGGCCGCGCAGGAACCGCCGGCCCTCGGGGGCCACGCGGCGCCAGGCCTCGGCCTCGCCCTCGCTCTTGCCCCCGCTGCTGCCCACGTCCTCGCTCGTGCCCCCGGTCACCGCGCCGCCTCCGTGACCGCTTCGGGCGCGGCTGCCGTGGGCGCCCCCCCGTCCGCCGCGACTGCCGCGTCGGCGGCGAACACCGCCCGGTACGCGGGTTCGTCCCGCCACAGTTCGGCGTGGGGTCCGGCCGCCCGCACCCGTCCCTCCTCCAGCCATACGACGAGGTCGGCGCGGGCCGCGGACGACAGGCGGTGCGCGACCACGATCCGGGTGCCGGGCCGGACCCGGTGGGCGAGCGCCCGCTCGACCTCACGGGCGGTGACCGTGTCGAGGCTGGAGGTGGCGTCGTCCAGCACGAGGAGCCGGCCCGCGTGGCAGAACGCCCTGGCCAGGCCCAGGCGTTGGACCTCACCGCCGGACAGGGGGGCGTCGGCGAGGCGCGTGCCGTACCCGTGGGGCAGCCGCCGTACGAAGGGGTCGGCGCCCGCGGCACGGGCCGCGCCGCGCACCGCTTCGGGGTCCGGGGCGGGACCTGCGCCGAACCCGATCGCCTCGCCGACCGTCTCCCCGAGGAGCACGGGCCGGTCGAAGGCGTGCCCGACCTCGCGGCGCAGCGCTTCGGCGGTCAGCTCCCGCAGGGGGACGCCGTCCAGCAGCACCTGGCCCGCGTCGGGGTCGGTGAGCCGGCCGGCCACGGCGGCGAAGAGCGTCTTGCCGGCGCCCGAGCGGCCCACCACCGCCACCGTGGAGCCTCCGGGGACCACCAGGCTGATGTCGTGCAGGACCGTCGCGCCTGACCGTACGACCCGGACCCCGCGCAGTTCCAGGGTGCCGAGGCCGTCGTCCGGCAGCTCCGCCCGGCCGTGGTCGAGCACCGGCAGCGTCAGCAGGTCCGCGGTCCTGCGGGCGGCGGCCCGGCCGCGGACCACGGCCGCCAGCCCGCCCGTCACGGCGCCGATGCCGGCCGCGAGGCCGGCGTACCGCAGGACGGCGAGGAGTTCGCCGACGCCGAGGGCCCCGGCCGACAGGCGGATGCCGCCGACGGCGAGGACCGCGTACAGGAGCATCGGCATGAGGGTCGCGGACCGGGCCGTGGTGCCGCCGTAGACCTGCCACATGCGCCTGCCCTCGGTGCCGAGCTCGGGCAACCGGGCGAGGATCCGGGCGCGTTCGCGTGCGGCGGTGCCGGCGGCGGCGATCGTGCGTGCTCCGGCCAGGGCTTCGACGAGGCGGCCCGCGGTCGCGAGCTGGACCTGCTGGTAGCGGGCGATGCTGGTACGGGTGTCTCGGGTGAAGGCGCGCAGCAGCAGCACCAGCAGGGGCACGCCCGCGAGGAAGGCGAGCGCCGTCCAGACGTCGATGAGGAAGAGCGCGACCACCGCGCCGAGCGGCGGCAGCAGTGCGGCGAGGGCGTGCGCGACGGCGGCCGGGACCTTGCCGGCCTCGGCGGCGTGCGCGGTCAGCCGCGCGGCGGTTTCGCCGGGCGCGTGGCGGGCCGCGTGGTGCGGGGCCGTCCGCAGCAGCCCGGCGAGGGCGAGCCTCCGCAGCCGGGCGGTGGAACGGCCGTCCACCTCGCCGGTCAGCCGGGCGGCGGCGGCGTCCAGGGCCACCTCCGCCACGATGACCGCGGCGCACAGCAGCGTCCAGGCGGGGCCCGACGGGGCGCGGCGGAGCAGCAGGTCGAGGGTGTGGCCGAGGACGGCGGGCTCGGCGAGGGCCGCCGCGGCGGCCGTCACGGCGCATCCGAGGACGGCGGCGGTGCGCCCGCCGCTGTGCCGCGCCGCTGCCACGAGGGCGCGGTCGGCGGTGCGTCCCACGGCCGGCTCCCGCGCCGTGTCGGGCACCCCGTCGGGCACCGCGTCGGGAGGGCTCATCTGCGGATGCCTCCAGAGATGTGGTGCGGGCCCGGGCGGCGAACCGCCCGGGCCCGAGGTGACCTGGGTCAGTTACAGGTCGTGAGGCTCAGGCTGCTGTCGCCGCAGAGCAGCAGGCTGGCCCGGCTGCCACCGCCCGTGAGCGCGGCCTCGGTGGTCTCTTCCTTCGGGGTCTCCATCGACTGCAGGTCAAGAAGCGTCATGTCAGGTTCCTCTTCTTCTCTGAGGTGGTGCGATGGGTCACGGCCCCGGACGGGACCGGCTTGGGGGCCGCCGCGCGCTCGCGCAGCGGCGGGAGGAACGGCAGGTGCGCGCGCCCGCCGGGCGCGGCGCTGCCGAGGGCGAGGAGGGCGCCGGCCGTGCCCGTGGCGAGGTCCATGGACAGCCGCATCATCTGCTCGCCGGGGAAGGCCAGATGCCCCTGGTACGGCACGGCGTGCCGGGCCAGTGCGTCGATCTGGCGGGCGATGGCGTCGGGCCCGGTGCCCGGGCCGGGCGTGGTGGTCCGGGCCAGGTGCAGGATCATCCCGGCGGCGCCGCGCAGCAGCCCGGGCTGGGCGTAGAAGGTCGCCTGCGCCGCCCGTACGATCTCACGCCGGGCCTGTTCGAAGCGCTCGTCCGGGCCGTGTTCCAGCCAGTCGTCGAGCACCATGCCGATGCCGACGCTGCCCTCGCCGAGGTACGGCATCGTGCGCCAGCCCTCGTTCACCTGGAGGGTGCCGAACGCGCTGGTGACGCAGCGGTCGAGGTCGCGGTGGAGTGCTTCGGCGGCCTGGATCAGCAGTTCCTTGTCACCGGTGCGCTCGTAGAGCCGCACGAGGAGCAGGGCGGTGCCGGAGTTGCCGTACAGCAGGCCCGCGCGCCGGGGCCGCCGCTCCGGTTGGACGACCAGTTCGGCGCAGCGCAGGGCGGCGGTGTGCAGCCCGCTCTCGCCGGTGGCGGTGCCGAGCGCGTCCAGGGCCAGGCCGATGCCGGCCAGTCCGCCGTGCAGGTCGGGGCCCGCGCTCTCCCAGGGCTGGTCCAGGAGCAGGTCGACGAGGGCGAGGGCGCGGTCGTGGTGTCCGAGCCGGTGCAGCGTCCAGGCCGTGCCGGCCAGACCGTCGTAGAAGCCGAGCGGGGTGCCGGAGGCGGGTTCCGCGGTCCGTTCGAGCAGCCATTCCTCGGCCTCGGGCCAGGGTCCGGCGCCGGTCTCCGCGAGGGCGTGGAGCACTCCGGCGATCCCGTGGCCGAAGCCGAGGCCTCCGCCGGCGGCCGCGAACTGGGCGATGTCGCCCGGGACGAGGCGGTCCTCACGGTCCGGGGTGGCGCTCGCCCGCAGCGCCGCGGTCATCGACGTACGGGCGGCCGGCCATTGCCCCGGCTCGACGGGCAGGTACGGTCCGGCCGGTGCGGGTAGGCGCCCGCCGGGCGTTCCCTGCGGGACGCCGGACAGGATCTCCTCGACCGCCTCGTCGAGGAACCGCCGCGGTACGGGGAACTGTTCGGCGGCGACGGCGGCCAGGTGTGCGGCCTTGGCCCGGTCCAGGACGAGCAGGCTGGTCAGCGGGAGGAACAGGGCGAGCCGCAGGCAGGCGAGGGCGTAGCGGTCCACGGAGAACCCGCGCCGCTCGGCCGGGGCGACGAAGGCCGGGTTGGCGACGGTCTGCCGCAGTCCCTCGTCGACGTGCGCGGCGGCTTCGAAGTCCAGGAGCGCGACGGTGGGTTCGCCGCTCTCGTCCTCCGCGACCATGATGTTGAAGAGGTGGAGGTCGTTGAAGACGACGCCGCGGCTGTGCACGGCGTCGACGGCCTCGGTGACCCGCCGGTGGATCGTGAGCGCCCACTCGGTGTAGGAGGCCAGCTCCGCCGGGTCGGGATCCGCCTCGATGAGGGGGTGGCGTCGGGCGAAGTAGGTGTTGAGCGGCTTTCCGGCGAGGTGTTCCAGCACCAGGAAGTGGTGGTCACCGACGGTGAAGGTGCCGCGGACCGCCGGGACGCAGTCCAGGCCCGCCAGCCGTTCCAGTGCGGCCTGTTCGCGGTGCAGCCGGGTCACGGCGTCGGCGCCGTCGGCCGCGAGGCCCGCGTACGGCCGGGCCTCTTTGAGGACCACGGACTCGCCGGTGCGGCTGTCCTTGCCGACGTAGACTCCGCCGCCGTTGGAGAAGTGCAGCGCCCGTTCCACCGTGAAGGGGATGTCGGTCAGGGTGACCGCGGAGCGCGCGGCGAGGTGCGGCTCCAGGAAGTCGGGCAGTGGGAGCCACTCGGGGGGCTGGAAGGCCGGCCCGCGCCGGTCCGGTACGAGCCGCCCGTCGGGGGCCTCGATCGCCGGGACCAGTTCGCCGTGCTCGTCGTAGCAGTGCCGCAGGGTGAAGCTGCCGTAGCGCAGGTGCACCGGTCCGGCGCCCCACCGCAGGTCGCTGAGGATGTACGGGCCGGCCGCCCCCGCCAGCGCGGCGTCGAGGTCCTCCGCGATGCGGTGGCACTGCTCCTCGTCGGCCGGATAGACGGTGATGAACTTCCCGCTCCCGGCACGGTCGGCGTACTTGGCGTTGCGCAGGTGCAGCAGGTACCGGCTCGGTATGAACTTGAAGGCGATGCCCCGGGCGGTGCAGTACTCGTACACCGTCGTCAGGAGCGACTCGGCGTTGTCGAGCGTGGCCGACACGTGGATCTTCCAGCCCTGTGCGGGCAGTTCGGCGGCGACGGGGCGCAGGGCGAACCAGTCACCGCTGCGGTGCGAGCGCCACCCCGCCGGGACGGGGGCGTCAGCCGCCGCGTAGTTCTGCTCGCCGGCCCGCCGGTACGGCGCGTCGTAGAACCAGCGGTCTGTGTCGCAGAAGGCTGCGTACCCCTTGTTCACACCTGCTCCCTCGGTCGGCGGCAGACCGAAGGTGTCACGCCCGGCGGACGCGGCGACAGTCACCGCTGTCACCTATGGGGTGTGCAGTACTCATGAGTCACAAGTCCGGGGCACACCAGTCCGGTCGCACGCGTCGGGGCGCGCCGGAACGGGCTTACGGGGGCAGGGATGACGGAGCGGGGCTCACGGGGCGGGGCTCACGGAGCAGGGCTCACGCGTCAGTTGTCGCGGGTCTCCGCGGCCGTCCGACGGCCGGTCGGGCCGCGGCGGGGCAGGCGGGGCTGGGGCAGGCGGTGCCACCAGTGCCTGCGGCGCGGGTGCACGGCCCGGCCCAGCCGGCGGCCGATCAGCAGGTAACCGAGGAGCGCTCCGGCCGTGTTGAGGATGACGTCGTCGATGTCGAAGACGCGTCCGGTGACGAGGGCTCCCTGGGTGAGCTCCACCAGCGTCATCAGGCAGACCGTCACGGCGCCGACGCGCAACAGCCCCCGGGCCGGGGGCAGCAGGACGGGCAGGAGCACGCCGAAGGGCAGGCCCAGCAGGAGGTTCCCGCCCAGCTGGCGCACCGCCTCGATCGTCGAGGAAGCCTCCAGGTAGGCGCTGATCGAACGGCCGGGGTGGACGTTGCTGTGCACGAGGTCCACCGAGGCCGCGGACGGTTCCAGGGTCAGCCGGGCCAGGACCACGCTGAATCCGACGGTGCCGGCGAAGGCCGCCACCATGGCCAGGGCCCGGACGGCGGGGTGCACCGGACGGCGCCGCCCCCCGGAGACCGGTACGGCCGCTCCGGCCCCTTCGGCCGCTTCTTTCGCCTGCTCACCGCGCCGCGCTCCACTCCATGTCATACGGGCCCGTCTACCCGGCGAACGGCGCGGTACGCGCGCCCTGCTGACGGTCCGCCAGCCGGGACGCCTCGATCTCGGCCCACACGACCTTGCCGGTCCCGTGGGCGTAGGAACCCCAGCGGTCGGACAGCCGCTGCACGATGTGGAGGCCGTGGCCGCCGGGGACACCCGGCCGGGACCCGGCCCGGGTAGGGGGCAGCGTCGTCGCGCCGTCGAGCACGTCGATGCGCAGGGTCTCACCGGCGGTCAGTACGAGTTCGTGGCAACCGCGGGCGTGCAGGGCGGCGTTGGTCACCAGCTCGGACACGACGAGCAGGGCGTCCTCGGCGCTCTCGCTGCGGTCCCAGCCCCAGTCCCGCAGGGTCTGGCGGGTGAAGTCGCGGCCTTTGCCGACCGCGCCCCGGACACTGCGCAGGGCGAGCCGGCGGCGCTGTCCCATGACCGGTGCTCCTGTACGCCGGGTTTCGCCGGCGACTTCTCCCGTCGTGTCCACTGTCGCCTCACCCCGACCGTCGAGCTGCTTGCTGTGTCGGACGGAGCCGTACCGGCTCCGTCCACGGACCACTCCCGGGCCGGCCGCTTCCCGCGTCCGGCCCGGGACCGGCCGGCTACCAGTAATGGCGCCGACCGCCGACCGCGTGCCCGACCGACCCGAGGACCCACAGCACTGCCCCCACCACGAGCAGGATGGCCCCGATGGTCCACAGGATGGAAATTCCGGTCAGGAATCCCACGATCAGGAGAATAAGTCCGATGAGAATCATGTTTTCCCTCGTTCATGTTGGGGATTCGGCGGAACGATCGGAACCGCCGTGGCCTCTCGGATCCCGTCTACCCTCGAACTTCGGATACGAACAGGTCGACGGAAACGGAAATGGGCCGTTACTCGACGGGTCCGGGCCCGTTCAGGTGTCGGTCAGGCCGGGCGACGGCCGAGGGGGCCGCCGGCCGAGTAGTAGTACGTGCCGAGCGCCTCGCGGTAGTCGACGTCGCCCAGGTGCTTGTCCCGGTGGAATTCCGGCGCGTTCCTGATCTGCTCCTTGGTGCCGTTGACGTAGACCTTCTCCTCGTCGGCATCGATCCGGAGCACGGTGCTCGCCGGGAGCAGGACCTCCTTGCCGAAGATCCACGCACCGGTGTCGACGACCAGGTAGGCGTCACCGGCCTCGTGGGAGTGCTTGTCCACCTTGCCGATGTGTCCGTCGGTCGCCTCGACCTTGTAGCCGGTCAGATCGGCGCCGGCCAGGTGGCCGGCGGTCGACCGGTAGGTCCACACATGTTCGGTCACGCGAAAACAACTCCTCCGGCGGGCGGGGGACGACGAGGTCTTCCTGCCGTCCCGCCCTCTTCGCTGGCGTACGCGGCGGCATCGGTGCCCCGCGCGGACTCGGTTGCCCCGCCCCCGGCGCTTCATTCACCGCAGCGCGCGAGTGCCCCGCCGGACCGCTGCCCGGCGGGGCACTCCGTACGTGGATCGGGTCGCGAGGCCGATCAGGACTTGCGCGTGGACCCCTTCATCTTGTCCGAGGTCTTCGCCGTCATTTCCTCCGCCTTGCCGCTCATCCGCTCGGCGCTGCCCTCCGCCTGCATGCCCTTGTCGTCCATGGCACTGCCGGCGCTCTCCTTGATCTTGCCCTTGATCTGCTTCGCCTTGCCCTTTGCCTTGCTCATGACGGGGTGGTTCCTCTCTGGAAGGGGGTGCTGCCCACCTTGCTTCCGCGGCAGGCGCTCCGCAATTCGTGCGGGAATTCCCTGAGGAATACGGGTGGCTCCGGCGCCGCCCGTGGTGCGGGCGGCGCCGTCCTCAGTCCGGGGGTTCGGGCACTGCGGGCGGCTCACCGGGCGTGGGCCGATCGGGAGCCGGGCGGGGATCTCGGGGCTTGGGGCCGGGACTCGGGTGGGCCGGCCCGCCGGGCAACGGATCGCGCGGTACGGGATCCGGGCTCCCGGGGGTGGGCCCGGGGCCTTCGGGTACCGGTTCGGTGGTCCAGTCCATGTGGTTCACCTCGTGTTACTTGGCGTACGTGGCCTCGCCGGCCGTTCCTGCCGGGCGGGCGCCCCTGGCGCCTGCCCCGTCGGACGCGCCTCAAGCGGGGACGGCGACGGCCACCGCGGGCTCCCGCGCGGGCCGCAGCCGGGGCCTCCCACCTGAGCGCACACCGGGTACGGCCGTGGCATGCTCAAGGGATGAAGGGCGATGCCGCACCTGCGGGCGAGGGCGCCGGGCCCGAGGTGCTGGCGCTCGCCAAGGTGATCGCCAGGCTGCGATCGCAGGTCGTGGACCTGGAAGGCGTCGCCGCGACCACCGCCGTCGTGGAGCGGGCCAAGGGCGTCCTGATGGCCCGATCGGGCGTATCCGCCGACACGGCCCACGAGATGCTGCTCGGCCGGGCCGGTGCGGGGGGCCGCACCCTTCTGGAGGAGTGCTGGCTCACGCTGGGGCACATTCCCGCGAACCCGCCGCCGGCAACTGCCGCCGCCCCGCCCGCAACCGGTACCGCCGCCCCGCCCGCCGCCCCCTCGGCGGGACCGGGGGAAGAACCGGCCGCGCCGGCCCCCGGCTCCGGACACCGGCTCGTCGGCAGTCGCGCCGGTACGGCCGCCCTGCTCCCGCCGACGGCCCGGCTGGCCGACGGCCTGGCGGCGGCGCACGGCGGTGACGACGTCGCGGAGCTGTTGCGGACCGTGCTCGGCACCGGTGCCGGCGTGGACGCGGTGATGATCTACGCCCTGGCGCCGGCCGGAAACCTGGAACTGATCGGCCACGCCGGCATCGACGACGTGCTGGCCGAACAGTGGCGCCACATCCCCCCGCTCGCCGGCGTGGCCGCCCACGAGGCGGTCACCGGACGTCGGGCGCTGTGGCTGGAGGATCCGGCGCAGGACGCCCGTCACTACCTGCTGATCGGGCACGCGACGGACCGGTGGCACTCCCGCGCCTGGATCCCCGTACCCGCCGACGGGCCGCCGGACAAGGTCATCGGCTTCCTGCGGACGCGGTCGGGACCCTTCCCGTCCGACATCCGGGCGCTGCTGCGGCGGGCGGCCCGGTTGTGCGCCGGCCCGCTGGGCGGGCCGGAGCCGCCCCACGACGCCGAAGCCGAGCCGGTGGACGTGGACGTGGCCTCGGCGCAGCGGATGCTGGACGCGCTGGCCGGGCCCGCGATCCTGCTCACGCCCCTGCGCTCGGAGACCGGCGAGGTGGAGGACTACCGCATCGACGCGGCGGCGCCCGAGTCGGTGGACATCGCGGGGCGGCGCGGCAAGGAGCTGGTCGGCCGCCGGATCCTGGAGACGTACCCGACCGTGGTGGGCACCGCGCTGTGGGAGGGGTACCTGGAGACGCTGACGACGGGAACGGCGTACGAGGGTGAGCCCTTCACCTACGAGGAGGTGGTCGCCGGGGTCCCGCAGCAGTCCGTCTACTCGGTCCGGGCCTCCAGGCTGGGAGACCGGCTGGTCGTGAGCTGGATCCGGCACGACACGAGCGAGCGCGAGGCGCGCCGGCTGGCCGACATGCAGCGGCTGGGCAACCTCGGGTGGGCCGGCTGGAACCTGGCGACGGACACCGTCACCTGGTCCGATCAGGTCTACGCCATCTTCGACCGCGACCCCTGCCACGGGCCGATGGCACTGGAGGAACTGCCGCGGCGCGTCGTCCCCGAGGACCTGCCCAAGCTGGGCACCGCCCTCCGGCAGCTGCTGAGCAGGGGGGAGCCCGTCGACCAGCCGTTCCGGATCACGACCGTCGACGGGGTGCGTCACCTGCGGATCGTCGCCGAGGCCCAGACGGACGCGGACGGCACACCGGTGGAGGTGCACGGCTTCTTCCAGGACCTCAGCGCGCAGCGCGGCGTCGAGCTCGCCCTGCGCGAGAGCGAACGGGCCGTCCTCCTCGAGCGCGGCATGCTCCAGGCCGAACGGGCGCTCGCCGCGAGCCTCCAGGACACCCTGCTGCCGATCCCCGAGCAGTCCCTGCAACTGGCCGGCCTGTGCATCGACGTCGCGTACGTCCCGGCCGACCGGGGGGTCAACGTCGGCGGCGACTGGTACAGCGCCATCGAACTCCCGGACGGCAGTGCCCTGTTCGTCGTCGGGGACGTGGCGGGCCACGGCCTGGCCGCCGTCGGCACGATGGCCCAGCTGCGGTTCACCACGAAGGGCATGACGATCACCGGCTCGCCCCTGCCCGACGTACTGCGCCGGCTCAACACCCTCCTGCTCCACACCGCCACGGACCCGTCCGCCACCGCGACCGCCACCATGGTGATGGGCCGCTACCAGCCCTGGGACCGGCGCCTGACCTGGGTACGGGCCGGCCACCTGCCTCCCCTGCTGATCCGCGGCGACCAGGCGAGCTTCCTCGAACAGCCGCGGGGCAACCTCCTCGGCGCGACCTCCGACGCCTCCTACGGCCACGCCGTCCTCGACCTGATGCCCGGCGACCGTCTGCTCTTCTACACCGACGGACTCGTGGAGGAACCGGGTGAGGACATCGGCGTCGGACTCGACCGGCTCGCCGCGTCCACCCTGCGGCTCCTCCGGGCGGGACACGGCGCAACCCTCGCCCGGACGCTCGCGGCGCTGTGCCCGGGCAACCGTGACGACATCTGCGTCCTCGACGTCCTCGTCCCGGACGACCCGTGAGCCGGCCCACCCGCGGCGCGCCGCGCCACCGCGTCGACCGACGCTCCGTGCCCCGGGCGGCAGGCTTGGACGGCAACCGACGGGGTAGGCGCGCTGTACCCCGAGAATCCCGGACGGGAGAGGGAGTGTGTGCCTGATGTCCACGGCCAACGGAGAACGATTCACCGTCGAGGCGCGGTCCCTCCAAGGGGCCACCGTCCTGGCCATGACGGGAGAGCTCGACCACGACACCGCCGAGCCCCTGCGGCAGGCCCTGGACACGGCCTGGCCCGAGGGCGGGCGGCTGCTCGTCGACCTGACCCGCCTGGACTTCTGCGACTCCACGGGCTTGAACGTGCTGTTGCGCGGCCGCCTCGCCGTCCAGGAATCCGGGGGCACGCTCGAGCTGGTCGGCCTGCACCCACCTGTCGCACGCATGTTCCACATCACGGGGGCGGACCGGCTCTTCCGGCTCCATGCGGACGTGGAATCCGCGCTCGCGACGTCTCAGCGCCCCTAGGGAGGACCACCGATGGACGAGGGCCGGTCGATGGAGCTGACCCGGCTCCTCGTGCTGCACGAGGTCGCGAACGCGGTCACCCGGTGCCGTGACTTCACGCGCCGGGCCCTCACGGACTGGCGCTGGCCGCCAGGACCCGTGGAGGAGGGCACCCCGGGGGCGGAGGTCACCGACGACGTCCTGCTCCTGGTGTCGGAAGTGGTGGCCAACGCCTGCCTGCACGCGGGCGGGCCCACGTCCCTGGCGCTGCGGTGTACGAGCGAACGGCTGCGGATCGAGGTGACGGACCCCAGCCCCACCGCGCCACGGGCCGCGCAGCGGTCCGAGCCCTCCCGGCCCGGAGGACACGGCCTCCTCATCGTGGAACGGCTGGGCCGCAGCTGGGGCTGGAGTCCGGTGGGCGGCAACGGCAAGTGCGTGTGGGTGGAGGTCGGCTCCCCGCCGGGGGCGTGAACCCGGGGCGCGCGCACGACGTTCCCGTGCCGTCCCGCGCTGGTGTTCGTACGGGCCCGTCGACGAGCTCGGCTCCCACGGGCCCGTCAACGATACGTATGGACCTGGCCCGGCTCCGTCAAGGTCCCGTCATGGGGTGGCCGCGGGTGGGGGTCGGCGGGGATAGCTTCGAAGTCGCGGCCCCGGACTGCCTCCCCGCGTCCCGGGGCCCCCAACCGCCACTCGTGGTTCCCGTGGGAGGGCCTCATGTGTCTGTTCCAGTACGACGACGACCCGGAGCCTGACGAACGCGTTCCGGCGGGGCCCCCGTACGCGCCGGTCCGGTCGGGCAGGGCGGAGGTGAGGGTGCGTCTGTTCCCCACCCCGCCGGCAGCACGTACCGCCGTGGGCTCCGCCGGTGCGGAGCAATCGGCCGCGACGCTCGGCGCCGGTCACCTGTGGATCCGGCTCCCGGAGTCCGCGCTCCGCGCCCTGGTGGAACCGATCGGGGCACGTTCGTCCGTTCGGACCGGCCTCTCCGGCCCGAACCAGGCGTCCTAGGGCTGGTGGACGATGTCGATCACCATCGCGGCGATGAGCGCCCAAACGCCCATGCCGAGCAGCCACATGGCGTCGAGGGCGGCGCCGGCGGTGGTGACGCCGAGGCCGACCACCGCGAGGGCCGGCACGGTCCGGCGTACGGTGCGGTCGGAGCGCGGGCGAGTGGTCACGCCGTGAGGATCCCGCCGGACCCTCGTCGTGGCGAGGGTCCGGCGGGATTCCTGTCGACATCTTGACGCGAACAGGTCAGCCGGCGTGGATGTGGGGGCGGCGGGCGCGGTTCGGTTCCGCTCCCCGGATGACTTCGCGGGTGACCGGGGCGACTTCGCCCTGACCGAAGAGGAAGAAGCGGAAGAAGTTGGCCATCGGGTTGCCCTCGGTCCACTCGAAGTAGATGTGCGGGCGCTGGCCGGTCTCGTCCCGGACGTGGAGGAGGAGGGCCGCGAGGGCGTTGGGGATGCTGGAGCTCTCCAGGGTCAGGACGCGGTAGCGCTCGTGCAGGACCTCGCCGCGCACGCGCATGCCGGATTCGAACTCGGACGCGTCCAGGACGGTGACCTCGACGAACATGACGTCGTCCTCGGCCGGGACGTCGTTGTCCGCGCGGATCTGTTCCTTCTTCTGCCGGTACTCCGCGATGTCGCGGTTGTCGGGCTCGTTGGCGATGAAGCGGATCGTGCGGTTGGCGGTGTCCCGGATGAACCGCTGCGCCATGTCGTCGAACTCCACGTGCGTGACGCGCAGCTCGAAGACCCGCGCGAGGCGGGAGAGGAGGGAGAGGGCCATGATGCCGCCGATGAAGCAGGCGCCGATCTTCACGCCGTCCGGCCGCTCCACGATGTTGACGGCCGTGGTGTAGATGAAGACGGCGGAGATGATCCCGAAGCCGACGGTCCAGCCGCGCTCCCCCGCCCGGCGGGCCGCGATGGTCACGGCGACGGCCGCCGAGGTGATCAGGACGAGGACACCGGTGGCGTACGCCCCGCCCTGCGCGTCGACGTCGGCGTCGAAGATCCAGGTCACCAGGAACGCGACCAGGGTGAAGACGATGACCATCGGGCGCAGGGCACGGGCCCAGTGCGGGGCCATCCCGTACCGGGGCAGGTAGCGGGGCATCAGGTTCAGCAGGCCCGCCATCGCGGAGGAGCCGGCGAACCACAGGATCAGGATGGTGGAGATGTCGTAGACCGTGCCGAAGGCGGAGCCCAGGTACTCGTGGGCCAGGTAGGCGAGGGCGCGGCCGTTGGCCTCGCCGCCCGGCTGGAACTGGTCGGCCGGGATCAGCAGGGTCGTGATGAGGCTGGAGCAGATCAGGAAGACGCTCATGATCACAGCGGCCGTGGTCAGCAGCCTCTTCGCCCCGCGGATCCGGCCGGCCGGCTCGTCCTCGGTGTCCTCCGGGTCTCCCTGGACGTGCGGCATCACCGCCACGCCCGTCTCGAACCCGGAAAGACCGAGGGCCAGCTTCGGGAACACCACGAGCGCGATGGCGATCATCATGAAGACGTTGCCGTGCTCGGTGGTCAGGGCCGTCGTCCAGTCGGTGACGACCTGCGGCTCGGTGAACACGTTCCACAACCCGACCGCCACCACGACGACGTTCAGGCCGAGATACGTGAAGACGAGCACCACCGCCACGCCGATGGCCTCGCTGAACCCCTTCAGGAACACCCCGCCCAGGAGTGCGATCAGGATCAGGGTGATCAGTACCTCGTGGCCGTGCAGGGCGCTGGTGAGGTGCGGGTTCTCCACCATGTGCGCGGTCGCGTCGGCCGCGGAGAGGGTGATGGTGATGAGGAAGTCGGTCGCCGCGAACCCGAGCAGGGTCAGCACGAACAGCTTCCCCTTCCAGAACGTCAGCAGCCGCTCCAGCATGGCGATGGAACCCTCGCCGTGCGGGCTCTCCTCCGCCACCCTGCGGTAGACGGGCAGCGCGCCGAACAAGGTCAACAGGACGAGAACGACGGTCGCCAGCGGAGACAGCAGACCTGCCGCGAGGAACGCGATGCCGGGCTGGTAGCCGAGGGTGGAGAAGTAGTCCAGACCCGTCAGACACATCACCCGCCCCCACGGCCGGCCGTGGGGCTGGGCCGCCGCCTCCTTCGCGGCGGGCGAACTCGTCTGGGCGGTCAGGCCTTCCAGCATCCACGCGCGCAGGCGCGAGGAGCGGGCAGGGGTGGCCATCGTGAAGCACTCCTGTCATACGCAAAGAACAGGCCATCGAGGTCGACGGCTGAGTCAGCGTACGCAAATCGATCACTCGTGCACGGAAGCGAACAAACCCTGACGCACTCTTAACGCGCACAGGGCCACCTGTGGCGTAGTCAGGTCACCGTGTTCGAGCCGCGCCCCGGGCCGAGCACGACCACGTACCGGGTGAGCCGTCGCGGCGAGGTGCGGCGCCGGGCGGCGCGTGTCGGGCACGATCCCCAGGAGACCACTTAAGGTGGCGTGGGACTGGCCAGACCGATGCGAGGCGAGGAGATCCGGTGCGCGACACAGACTTCTTCCGGCGCTGGATGGCGGCCGCCGCGGCCGCGGTCGAGCGGGAGGCGGACCGGCTGACGGAGCTCGACTCCCCCATCGGGGACGCCGACCACGGCAGCAACCTGCTCCGGGGTTTCAGGGCGGTGCTCCCGGCTCTGGACGCGGAGCACCCGGCGGCGCCGGGCGAGGTGCTGCAACTGGCCGGGAGGACGCTCATCTCCACGGTCGGCGGCGCCTCGGGGCCGCTGTACGGGACGCTGCTGCGGCGCACCGGCAAGGCGCTCGGGGATGCGGCCGAGGTCTCCGACACGGAGCTGCGCGAGGCCCTGGACGCGGGAGTGACCGCGGTGGCGCAGCTGGGCGGGGCGGCGCCGGGTGACAAGACGATGCTGGACGCGCTGGTGCCGGGGGTGGCCGCGCTGAGCACGTCGTACCGGGCGGCCGCGGAGGCGGCGGAGAACGGCGCGCTGGCGACCGTTCCGCTGCAGGCGCGCAAGGGCCGGGCCAGCTACCTGGGCGAGCGGAGCATCGGGCACCAGGATCCGGGCGCGACCTCGTCGGCGTTGTTGTTGCGGGCGCTGGCGGACGTGGCGGAGCCGGGCGAGGGCGCGGCATGACCGGGGCGGACGCGGGCGCGGGTGCGGAGGCGCCCCTGGTGGGCATCGTGCTGGTGTCGCACAGCGCGTCGGTCGCGGAGTCGGTGGCGGAGCTGGCGCGGGGCCTGGCGGCCGGCGGCCCCCTGGCCCCGGTGGCCGCGGCGGGCGGCACGGCCACCGGCGGGCTCGGCACGAGCGCGGAGCGGGTCGTCGCTGCGGCGCGGGAGGTGGACCGGGGCGCCGGGGTCGCGCTGCTGGCGGACCTGGGGAGCTCGGTCCTGACGGTGAAGGCCCTGCTGCTGGACGACGAACTCCCGCCGGACTCCCGGCTGGTGGACGCCCCCTTCGTGGAGGGCGCGGTGGCCGCCGTGGTGGCCGCCTCCAGCGGCCTCCCCGTCCGGGAAGTGGCCGCGGCGGCCACCGAGGCGTACACGTACCGCAAGACCTGACCCCCCGCACCGCGGGTCCGGAGGGTCCCGGGAGGCCAGGTCCAGGGCGTGCCACCGGAGGCTACGGGCGACCGCGCAGGGATTCGATCTCGCGGCGTTCGCGCTTCGTCGGGCGGCCGGCGCCGCGATCGCGGATGCCGACCACGGCGGCCTCGACGGGGGTGGGCGGCGGCGGGCTCTTGTCGATCATGCATTCCGCCGCGACGGGAGCGCCCACCCGCTTGGACACGGGCCGCTTCACCACCACGATCCGCTCGCGCCCCGCATGGAAGAGCCGTACCTCGTCACCCGCGCGCACCGCCTGCGCCGGCTTCGCACGCTCCCCGTTGACCTTCACATGGCCCGCCCGGCAGGCGGTCGCCGCGATCGAGCGGGTCTTCGTCAGACGCACGGACCAGATCCACGCGTCGACCCGCACCGTGCCCGATTCCGTTCCCGATACCTCATCAGCCATGCCCCGACTCTAGCGAGACGGAGGGGGCGGAGCGGAACGACTTTGGCAGATGCACCAAGAGGCATCGCATCTGCCATGGAGATGAGCCCAAGAGAATTGCAAACGCGCCACACGTGCGCCTACCTTGTCGCACATGCAGTCCTACACCATCGGACAGGCGGCGCGTCTGCTGGGCGTCAGCCCGGACACCGCGCGCCGCTGGGCCGACGCGGGCCGGGTCGTGACCCATCGCGACGAAGCCGGCCGTCGCCTGATCAACGGCCGTGACCTCGCGGCCTTCTCCGTCGAGGTGGGCCAGGGCGCGCACAGCGAGGACGGCGAGCCGTACACGTCGGCGCGCAACGCCTTTCCCGGCATCGTCACCGCCGTCACCCTCGGCGACGTGGCAGCCCAGGTCGAGATCCAGGCAGGTCCCCACCGTCTGGTCTCCCTGCTCACCCGTGAGGCCGTCGAGGAGCTCGGGCTGGAGGTCGGCATGCAGGCCACCGCCCGCGTGAAGTCCACCAGCGTGCACATCGACCGCACCTGAAACCCGGACGTCCCCGCCCGCGGGTCCCCGCCGTCCCCCGCGCTCCGTCCGCACCCCCGCTCCGCACCACCGCACGTCCCCACCCGCTCCGCCCGTCACCGGCGCGGGTCACCACCGCGCGGAACCGGCACCTGCCGGCCGCCGACCCGACCGAGGAGCCCCTGCTCATGTTCCCGACCCCGACCCGCCGCCGCGCCGCGGCCGCCGCGCTGACCGCCGCCCTGCTCGTGCCGCTGGCCGCCTGCGGCAAGGCCGACGAGAAGCCCGCCGCCGGCTCCACGCCCGGCTCGGCCTCGGCCTCCGCCGAGCCCAAGGCCGCGAACCTCACCGTCCTCGCCGCCTCCTCCCTCACCGACGTCTTCAAGACGGCGGGTGCGGCGTACGAGAAGACCCACCCCGGTACGAAGACCACCTTCTCGTTCGCCGGTTCGCAGGAGCTCGCCGCGCAGGTCAAGCAGGGCGCTCCGGCCGATGCGCTGGTGACCGCCGACACCAAGACCATGGACGGGCTGAAGGCCGAGACCGGCGAGCCCACCGTCATCGCCAAGAACCGCCTGGTCATCGCCACCGGCAAGGGCAACCCGTTCAAGGTCGACGAGCTCAAGGACCTCGCCGACACCAAGCTGAAGGTCGTGCTCGCCGCGCCCGAGGTCCCGGTCGGCCGCTACAGCAAGCAGATCCTCGACGCCCAGAAGATCGAGGTGAAGCCGGTCTCCCAGGAGCCCAACGTCCGCGCCGTGCTCAGCAAGGTCGAGCTGGGCGAGGCCGACGCCGGCCTCGTCTACAAGACCGACTCCGCCAAGTCCGGCGACAAGGTCGTCACCGTGGACATCCCGGACGAGCAGAACGCCGTGGCCTCCTACCCGGCCGCCACGCTGAAGCAGTCCAAGAACGCGGAGGCCGCCGCCGCGTTCGTAGCCTGGCTGGGCACCCCTGAGGCCCAGAAGATCCTCCAGGACGCGGGCTTCCAGAAGGTCTGAGCGCCACCGGCGTCCGGGTGACGCGGGGCTGCCCGGTCCGGGGGGACGGGCAGCCCCTCGCGGCGTGCCCGCGCGGGTCCGTCCGTACGATCCTTCTTCCCGTCGCAGTCACCCCTCCCCAGCCCCCCAGCCAGGAACGCCCATGAGCAGACTCCGCACCCGCACCCGGCCCCCGCTGACCCTGGCGATCCCCGCACTGCTCGCCGTCGCGTTCCTGCTGATGCCGCTCATCGGCATCCTCGCCCGCACCCAGTGGGGCGAGCTCGGCACCCATCTCGGCAGCCCCGGCGTGGTCGAGGCGCTGAAGCTCTCGCTCCTGGTGTCCCTGTGGGCCCTCGGCCTCTCCCTGCTCCTCGGCGTACCGCTCGCCTGGCTGCTGGCCCGCGTCCCTTTTAAGGGCAAGGCGCTGGTCCGCTCCCTCGTACTGCTCCCGATGGTGCTGCCGCCGACCGTCGGCGGTGTCGCCCTGCTCCTGGGTTTCGGCCGGCGCGGGCTGCTGGGGCCCTGGCTGGAGGACGCCTTCGGGATCACCCTGCCCTTCCACACGTCGGGGGCGGTCGTGGCGGCCACCTTCGTCGCCATGCCGTTCCTGGTCATCAGCCTGGAAGGCGCCCTCGGTGGGCTCAAGCAGAGCTACGAGGAGACCGCCGCCTCGCTCGGCGCCTCGCCGGTCCGCGTGTTCTTCACGGTGACCCTGCCCATGGTGGCCCCCGGCCTCGTCGCCGGAGCCGCGCTCACCTGGGCCCGCGCGCTGGGCGAGTTCGGCGCGACCATCACCTTCGCCGGGAACCTGCCCGGCACCACCCAGACCCTGCCGCTCCAGGTGTACCTGCTGCTCCAGGACCGGCCCGAGGCCGCCACCTCCGTCTCGCTGCTGCTGCTCGCGATCGCCATGGCCGTACTGATCGCCCTGCGCGGCCGCTGGACGGGGGCCCCGGTGGCGGCCCGCGAGGCCGTGGCCACGCCGCCGGTCCCGGACGAGGCGCCCGCACCAGCGGCGGTCGCGCCGGAGTCAGCTCCGGGGACCATGCCCTACCCAGGTGGCCACTGGCCGCTGCACGCCACCGTCACCGGTTTCAACCAGCTCACCCTCACGGCGGAACCGGGCACCACCATCGCCGTCGTCGGCGAGAACGGCGCCGGGAAGACCACCTTGCTGCGGGCCCTGCTCGGGCTGACCCCCCTAGCCCACGCCGAACTCCGGCTCGGCGACGCCGACGTCACCGCGCTGCCCCCGCACCGGCGGCAGGTCGCCTGGGTCCCGCAGGACGGCGCGCTGTTCCCCCACCTGAGCGCCCTGGCGAACACCGCGTACGGACTGCGCGCGCACGGGGTGCCGCGCGCCGACGCCCGCCGCGAGGCGCGGGCCTGGCTGGAGCGGCTCGGCGTCGGGCACCTCGCCCAGCGCAAACCGGCCCAGCTGTCCGGGGGCCAGGCGCAGCGGGTGGCCCTGGCCCGTGCGCTGGCCGCGCGCCCGCGGCTGCTGCTGCTCGACGAGCCGCTGGCCGCGCTCGACCAGACCACGCGGGCTCGCGTCCGGCACACCCTGCGCACGCACCTGGCCGGCTTCGGCGGGGTCTGCCTCATCGTGACGCACGATCCCGTCGAGGCGGTGTCGCTGGCCGACCGGGTCCTCGTACTGGCCGACGGCCGCACCCTCCAGGACGCGCCGCCCGCCGAGGTGACCCGGCACCCGCGCTCGCCGTGGGTGGCCCGCATGCTGGGGCGCAACGCCTGGCCGGGCATCGCGTCGGCGGACGGGCTGGTGCTCGCCGAGGGCGGGCGGCTCGTCGTCGCGGAGGCACTGCCCGAGGGGGCGCAGTCGTTGGCGATCATCGCTCCGGAGGCGGTGTCGGTGCACCGGGACCGCCCGGCGGGCAGCCCCCGCAACGTCTGGCCGGGCACCGTACAGGAGATCACCGCGGTCGGCAGCCGACTGCGCGTGCTGATCGCCCCGACCGGCGCGCCCGACCTGGTCGCGGAGATCACCCCGGAGGCAGCCTCCGAGCTGGGAATCGTCGACGGGGCCGAGGTATGGACCAGCGTAAAAGCCACCGAGATCACCCTCGTCCACCTGTGACGCCGCGCGGGTCGGGGGCCGGCCGGGCGACCACACGGCCTGGTGGGCGGGCGGGTCCCTTTGCCCCATGCCGGTCGGGCGCGGGCACCGGACCTCGGGGGACTGTCGCCGCGGTGGTGGCGGTCAGTCGGGTCGCTCCGGTGCGGTCACCGCGAACTCGCACCACACGCGCTTTCCGCCGCCCCGGGGCTCCACGCCCCAGTCGTCCGCGAGCCGGTCCACCAGCATCAGGCCGCGCCCCGACACCGCCCAGTCCCCCGCCTCCCGGCGCCTCGGCAGGGCGCTGCTGGAGTCCTCGACCTCGATGCGGATCCGGCCCTCGGCCGTCAGCCGCATACTGACGTCGCCGCCGCCGTCCGTGTGGACCAGGGCGTTGGTCATCAGTTCGTCCGCCGCCAGTTCGATCTCGTCGGCCCGCTCCTGCGCCCCCCAGGCCGCCACCGCCGCCCTGATCAGGTGCCGGGCCAGCGCCGGCCCCTCCGTGTCCCCCGGCTCCAGGCGCTGGCGCAGCGGACCGCCGCCGCGCGCGCCCGGCGTGCCGCGGCGGCGCAGCACGAGCAGGGCCATGTCGTCGCCGCCGCCGGAGTCCCCGACCAGGTCGCACAGCACGTCGGCGAGTTCCTCCACGTCGGTCGGGCCGCTGTGGACCGCGGCCATGAACTCCCGCATGCCGGTGTCGTGGTCCGCTCCGGGGCGTTCGATCAGGCCGTCCGTGCACAGCACGAGGGTGTCCCCAGGGTGGAGCTCCAGACTCGTGACGGGGTAGCCGGTGCCGGTACCGGACTGTTCGCGGGCCGGCAGCCCGAGCGGCAGCCCGCCCGCCACCTGGACCCGGTGGCAGCTGCCGTCGCCGCGCCGCACCACCGGGTCGAGGTGGCCGGCGCGGACCATCCGCAGCATCCCGGTGGTGAGGTCCACCTCGGCGTACGTGCACGTGGCGAACCGTTCCGTCTCCAGTTCGAGCAGGAAGGCCGAGGCCCGCGCCATCGCCGCCGCCGGGGTGTGCCCCTCGACGACGTACGCCCGCATCACGATCCTCAGCTGTCCCATGACGGCGGCCGCGTCCGTGTCGTGCCCCTCGACGTCGCCGATCATCACCCCGACCCGGCCGTCGCCGAGCGGGATCACGTCGTACCAGTCGCCCCCGATGTCCCGCCCGATCCGCGCGGACCGGTAGCGTACGGCGATCCGCGCGCCCGGCACCTCCGGGATCCGGCGGGGCAGCATGGCCCGCTGGAGCCCTTCGGCCAGGTCGTGCTCCTGTTCGAAGAGGATGGCGCGCTGGAGGCCCTGCGCGACGCCGCTGCCGAGCGCCATCAGCAGGTTCCGCTCCTCGGCGGTGAACTCCCCTTCCCGCGTGTACAGCAGCCCGAGCGCCCCGATGGGCCGCCCCTGGGCGATCAGCGGCAGGTAGACCCCGCTGCGGACGGACAGCGGCTCGATGTACGGCCACAGCTCCGGGTAGCGGCGCTGGAACTCCTCGCGCGAGACGAGGAAGACCGGCTGCATGGTGCGTACGGCCTCGCTCATCGGGAACCGCGCGTCGATCCGCGTGTACTCGATCTCCGGTACGTAGGAGCCGAGCTGCCCCTCCGCGACCAGGTGGATCCGGCCGCCGTCGACGATGCCCAGCATCACGCTGACCGCGCCGAGGTGCCCGAGGGCCTGGGGGTCCTTGAGGACGTCGGTCACGTCGTTGACGGTGCGGGCGTGGGCGAGGATCGCGGTGGTCCGTTCGACGACGCCGGTCATCCGGGCCCGTCCCTCGGCCTGCTCCCCGGCCGCCCCGGGCTCGCCCGGGTCGTGGGCGGCGTCGCGCAGGATCCCGATGACGCGGTACGGGCGCCCGTCCGGGTGCCGAAGGATGTGGCCCTGGATGTGGGTCCAGGCCGGCGCACCGTCCCGGCGCCGGCTGCGGACGTAGGCCCCGTAGTGGCTTCGACCATCCTTGATCGCCTGCGCGACGCGGGTGTCGAGGCGGGCCCCCTCGGCGGGGGCCAGCCGCACCCGGAGCCCCTCGGGGGTGCCGTCGTACTCGTCCGGGCGCAGGTCGAGGACCTCGAGGGCGGTGGGATCCAGGTGCATCCGCCCGCTGTCGAGGTCCCAGTCGAACGTGCCCATGCGGTTGAGCGCAAGGCTCGTATCGGGCCGCGCGGGCCATTCGACCTCGGGGTTCTTTCCCCTGCGGGCCATGCAGCCAGGGTCTCACTCTCCCCCGCCGGTGTCCCCGTGGGACGCGAGCACCCCGGCGTCGCGGGCGCCCTGCCGTGCCGGAGGGTGGCCGCCGCGGGCCGTGGACCACGGTCGTGCCGCGGCGGGCCGGCAGCGGCATCCACCGGCCGCGGGCGCGACACCGCTGCGGCCTCGGGGCCACGGACCGCGCCACCTCACCGCTACCGCCTACCGCTGACCACTTGTTCGCTCCGCGCACGTGGGCGTTCTCCCCGGGCGCCGGGGGCACCCGGTCGGGCGTGGCCTCCACCACCGCGTCCTCCGGAAAACCTTGTGGTGAGTGGCCTGTTGGCCTTCTAGCATGGCCGGCTATGCCTACGAACGAACAGATCATCGAAGAGGCCCTGGACCGGATCGGTGCAGGCTACGTCTTCCCCGAGAAGACCGGCGTCATAGACGCCGCGATCCGCGGCCGTCTCGCGGCGGGCGCGTACGAAGGCCTGGACGGGCCGGCGCTGTGCGAGACCGTGACGGCGGACCTCCAGGAAGTGTGCCCGGACAAGCACCTGCGCCTGCTCTGGACCGAGGAACCGCAGTCCCTGGAACCGGTGGACTCGGACGGAGGGCAGGCCGCGTTCCTCCGGCTGTTGCGGGAGCACAACCAGGGCGTCCGCCTCGTCGAGCACCTCGACGGCAACATCGGGCTCATCGAGATCGGGCGCATCGCCACCGCCGTCGAGGGCGCGGGCGTGATCGGTGCGGCCATGCAGCTGGTCGCGGGGACCTCGGCGCTCGTGCTGGACCTGCGCGACTGCCGTGGCGGGGCGCCGGAAGGGGCCGCGATGTGGTGCAGCTACTTCTTCGGCGACGACCAGGTGCACCTGAACGACATCTACGACCGCACCACCGACACGACCCGCCAGTACTGGACGTCCGGGCACCTGCCCGCGCCGCGGTACACCGACCGCCCGGTGTACGTGCTCACGAGCGAGACCACCTTCTCCGGCGGCGAGGACGTGGCGTACACCCTGCAGGCCCACGGCCGGGCCGTCGTCGTCGGTGCGACGACCCGCGGGGGCGCGCATCCCACGGCCCGTCACGCGGTCGCCGAGCACGTGCTCGTGACCGTGCCGGCGGCCCGGTCCGTCAACACGGTCACCGGTACCAACTGGGAGGGCGTGGGCGTCGTTCCCGACGTTCGGGTCCCCGCGGACCAGGCGCTCGACACCGCGCTCAAGGCCGCGCTGCGGCGGGCAGAGGAGGCGGCGACGGCGAAGCCGGGCGGCGACACGGCGCGCTGACACCGGGGCCGGTGCACGCCCACGTCGTGGAAGTGCACCGGTACCCCCGTTCGGGGGAACCGGTGCACTCGGGGGTGCCGCTGGAGGATGCCGTCGGGCTACTCGGACTGGTCGCCCGTGGCCTCCGGCTCCGGCGGAACCGGCGCTTCGGGCCGCTCCGGGGCTGCTGACTCGGGCTGCTCCGTGACCGTGTCCGGGTTGGTCTCGGGCTTCGTCTCCGGCGTGTTCTCCGGCGTGTTCTCCGGGGTCGTCTCGGGCGTCGTCTCGACCGACGCCGTCGTGTGCGTCTCGGTCGGCGCCGTCGGAGTCTCCGTTTCGGTCGACGTCGTCGGCGTCTCGGTCTCGGGCGCCTTGGGCGTCTCCGTCTTCTCGGTCGGCTTCGTCGTCTCCGTCTCGGTCGGCTTCGTCGTCTCCGTCTCCGTCGGCTTCGTCGTCTCCGTCTCGGTCGGCTTCGTCGTCTCCGTCTCGGTCGGCTTCGTCGTCTCCGTGGGCGTGCTCGTCCGCGTCTCGGTCGGCTTCGTCGTGGTCTTCGTGTCGGTCGGCGTCGGCTTCGTGTGCGTCCCCGTCGGCTTCGTCGGGATGAACGTCGGCGTGTGGATCGGCGGCGGGGGCACCGGACGGTCGGGCCTGCCGTGGTGGCTGCCCTTGTCGCGCTCATACCACTGCCGGCTGTGCGGGTCGTAGATCACGATCTTGTGGATCACGGTCGGTGCCGGTGCGATGACCACCACCTTCTGCGGCTCGTACGTGGACCACGTCTGCCCGAAGCGCTTCGGCGAGGCCTTCAGCGCCACCGGCGGACCGAGCGGGTTCCCACACGCGCAGCGCACCCGCGGCACGCCCCGGTCGTCGACCAGGACGGCCGTCCCGGCCTGCAGCACGGCCTGATAGGCGTTGAGCTTGCCGTTCTGGTAGCCGTGGTTCGTGACCCGGGTGTCCATCCGCAGCTGCACCGAGGTGAGCGAGCGGAGGAACGCGGGGACGGACTGCGGCTGGAGGCCCTGGGCCGAGGCGAAGGCGGCGTTCTTGGACGGGTCCGCGGACAGCGACTTGACCAGCTTCTCCACGTCGCAGCTGGCGGTGTTCCTCGTGCCCCCGTACACGCCCGGCGCGGAGCCGCTGATGCTCCGGGTGCCGGTCGTGGTGCCCGCGGGGGAGCTGGGGGGCTTGGCGCCCGTGGGACGCGCCGTCGGCGTCTCCGGCGGCGCCTCCGTGGTGGTCGCGACCGACTCGGTGAACGGGTCGGGGCCCGAGGCGGCGGCCGGCTGGAGGAAGACCTCCCCGCCGGCGTTGTCGGTGCCGCTGGGCCGGGTCAGGACGACGGCCAGGGCGACGACCGCCACCACGGCGACGAGCATCGTGGCCAGTCGGGGTACGGATCGCCACCACGGCCCCTTGTCAGGGCCGCCGGGCCCGCCGGGCGGGCCCGACGAGGGCGGTGCGGACGGGGGCGGGGGCGGCGGCGGCCCTTGCTGCCCGCCCGAGAGCGGGCCGGAAGGCGGCCCGCTGGGGCGCTCTGACGAGGGCGGCCGGCCGGAGGGTTGCGTGGTCACGGGCTCTTCTTCCCAGGAGGAGGGAGTTCCCTGCGGACCATTGTGTGCGCCATCCAGGTGGTGCCCGCAAGCCGAGGGTGCCACGGTTGCAGGGTGAGTCGGATACCGAGATCACCCTCGTCCGGGGTCTCCGCGCGGGCATGGCGCGACGCCCTCGTCGCCGTCGTCGCGGGGTTCGTCGTGATGGGCGCGGTCGCCGCCGCCGGGCTGGCGTGCGCGGGCACGGCCGATCTGCCGGGCGGCGCGTTCCCCCGTGTGGTCGCCGCAGTCGTCGTGATGGCGGCCGGCGGCTCGCTGGAGGTGTCGGGCGACGCCGGTCTCCTGGCGGGGGCTGACGTGAGCCTGTCGGTGATCCCGCTGTCGGTGAGCCTGGCCGGCGCCCTCACGGCCGGCTCCTGCTTCCTGCACCCCCTGCACAACAGGGCGGTGGCCCTGCCCCGCGAACTCGTCGGCCGGGCCCTGCCGTTGGTGGTCCTGTGGCTCCTCGCCCTGACCGGCGCCGCACTGCTGGCCCGGCAGACGTTCGGCCTCTCCACCGCGGACTCCCCCGCCGGGGTGATCGGTGAACTCATCGACTCCGCCGCGACCGTGGGGTTCCGGGCCGATCTGCCGTCCACGCTCCTCTTCGGACTGCTCTGGATCCTGGGCCTGTTGCTGATCGCCCTGCTGGTCTCGCGCCGCGCGCCGCTCCCGGCCCGACTGATCCGCTTCCACGCCGCGCTGCGCCCGGCCGCCTTCGCCACGATGCTGCTGCTCCTCGCCTACGTCGTCCTCGGCATCGGGGTCGGTCTGGTGGTGGCCGCGACCCAGGGCCACGCCGCCCGGACCTTCGCCGTGATGCTGCTCGGGCTGCCGAACCTCGCCTGGCTCGCCTTCACCCTGGGCTTCGGCGGCGCCTGGCAGGGCCGGGTGGACGGCCCGTTCGGGCTGCCGATGCCGCAGCTCCTGGACCAGGTGCTGCGCGGCTCCGACCCGTCCACGGTGGACGTGGCCGCACTCGCGGAGCACGACTCCCGGGCGTGGTGGCTGGTGGCCGTCGCAGCCGTCCTGCTACTCGGCACCGGCGTACTGGCGGCCGTACGGTCCCCCGCCCACGTCCGGCCCCGGCAGCACGCACTCCACCTGGGGGTGGCCCTGGCCCTGGCGACCCTGACGGTGTGTCTGCTCGGGCGCGTCCAGGCGGAGTTCGGCCTCTCACTGCTGGGCATCGGCGAGGTGGACGGGCTCGGCGGCACGGTCCTGCTGGACCCCGTCCTGTGGCGCACGGTCGGGCTCGCCCTCCTGTGGGGGTTGGTGGCGGGCTTCGTGGGCGCCCTCCTGGCCCGCCCCCTGCACCGCCGCGGCCACGTCGACGAACCGGCCGCGCCCCCGGCGGCGCCCTGAGACCCGCCTCAGTCACCGCACCACCACCATGGGGGAGCTCGCAGAGGTCCCACCCTCTTTGACCCGCCTCTTCACCCCAGAGCACGGCCGACCTGCCTGCGCACCTTGCGGGTGCCGCCCACGGAGCTGCGCGGGGCCGCGCACGGCGTGACCAGCCCCGCCGTCGCCGCACTCTGCCATCAGACCTAAGGCCGATGACCGGGGCGTGGCATTCACGAGGACAATCGAACATATGTTTCACTGGAGGTGTGAGACCACCGTTCCGTTTCCCCGAGGACCTGATCAGATTCCAAAAGGCGTGGCAGCAGACCTACGCGGAACTCGCCCAGCCCCCCCAGGGACCGGCACGACCGTGCTGCGGCACCGGCTGATCACCCTCTCCGGAGGCCTGTGCACCCACCCCTACTGGGCGGCCCCGGCCGCTTGGCGGGCCGGCGGCGTCGAGCTGCGGCGCGCCGCCCGCACCCACACCTCCGCGACGGCGGAAGGGGAGGCGAGAACATGAGCGAGCAGACCACCACCTAGCCCCGCCCGCGGGTCGCCACCTGGGCGCCCATCCAGACCGGCCCCCGCGCCCGATGGCCTGTTAACTGCACCAATGCCCATAGGGCACCATCTTCACTACAAGCAGTTCAATCAATACAGAGGGTAACGATCCGGCCCCATCTAGATGGTCGGGCCGCCGCCACCACTCGATCAGTAGCGCCTCGCCGCCACGCTGCCGAGTGCCGGTCACTCCAGCATCCGACGGTGGAGTCTGGGCGGAGGTGGGTGCGGGCCCGCACGCTGTCGGACAGCGTGCGCAGGCGCAGGGCATCAGGCGGAAGCTGGGGCGCACCATTTTAGTCGCCGGATCCCGGAAGCTGGCCAGGCCGGCTGCGGCGGGGAGAGCCCGACCGGGCTGTAGACCGGACCGACCCCGAAACATAGGGCCGCGGCGACTGTCAAGACACGAGATTCCGGGCCATGACCTCGTAGCCGGGTTTGGGGCTCAATGAAGGCACGGACAACGACGCGGTAACCACTCCACCGCCAGCATCTCCGACCCCCACCCCGAAGCCCTCAAGGACACCTCTGCCATGTCGATCACGTCCCGCCGCCTCGCCCCGCTCCTGATCGCCACCACCATCGCCACCGCAGGCCTCGCCCTCACCACCACCGCGGCGAACGCGGCCCCCGCCCCCACCACCGCCAGCGTCACCACCGACAGCAACAACCCCCTCCTCGACGCCTTCGGCAAGAGCGGCAAGACCGGCAAGATCGGCGACAAGACCGCCAACGGCGGCGACACCCAGCCCCCCGCCAGCGGAACGCAGCCCCAGCCCCCCAGCAACGACGACACCAAGCCCCCCACCGGCGGCGCCGGCGGCAGCAGCACCGGACAGCGTAGCGACGGCATCCTCGTCGGGGGCGGCGGCGGCAGCGGCGGCGACGCGCACAAAAACGACGGTGACCCCAACGCCGACGGGCTGGACATCGTCATCTACGACCACAGTCCCCTCGGGGGTCACTACCCCTCCGAGAGCCGCACCGACGACGCACGCCCCGGCCCCATCTTCCGCAAGTTCTTCCACTAGGACCTCTCACGACAGTGCTGGTCACAGCCACTCGGCGATGACTGCGACCAGCACGTCAGTGCGCAGCGCACGGCAAGCCTTGCGCTGTTAGCCGCGTCCGCCGCCCTGCCAGAGACGCGCTGGCCTTGTCGTGGCCGAAGCCGGACATCAGCGCGGCGAACTCATCGCAGTCGAGGCGGCCGTCGGCGTCGTGGTCACCGTTGTTGAACTCCATGTCGCAGTACGCCGACGAGGAACTGGTCTCGCTGTTGGGCCGTCCTACGAGTGGCAGCGAAACGATCCCTCATACCCCCACACGGACCCCCTCTCCCAGAGGCGGCGCCTGCGCGTGACCTGCGTGCTGCCACACCGCCAAGCGCAGCCTTTGTATGGCTGCTTCTGGGTGATCGCACCCGCAGGCCCGCGTGGCGCAGGTGTCGCCTCGTGTCCGTACAGGTCATGCTTCCGGTCCTGCATGCCGGTCCGGCCATACGAAAATCACGTAGGGGAGTCCCGTGTCGAGCGAAGAGAACAAGAGGCTGGTGCGCCGCTTCTACGCGGAGATCGACAAGGGCAACGTAGAGGCCATGGACGAACTTGTGGCCGAGGATTACCGGGACCACTCACCGCCCCCGTTTCCCGGGCTCGGCTCCGGCCGCGAGGGGCTCAAGCAGGCGTTCCGCCTCTTCTGGGAGGCCACTCCCGGGACCCATGTGATCGAAGACCAGATCGCGGAAGGCGACAAGGTGGTGACCCGGCTGACGGCCCGTGGAGTCCATCAGGGGGACCTTCCCGGTATTCCCGCCACGGGGAACCAGCTCACGATGACGGGGACGGTCATTCACCGCATCGAAAACGGCAGGCTCGCGGAGAAGTGGTCGGACAAGGACGTTCTCGGCTTTCTCCAGCAGCTCGGCGTCATTCCGGCGCACGGCGGTACGCCGGAATAGAAGGAGCGCCACCACGGCCCCGAAGCCTCAGCACGCCACCCGGGCAGGGGCTTGCCCACGGGTTGCGGGCCGATCCGTCCAGGACACGGGACATCGGCGTGGATGCGAACCCGCACCACCACCCCTCCGGACCGCGTACGCACTCGACGTCCGCCGCCCGCGAGCGCGCCGGCCCTGCGCACCCCCGGCCGAAACGGGGAGGGGGCACGTCCTCCGGGCCGATGTCCAGGCGCAGCCGTGGAGGGGGCAGTGAGCGCCGGCGCTGGGGCTGCGCCGCGTACCGGAGCGGTCGGCCGCGCGCGGGCCCCTTACCGGATCATGCGGACGTGCGGAGTTCGTAGCGCGGCGGGCGTACGGGGGCCGTGCGGCGGGGTGATGCCGGTGACATGAGTGCCCACGCACCAGAACCCTGAACGCGATACGACGCGATGGCCACGGTCGGGGTAGAGGAGGAATTCTTCCTCATCGACCCTCACACCCGCCTGGTTGTTCCCGCCGGGCCTGCGGTCGCCGCACGGGCGGCCGGGCGGGTGGGGGTGGCCACGGAGTTCGCGTTGTGTCAGGTCGAAGGACGCACGCCGCCCTGCCGGTCCGGGGCGGAGCTGCGTGGGCATCTGGAACGGGTACGGGCAGCGCTGGGGGGCGCGGGCCGGGCTGTCAGCGCCCTGCAGGTCCACGTCCATCTCCCCGACCGTGAGCTGGCGGTGTGGACGGTCAACCGGCTGCGGCCGTGGCTGCCTCTGCTGATCGCCGTGAGCGCCAACCCGCCGTTTCGCCGCGGCATGGACACCGGCTACGCCGGCTACCGGACCGTGCTGCGCAGCCGTTTCCCCTGCCTGGGACCCCCGCCCTACGCCCGCACCCTGCAGAAGCACGAACGCCTCGCCGCTGCCATCAGCGACAGCGAGGCCATGTCCGCGTCATGGACGTCCAGCCCGATGTGCAGGACACGGTCGCGGGGGCCCTGCTGCTGCGGGCCCTGGTCACCACGCTGGCCGGCCGGGCATCCGGACACGGTCCAGGCCCGGCGTGGGAAGCGGAGGTGCTACGGGCCGCATGCTGGCGCGCCGCCCGCGCCGGATGGTCGGGCGCCTGCTTCGACCCTGCCACCGGCCGCTACCGGCCCGCCGACGACATCGCCTCCGACACGCGGGTGGGTACGAGTGTGCGGCCGGGGGCTGGGGCCCCGGGCCGCACCCCGCAGGCGAGGAGGCAGCACGGTCAAGCGGACCGACATCGCCGACGTCTCGGGGACCCGCTCCGCCACCGGGGAGCGGTACGCCGTGGCAGGCTTCCGCAAGCTCATCGAGCAACGCACCCACCATGCCCCGGACAGAATCGACTTAACAGCCGGCAGGCTCCCAGGCACCTGGCGCGCCACACCCCGACGCCGTGCAGGTATGCGTGTGGGGCGACAGCCCGGTGGCTGCCGCCCCACACCTACGCCGCCTGAACGGCGGTCGTCTCAAGGGGTCGAGTCTCAGAGGCGGTTCGACAGGTTGCCGTAGTAGCCGCCGACCTCACGGTGGTACTCCTCGTTGCCGAGGTGCTTGTCCTTCTCGAACTCCGGAGCCGCCTTGATCTGCTCCTTGGTCCAGCCGACGTAGATCTTCTTTTCCTGCGCGTCGACACGGTCGATCGTGCCGGCCGGCAGAAGGACTTCCTTGCCGAAGATCCACGGGCCGGTGTCGACCACGACGTACGACGAGCCGACCTCGTCGGAGTGCTTGTCGACCTTTCCGATGGAGCCGTCGGCCGCCTCGACCTTGTAACCGGTCAGGTCGCCTCCGACCGTACGGCCGGACGTCTCACGGTAACCCCACACATTCTCGGTCATAGCAACAATCCCTCCACGTCGTCTTTTCGGAGCGCGAGCCGCCACTCACACGGGCCGCGCCACCGTCGCACTCGCGCATGCCCCGAAAGACTCAGCCAAACCAGACAGCCGTCGGATTCCGAGAGGATCATGTGACGCGCTGTGCTGGGATCAAGCCTCAACGAGTTGACGGGCGGCCATGCGAGGTCGTCGGAGCCGACGCCCGGGGCGTCGCCTTGTTCGCAGGGTCAGCCGAGCAGGCTGCGGCCCGCACTCGGCCGGCTGAAGTCGAGCATGGCGTTGGGGTGGGCGAGGGTATCCAGGATGGTCCGCTCGCCCCCGTGACCGGAGAGGCCGGCGCGCGCCCTCTCGCTCCCGTCGTCGGCGTAGCCCTTGACGCACTTCGCGCCGGCCCACTTGCCGGTGTCGGCGGTGTCGGCGGTGAAGTCCTTGAAGGCGGACCCCTGGCCGGCGGCGAAGTCCACAGGCTGGGTGGGCACCTCGGAGTACAGGCGAACGACCGGCTTCGCCACGCCCCGGTCAGGCCAGTCGACTCTGACCGAGGCGATCCTGTGCAGACCGGTCGCCTTCAGGGAGTAGGTGGACCCGTCCATCGGCAGGACACAGCTGTCACCCGTGTGACCGCTACCGCTGAACAGGGTGACCTCGGGCTTTACCGTCTGCCGGGCAGAATCGGACATCGTGTTCCTCCAGGGTCGGGAACCTCACCTTTACCCCTTCAGAAACTCTCCGTAACAAATGAACACGTAGCGTCACGATACGAGGTGGGGGCAAGCCGCCGCCCCCAGGTGGTGCCCCCTCCCCCGCACTCGACATCCCCCAGGGGCGAGACGCCCCCGGACCGACACCGTCGGGACAACTTCTGGCCCCGCTACAGCCGCCCGGCCGGCCACGCTCCAAAAGCCCGGGCGTTGCACTGCCCGCCCCACTCGGCGACGTCGGCACAATCCGCAGGCGAAAAGGCGACGTCCGGGACAATCCGGAGCGCCTCGTCGTCATCCTCACCCAGGTGCCTCTCGCGGACGTGATCCCGGACCGCGCGCACCTGCTCCGGATCGCGCCCTCCACCGCTGCCCGCGACCACCAGCGGGAGCCGGCATCGGCAGACGGGTCCTAGCCCGTCCTGGTCGCCCACCCTCAGGCCGCCAGCGGCAGCCGCAGCCGAGGCCGCCGCCTAGACAGTCGAAGACACGGCCCAGGGCTGACTGACGCGCCTTCGCCGCGTCGCGGCGACGCACTCCACCGGAAGCACCGGAACGAGCGGGCAGGCATGCCGTTCCGCTTTCGTGTCGTCCTGCGCCTTGCGGAAGGCGGGTTGGTGCACATCAGTGCCTCGGGGAGAATCACGTTCGACTGCGACGGGCCGTGAAGTGCGGCTCGGTGTCGGCAGGAAGGCCTTGGCGTGGGTTTCGACGAGGAGTGGGGGCAGCTGCGGGCCGCCGCGACGGCACGGGTGAACTCGGGGGCGCCGGCGGAGCCGGTCGCGCGGGTGCCTGAGCCCGAACCCGCCGCGGTGGACGCGGCCGCGGCCCCGTGAGGCGGTAATGGAGCGGCTGGCGGACTTCCGCAGCCGCGTCGTGCTGGTGCCCTTGGACGAACGCGGCGGTCTGTGGACGGCGGAGCTGGGCGGGCTGGACTGGATCTGCGCGTTCTCGGGCCTGGAGACGCTGGCCCGGTTCGCCGACGCGCGCGGTGAGGCGGAGCGGGAGTGGCCGTACCGGCGGATCGTCGGGGCGCGGCTGCTGGACGACGTGATCCCGGCGCTGGACTTCCCGTGTGGGGTGGCGCTGGATCCGGCGGGGCCGGACGGGATCGTCTTCCCGCCGGTGCGGGGGCTGGTGCCGGACGGTGCCGCGCTCGACGGGGACGGACGGAGGGAGAAGGCATGAGCGGGGACGGGGCGGACATCGATGTCTCGAAGCAGGCGCTGGCACAGATAGCGCAGGGCATCACGGACCCGCTGGGCGAGCTGAAAGAGCTCGGGATGGTCGGTTCGGCCAGCATGGGCCGGGGCTTCTCGGATCTGGCGCTGTCGGGGATGGAGAGCGGCAACGACGCCCTGACGGCGTCGATGAAGACGTTCTGCGAACGCTGGGAGTGGGGTGTGCGCGCGCTGGTGCAGCAGGGTAACCAGTTCGCGTTCGACGTCGGCCTGTCGGCGGGTGTGATGCACGAGCAGGACCAGTACATCCAGGGCAGCTTCAAGGTGCTGACCAACTCCGCGATGGGCAATCCGTACGCCTCGGAGAAGGAGATCATCGACAAGGACTGGGGCGGGGTCCTCTCCGACAACGTGTACACGCAGGTCCGGGACGCGGACTACAGCGACGAGTCCTTCGAGCGGGCGCAGGAGAACAGCAAGGAGGCCTGGAAGGGCGCCGTGCGGGACGTGAACAGCTCGGACATCCTCCTCAGCAACCAGATCATCGACGCGGCCGGGATGCGGGACGAGGTGGACGCGGCGGTCGACGACTGGGTCGGTCCGGCGCCGCAGCCGCAGCCGCAGCCCTCGGGCGGTGAACGCGGATGACGGACTGGGGCGGGCTCCTGGACAAGGGCCTGGAGAAGCTCGACGACGGCTGGGAGGGCGCGAAGAAGGTCGTCGGTCAGGGCGTCGACAAGGCCACCGACGGGATCGGCGCGGGTCTGGACTACGTCGGGGCGGACGACTGGGCGGACAAGGTCGAGGACTGGGGCGACGACGTCGCCTCGGACCTCGGTGCCTCGGTCGGCGAGCAGCAGCTCGGCCAGAGCGAGCAGGCGGACGAGCTCGTCCACGGCAAGCCGGCGAAGATCCGGGAGTCGGCGAAGCACCTGACCGACTTCCGGGGGGCCTTCGACCGGGTCGGCCAGGGCATGCGGGCGCTGGACTCGGGCCACTGGAAGGGGCAGGCCGCCGACGCCTTCCGGGAGAAGTTCGCGATGCATCCCACTGACTGGCTGCACGCCTCCGACGCCTGCGAGGCGGCGGCGGGGGCGCTGAACCGGTACGCGGAGACGGTGGAGTGGGCGCAGAAGCAGGCGCAGCAGGCCATCGACCTGTACAAGGCGGCGGTGAAGGCCGCGAAGGAGGCCCACGAGGACTACGCCGCCAAGGCCCACGCGTACACCGCGGCGGCTGAGGCCGGCAAGGACCCCGGACCGGTGCCGCAGAAGCCCGTCGACGTGGGCAAGGCCGACGGGACGCGGGCCCACGAGATCCTGAACGAGGCTCGCAAGCAGCGGGACGAGGCCGCGGCGAACGCGGCCAAGGCGCTGGACGCGGCCGTGGAACACGCCCCGAAGGAGCCCTCGGCGACGGACCGGGCCCTGGCCGGGATCACCGACTACTACGGTGCGCAGGGGGTGGAGCTCAACCACTTCGTCGGCGGCGTGGTCAAGGGCACGGCAGGCCTGGTCAACTTCGCGCGCGGCCTGAACCCGATGGACCCGTACAACCTGACCCACCCGGCCGAGTACCAGCAGAACCTCAACATGACCCTGGCCGGTCTGGTCTCCACGGCCGCCCACCCGGAACGCATCCCCGCCGGGCTGATCGAGACGCTGAAGGGCGACTTCAGCGAGGGCCTGGGCCGGTTCGTACCGGATCTCATCGGGACCAAGGGCATGGGCGGTGCCCGGGCGGGGACGAGACTCGCCCTGCGGGAGGGCCTGGAGGGAGCCGCCAGTACGGGCCTGCGGCACACCGACGAATGGCTGACCGGTGGCAGGAGGCGGCCCCGGCAGCTCCTCGACGACCCGGCCCAGACCAAGTGGGCGGAGGACGCGTACGCGGACTTCCTGAAGAACGACCGGGACATCGACGCGATCAGCGGTCACACGCAGGGGCTGGCCCGGGACAACGGCTCCACCGGATTCACCCCGGCGGAGATCGCCGCGGTGAAGAAGCACGTGTTCGACACGGAGCATCCCATCGTGGATTACGAAACGGGAGGTGTCGTGACGCGGAAGTTCGACGCGGATGCGGAGATCGCGGACGCCTGGATCCGCTTGCGCTCGGGAAACGGACTACCGGAGGACCGGCTGCTTCTGGAACACGAGCTGGCCGAGCTCACGTACCTCCGCGAGAACCCGGGCTCCACCTACCAGGAGGCGCACCGGGTCGCGAACGAGACGCACAATTGGCAGGAATCCGGGCCGCTGGACAAGCGCGAAGACATCGAAGGGGAATGGTAAATGGCCGCGATCGTGTATTTCCGGAAGGTCTCGGAGACCGAAGATCTGGTGGAGTACGAATTCGGTGACGACCCGGAGCGTTTCGAGCGACGGCTGACCATGGACAAGGCGTCCTGCACCTCGACGGTCCAGGACGCGCAGGTCGACTACACCTTCCTGAAGGCGTCGCGGAAGCTCAACGCGCTGCACACGGAGCGGGGCGAGTGGCCGGAGCGGGGGATGAGCGTGAGCTGACCTGCCCGCAGCGCGCCCGCGTGCGGCTGAGCGGCAAGCGGCTTGCCTTTCCGGACGCCGTCCCCGGCCCGGGCCCGGGCCCGCGCTTCGTCGGCGCCCTTGTCCTCGCCGGTTCGGCGTGCCGGTTCGGCGTGCGGGTGGCGGGGGATGGCCGGGTGCCGGCTCGGCCGGACCGTCCGGCCCGGCGGAAGACGCACGGTCGCGGGTGCCTCCGCCTGGACGGACGGAAGCATCCGGCAGTGACCGAGGCCACTGCTGCAGCCCTGAGGGCGACCGGCTGAGGGCCGGGTCTCCACGCGCCGGGGAGGTTCGGAGGTACGGGGTGCAGCCCGGGCCACCAAATGCCGCGACGGAGGCCGCGCTCCGGCACACGGACGGCTGTGGGGCTCGCGCCCGGCCCGCCCCGTCGCGGGGCACTGGTGAGCGAGCTGCCGAGGCGAAGGCGGCCCGCTGGTCGAGAGATCGGCTGAGACGTTGGCGCGGTCGCATTCCCTCTTAGCGTTCGGGTGCGCCGGGCCTGGCAATGGCTCATGGCCACGAACACGCCGGGTGCCGCACTCGCGGGCGTCGCCGTGGCAACGTGGTGGGCGACGCCTCCGGCCGGGTTCGGCCGGGTTCCGGCGTTCTGGCTCAACTTCCTTGGACCGAGACGGGCGTGGCAATCCCGTGTGCTGGGCCAGTCCAGGTCGGTTGCAGTGCCGACGGGATTTGAACCCGCGAGACAGATAGGAGCAGGCCCGCCCCGTCCCCGTCAGTCGACGTGAGAGGAGCCTCCCCCACGTCGATCGCATTAGACCGCTCTGCCACGGCACCGCAACCTGCGGGAATGCGCGCATTCCCGCTGCGGCTCAGGGTAGAGCCCCCGTCGTCTTCAGACGAATCCTTATCCGGGCAGGTGTGCCAGAGCCCATCGACGAGCAGGCCTGCGTCAGCAGTTCCAAATTCACCCTGTCAGTCGGCGCGGCGTGTTGTTCACGACGACGGGAGACGCCACCGATCGCCGGATTGTTCCATTTGAGGGCCTGACATCCCTGGGGTCCGAGCTGTGGGGCCGACTATATGTTAAGGATAGTGGGCAAAGACCCCCAAAGCAGGAGGTACGTAACCATGCGTAAAACTCTTCTCCGTGTGACGACCGCTCTGGGAGCAGCGGCAGTGCTGGCCCTCTGCGGCGCCGGCGCTGCCAGCGCCGACGGAGTGGGCAGCTCAGGCTTCGGGAACTCGGGTGTCGGCAACGCGGGCGCTCTCAACGACGGCGTCGGCAACGCCGGCATCCTGAACCACGGCGTCGGCAACGCCGGCATCCTCAACTGGGGTCTGGGCAACGCGGGTATCGCCAACTCGGGTATCGGCAGCCACGGCATCGGCAACTCGGGCCTCGGCACCTCCGGAATCGGCAACTGAGACGGGCTTACGACCACCCCTCACCACGAGTCTCACGCCAAGCCCGGTTGATGCCGGGCCCGGCTTGCCCGGGCCGCCCGCTGCACCAGCGGTCGGCCCGGCGTAGAGAGCCCAGAGCCGGCCTACGAGGGCGGCCGCCGGATCCTTGTCCGCCATCGAGCGGTTGGACGCGGCCGAGACCACGATCAGCGTGTCCGGGGACCGCTCGTCGTACGCGTACGCCTCGCGCCGCGCCGCCGACGACGGCCTCCGCTCGGAGTCGTACACCTCGGCCAGCGGCACGAAGCGGTCGCCACCGAGGCTGGCCGCGTCCGTCACCGCCACGTTGGCTGCGCCAGGCACCGCCGGTCAATCTCCCCGACACGTAGGCACGTAGGCACGTAGGAACAGGGGTTCAGGGGGCGCCGAGGACGGCGAGGACGGCCTGGAGGCGACGGACGGCGTCCTCGGCTTCGGCGTACCATTCGGGTCCGGCCTCGATGGTGCCGAAGGTGTGACCGGCCTCGGCAGCCAGGGCGCGCCAGTGCAGGATCGGGGCCAGCGCGGTGCTGGCGGCAGCCAGAAGCCAGGCCAGGGGACCGTGGATGCGCGCGGTGGCGATGGCGATCACGGCGAGGGCCTCGCGCAGGTCCTCCAGCCGCTCCACTGGCGTCAGAGCCTGCTGGAGGTCGGGCGGGCCGACGGCAGCGGCCAAGTCGACCGCGGCCTGCGCCGCCAGGGCACGGTCGGCGTCGGTGGGCTCCCACGTTTTGTCGTGCAGCTGCCGCTCGGCCTCCTCGGCCAGGCCCTCAATGGTCGTCCGCATGTCCATGGGCCACAACGTAGCGGAGGCCCGCAGGCGGCCGGGTGTCGGGACCGGCTCGACGAGCCCATCACTCTCAGGTAGCGCCGCTCGCGGCCTCACCGAGGACACCCGCCGTCGCGTCCGGGAGCGAGAGCGGATCCCGTCGCGCGCGTGCGCACGATCAGGGCGCGTCCTTGTCCGGCGGGACCACGACAATGCGGCCGCCCCCATTGAGTGTTCAGCGCTGCGGCGGTTCGGTCCTGGTCAGCGCCGACGGCGAACTCGACGAGGAGGCCGGCGCGGCGCTTCTGCGGAGCCCTGGACCACGTCACCGCCGACGAGCGGGACCTGTTGGTGGACCTGCACGGCGTGACGTCCCTGGACGCCGACGCCCTGTCCCACCTCCGGGACCTGCACCGGCGTACGGAGCGCCCGCTCCTGCGCGTGCTGGCTACCGGCTGACCGCCCCAGCCTCAGCAGCTCATGGCCCCGTCCCGCTACCCGCTGGCCTTCACCTCCGCCGCCTTCCGTAACAGCGCCAACAGCTGGCTGGCCTGGAAATCCGGCTGCCGACCGCAGGCCCCTCGACATCCTGGAGAGCGACAGCAGCCCGGGCGCCCCGGACACGGTTAAGGTCTCCGTCACCCATTGGGGAGTCGAATCACTCGAAGGGGAAGTCGAGTTCTAAGTGCGGGCTGATCAATTGACCGACAGCTGAGGTTCACGACCACTGCGCCCCGCCAACCTGACGGTGGGCGGGGCGCTGACGGTCTCGACCAGGGCGTCGCGGACACAGTCGGTGGCACAGCCGTGGGGCAGGTGGACCAGCATGAGGTATCGGTCGCGCTGTCTCGGCCCTGGAGTCCTGCTCCCGTCCCGCACACCACAAGGTCGACACCAAACCCCGACGCAGCTCAGAACCGGGTACAGCAGCATCCATCCCCGGGCCGACAACATGATGATCGTGCGACGATTCGCTGGCCAGCAGAGCCACGAGCGGGGAGGAAGGGCGATGCGTTACATCAACCTCGATGCACAGGTCGGCAACCTGTCAGGTGTCATATCGCCTGCTCGATACCTGGAGCTTCTGCCCTCGCTTGCTGACGATCTGCCAGTCGGAGCCCGGGGCTTCGCGACTGCCCCAGAGCACTACGACTTCCACAGCAAACGGTGTGTGAAGGACCTGGAGGTCCAGTACGTCCGCACTGTCGGAGCTGATGACCAGCAGATGGAGATCCAGTTCCGGCACAACTGCTGGAAGCACGACGAAGACCTCGTCATCCACTACGACGGCGTGTCCAGCTTTGATGCCGGGGGCGTCGAGGAAAACGACTGGGCAGACCTCGGGACCGTAATCCTCGATGAGGTCCTGCCCCACCAGAACGGTTGCAGCCACGAGATCGCGTTCTGGAACGGCTCCCTCACGGTCGTCTGCCGTGATCTCGTCGCGACCTGGACTGAGCCTGACTGCCCCGACAATTCATAGACCAGCAAGTCCTCCCCCACGGACAGCGAACTCCGTCGCCGAGGTAGCAAGGCAAGATCAGCCAGTGTCGTTCAGGGGCTCATCCGGGGGTTGCTCTGCCGTTGTGGCCAGGATGTCGATCAGGCGCCGGACCGTGTGCAGTGCGGAGTCGTCGGCGGCTACGTGGCGCAGCAGCAGGTAGGCGCTCCCACGCACGCGGGTCAGCCGGCCCTGGCAGACCGGCCCGGCAGCAAACTCCAGCTCGTCCCTGCACGGGACCCACCTGTCTTCCTGGTACGCGGCGATCAAGTCCGTGACACCGCGATCCGCCACCGCCATGCGAGGTCCGCGGGCCCCAGCTCCGCCTCCCCCCGGCTCGGCCGGCCGGCGGGACAGGAGCCGCACAGGACAACCCGGCGGAAGATCACGGTGCAGGCCGGATCGGCGATGACCAGGTCCTCGTCCGGGCACCGGGGGCAGAGCGGGGCGAGTGCCACCACGTGGCGCCCGCCGGCGCCCCTGCGGGAGATCGGGGTTTTCACCGGTGCCCAACGAGTTGGGCGCGGGTGTGTTGGGCGTCGTCGCACGTCTCCCCCGTCTGACCGCCGAGCAGCGCCAGCGGCTCGGTGAGCTGACGCCGGAGGCACGCCTGGACATCGACCTGGGTCAGCAGCCGCTGGTGGAGGCGGGGGCGGGGGCGCCGATGGTGACGGTGGCCGGGTTCGCGCAGCAGCCGCCGCTCTGCTGCTCGGTGGTCTCGGGCTGGTCGAAGAGGCCGGCTCCGCCGCACACCCCCGTCTCGGGGAGGGCCAGCTCGACGCGTTCGGCGGCTTCCTGGTCGCCGGCGAGGTGGGCGGCGATGGAGCGGACCTGTTCGTAGCCGGTCATGGCGAGGAAGGTCGGGGCGCGACCGTAGGACTTCATGCCGACGAGGTAGACGTCCCTCTCCGGGTGGGCGAGCTCGTTCACGCCGTGGGGGTAGACGGTGCCGCAGGAGTGCTGGTTGGGGTCGATCAGCGGCGCGAGGGCGGTGGGGGCCTGGAGGCGTTCGTCGAGGCCGAGGCGGAGTTCGTCGAGGAAGGTGAGGTCGGGGCGCAGGCCGGTCAGCACGATGACCTCGTCGACGGGGTCGAGGCGGCGGCCGTCCTCGCCCACGAGGAGCAGGCGTCCGTCGGTGTCGCGCTCGATGGCTTGGGTGCGGAAGCCGGTGACCGCATCCGCGTGGCCGGTGTCGACCGCGGCCTTGGCGGCGAGGCCGAGGGCGCCGCGGGCGGGGAGTTGGTCGGCTTCGCCGCCACCGAAGGTGGAGCCGGAGATGCCGCGGCGCAGGATCCACACGGCCTTGGTGCCGGCGCCGTCGTCGCTCTTGGCGAGGTCGGCGAGGTAGGCGAGGGCAGTGAAGGCGGAGGCACCGGAGCCGATGACGGCTGTGCGCTTGCCCGCGTAGCGGGAGCGGACGGCCGGGTCCTTGAGGTCGGGGACGTGGTAGGTGATCCGGTCGGCGGCGGCCTTCTCGCCGAGGGCGGCAAGCCCGCTGGCGCCGGCGGGGCTGGAGGTGGACCAGGTACCGGAGGCGTCGATTACGGCGCGGGCGAAGACGCGTTCCTCGCGGCCGTCGGCGGTCTCGACGTGGATGAGGAAGGGTTGCGTGTCGCGGTCGGCGTCGACGAGGCGGTCGCGGCCGGTGCGGGAAACGCCGGTGACGCGGGCGCCGTAGCGGACGCGGTGGTCTCCGAGGACGTCGGCGAGGGGCTGAAGGTAGGACTCGGCCCAGTCCCCGCCGGTGGGGTAGGTGGCCGGGTCGGGCTTGACCCAGCCGGTGGGGGCGAGGAGTTTTTCGGCGGCCGGGTCGACGACCTCGCCCCAGGTGGAGAACAGGCGTACGTGGGCCCAGTCGCGGGGGGCGGTTCCGGCGTGCGGGCCGGCCTCCAGGACGAGGAAGTCCAGGCCACGGTCTTCGAGGTGGGCGGCGGCGGCCAGTCCGGCGGGGCCGGCCCCGATCACGACGACAGGCAGGTCAGTGGGGGCAGGCGCGTTCACGGTCGACTCCTCGTTGTTTCGATGTATGTCGATGTCTTACGTGATCAGCATGACACCTGTTTCGATGCTCGTCAACATAGACGTTTGTCGAATTCCGGGGGGGGCGTGCTGGAGCACGTGGAGGTCGCGGTCATCGGGGGCGGGCAGTCGGGGCTGGCCGCACGCACCGGTCGGGAGGGGGCTGGCGCCGGTGGTGCTGGCCGCTGCACCTACGACAGCCCGACCCTGTTCTCCCCGGCCCGGTTCAGCTCGCTGCCGGGCCTGGCGTTCGGCGGCCGGACCGCTACCCGCACCGGGACAAGGTCATCTCCTACCTCGGCCGCAACGCCCTGGACGCTGAGATCCGCGCCCGTTCGCACGTCTCCGGCGTCCGCGCGGACTCCGGCGCCTTCCCGATCGAGCTGGTGGCCGACTACCGCGGGCCCGCCCAGGTCGCGGTGGGGGCGGGCGACTCCGCAGTCCAGGCCGCCGCCTAGCTGGCCGGGGTGGCGCGCACGGCGCTGGCGACCCGCGCGCAGGTGGAGTTCGCCCGCCAGCGCCTGCTCGGCCGAGACCTGCACTTCCGGCTCACTCCTCCCAACCAGCCCGTCCGTCATGACGACGGCCGCTACCGGGCGGGCCTGACCGGCGGCCTGTCCGACCGGCGCCCGCTGTTCACCGGCCCGGACGGCGCCAAGGTCGCCTGGGCGGACGGCAGTACGGAAGGGGTGGAAGCGGTCATCCTGGCCACCGGCTACCGGCTTGACCTGCCTACCTCGCCGGGCTGGACGGGCCCTCGACGCCGTCGGCCGCCACCGTCACCGCGACGGGGCCTGCCTCGCCCACGCCGGGGCGGCGCGGCTGCGGCCGCGACGCCGTGCGCGCCGCCCGCCGCCCGCCGGCCGGACGGACGGCCCGCACGGGACTGAGCCCCTCCCGCACTAGTTCGACATATGTCAACATAGACGTATGTCGAATGTTAACGCTCTGCCGCTCCTGGAGACCGACGCCGTCGCCGCGTGCTGTCCGCCGCTGAACGAGCGCCCGTTGTCGGCCGAGGAGGCCGAGGCCGCGGCGAGGATGTTCAAGGCCCTCGGCGACCCCGTCCGCCTGCGCCTGTTCTCCGCCGTCGCCTCCCACGAGGGCGGCGAGGCGTGCGTGTGCGACATCTCCGACGTCGGGGTCTCCCAGCCGACCGTCTCCCACCACCTGAAGAAGCTCAAGGAGGCCGGCCTGCTGTCCTCCGAGCGCCGGGGTACGTGGGTGTACTACCGGGTCGAGCCGTCCGTCGTGGCCGCGATGGGCACGCTGCTGGCCGGCGCCGCGAAGACGGCATGACCGCGATCCACATCGGCGCCATGCTGCCCGAGCACGCCGAACAGGTTCTCGCGATCTACCAGGCCGGGATCGACGAGGGCGACGCCACCTTCGAGACCACGGCGCCCGGGTGGTCCGCGTTCGACGCCGCGAAGCTGGCCGAGCACCGCTTCGTCGCCTTCGACGAGGACAAGACGGTGCGGGGCTGGATCGCGGCCGGCGCCGTCTCCGACCGGTGCGCGTACGCCGGGGTGGTCGAGCACTCCGTCTACGTCCACCCCGCCGCCCGCGGCCGCGGCGTCGCCCGCACCTTGTTGCGAACGCTCATCGCCTCCACCGAAGCCACGGGAATCTGGACGATCCAGGCCGGGATCTTCCCCGAGAACACCGCCAGCCTCGCCCTCCACCAGCGCGCCGGCTTCCGCGTGATCGGCACCCGCGAACGCCTCGGCCGCCACCACGGCATCTGGCGGGACGTGACCTTGCTGGAGCGCCGTAGCGCGCTCGTGGAGTGATCGACGAGCGGACGACTGTCCGCTCCTCGGTGAGATCCAGGTCGCCGTGGACGCGGCCCGCGCTGGTGTCCCACGGCCGGGTGCCGTCGTAGCGCGGGGTGAGTAGGACACCGGTCGCCGAGGGCTCGAGGCAGCGGCTCGTTCCGGTGGAGACTTCGTGGTGTCTGAGCTGCACGAAGGCTATGAAGGCGACCTGCGTGTCGCGGCCGAAGCGGGCGGCGGCGCCGACCATGAGCTGCCGGGCAAGGGTCTGGTCCAGCATGCGGCGGAACCGCCCTGTGACGTGCTCGGCAGGGATTCAAAAGGCTGAGTGCCACGTCCTCCAGCACCAGGCGGGCCGGCCATCTGGTGGGCGCGGGTGCCGTCGTCTCCGGCCGGCGCTTGCGGGAGCAGGGCGCGGAGAACAGCGTCCCGCCCCCTCGGCGATGAGGTCGGTGTCCATCTCCGCGGGCTGCGTCTCGGCATCCGCCGCGGCGAACTCGTAGGAGCGCACCTGTTCGTCACCGAGGGGCACCGGGGGCTCTGCCGCAGTCCCGAAGGCCGCGGGGGGTGTCCACGACCAGGGTGAGGGCGTTCGCGTCGTCGTTCGCAGCGAACCGGCGCGGACCGGGCGCGTGTTCGTTGCGGCCGTGCAGCGCGTTACGCGCCGCTGGCCCTCCGCGGTGCAGGGATTCCGCTTCGCCTGTCAGCGGATCAGCAGGGCGAGCTCGCGGGTGGCTTCGCGGGCGGTGCGCCCGACGCCGATGAGGGTGGCGGAGGCCGGGCCGGTCCAGTCGCCGTAGCCCAGGAGGTGCAGGCGCGGCTCGTCGGCGGCGCGGGTGCGGTCGGTGGCGATGTGGCCGCGGGTGCCGCGCAGGCGCAGGCCAGCGAGGTGGGTGAGGGCCGGCCGGAAGCCGGTGCACCAGATGACCGCGTCCGCCTCGCTGCGGGTGCCGTCCGCCCACTGCGCGCCGGTCGCGGTGAGGCGGGTGAACATCGGCTTCGCGGTGAGGAGTCCGGTGTCGCGGGCTGCGCGGACCGGGGGCACGGCGACGATGTCACCGAGGGAGGCGACGCCGCCGGTGTCGGTGCGTCCCTCGTCGAGGGCGCGTCGGCGGGCGGTCGCCGCGTCGAAGAGGGCGCGGCCGTCGATGTCGTCGGCGAGGTAGCGCGGGGGCCGCCGGGTCACCCAGGTCACATGTGCGTGGCCGGTGAGGTCGGCGGCGATCTGCGCGCCGGAGTTCCCGCCGCCGACCACGATCACGCGCTGCCCGGCGAACTCGGCAGGGCTGCGGTACTGGACGGTGTGGAGCTGCCGGCCGGTGAACTCCCCGCGGCCGGGGACGACGGGCAGGAAGGGGCGGCCCCAGGTGCCGGTGGCGCTGATCACCGCTCGGGCCCGCCAGTCACCCCGGTCCGTCTCCGCTCTCAGGAAGGTGGCGTCGCGGTGGACGGCCGCGACGCGTACGCCGTGCCGAACAGGGAGTTCGTAGCGCTTCTCGTAGTCCGCCAGATAGTCGACGACGTGCGCGGCCCCGGGATACGGCTGCCCTTCCTGGACGGGCATGAGCCGACCCGGGAGGGAGGAGTAGGCGGCCGGGGAGAACAGCCGCAGGGAGTCCCAGGTGTGCTGCCACGCTCCGCCGGGCGCTGCACAGGCGTCGAGGATGACGTGTTCGATGCCGAGTCGGCGCAGGTGGTAGCCGGCGGCGAGCCCGGCCTGGCCGCCGCCGACCACCACCACGTCCGTCTGCTCCGTCATGCCGCGGACTGCTCCTGGCTGGTCCTGGCGCGCATGAAGATGACAGCGACGAGCGCGAGACCGGCGGCGGCGCCGAGCAGCTGCATGGCGATGAAGCCCGGCACCGAGGCGGGGGCGATGCCGGCGAAGGTGTCGGTAAAGGCGCGGCCGATGGTGACGGCCGGGTTGGCGAAGGAGGTGGAGGAGGTGAACCAGTAGGCGGCGCCGATGTAGGAGGGGACGGCTACGGGAGCGAAGCGGAGCCTGTCGGTCTTGGCCAGGCCGAAGATCAGCAGGATCAGTCCGGCGGTGGCGACGACCTCGCCGAGGAGCAGGTTCCCGGCGGCGCGGTCGTGCTGCGACCACTTCACCAGGGGCTGGCCGAACATCGCGTCCGCGAGGATGGCGCCCACGATCGCGCCGGCGATCTGCGAGGGCACGTACACGGCGGTCTCGCGGGCGGTGACGCCGGCGCCACCACGGCGTGCGGTCCACCACTCGGCCAGGGTCACGGCCGGGTTGAAGTGCGCGCCGGAGACGGGGCCGAGGAGGGCGATGAGGACGCCGAGGCCGAAGACGGTGGCGGTGGAGTTCGCCAGCAGCTGCAGGGCGACGTCGTCGGTGAGTTCGGTGGCCTGGACGCCGGAGCCGACCACGACCGCGACCAGGGCGGCGGTGCCGACCAGCTCGGCGGCGGCGCGGGCGATCAGCGGGGTGCGGGGCGGGGTGGCGCCGGGGGCGGGGGCGGCGGCGGGCCGGGGCGCGTCGGCGGATATGGCCGGCTGGGTCGCGGGGGCGGCGTCGACGGGCTGGGTGGCGGTCAAGACGGTTTCTCCTCAGGGCAGGTGAGGCAGGAGGGACGGGCCGCCGCGGCAGGCTAGGGGCAGGACCGCTTGAGGTTCGCTTCGGAGGTGGCGCGCGCGGTCGCCGCGAGGTCGGCGAACTGACCGGCGAGAGCTTCGATGACGTCGGGGCGCAGGCGGTAGTAGATGTACCTCCCGCACGGCTCCGTCTCCACTACCCCGGCCTCGCGCAGCACCTTCATGTGATTGGACAGGTTCGTCTGCTTCGCGCCCGTCTCCTCCATGAGGTGGGTGGTGCAGAGCGTCTCCCGGGCCAGGAGCGTCACGATCTTGAGCCTCAGCGGGTCGGCCAGTACCCGCATCAGATCAGTGTCGACTGATGTCATCATCCGCTGATACTGTCACATCAGGCAGGGCTGATACCAGTCTCTGCCGCATCATGCCGCAGCTCCGGAGCCCCTGCCGCGGCCGACCGCCGTGAAGGAAAGCCGATGTCCGCGTCCCCGCTCGCGTCCGTTCTCTTCGTCTGCATCCACAACGCCGGCCGCTCCCAGATGGCCGCCGGCTTCCTGCGCCACCTCGCCGGCGACCGCGTCGAGGTCCGCTCCGCCGGCTCGATGCCCGGCGAGAAGATCAACCCCTCCGCGGTGGCCGCCATGGCCGAGCTGGGCATCGACATCTCCGACCAGACCCCGAAGGTCCTCACCCCCGAGGCCGCCCAGGCCTCCGACTACATCATCACCATGGGCTGCGGCGACGCCTGCCCGTACTTCCCCGGCAAGACCTATCTCGACTGGCAACTCGAAGACCCCGCGGGCCAGGGCGTCGAGGCCGTCCGTCCCATCCGCGACGAGATCAAGACCCTCATCGAGGGCCTGATCGCCGAGATCGACGCCAAGAACGCGTAACCGGGGGGCCAGCCGGTCCGCCCCCGGGCCTGCGCGACGTCGCGATGTCGAGGTGGTGCGCAGCCGCTCCTGCGTGGTCGAGCTGCTCCTGCGTGATGGCAGCCGCAGCCGCTCTCGCGTGGTGCGCGGCTTGCCACCGGCCTTACAGGGTGGGCTCGTAGACGACGGTGGTCGTGGAGCAGTCCTGGGTCAGGCCGCGGAGGGCCTGTCGTTCGGCGTCGTCGACGGCCAGGTCCGGTTTCGATGGTTGTCAGGAGCGGGTGCCATCCTCGCTCCGCTTCATGTAGCCGCCGGGAGGACATCCCGCGTCCGGGTCATCCGTAGGGCACATGCTGGGATCCTCTGTGTCTCCGAAGTTTCCGTAGAGGTAGACCCACACCGTGCACGATGCATCCTCAGCGAAGAACAGCCGAAGGTCATAGCCACGTGTGGCGGTCTCGTCGGGGACCATGACGCGGTCGCCCTTGGGGCTGGCGTAGAAGGCCCAGCGGCCACTGGACAGCTTCTCGGGATGGGCACAGTCATCCATCGCTTTGACCTTGTCGAATCCCGTTCCACTGAAGGTGTGTTCCTTCGAGAAGGTCAGGGACGTCCCTGCTGGGCTGGTCCACGTCCCTACCAGCTGCTCCTGCGGAATCACCGCCGCATGGACGGCTGCGCCGTGCCCGCAAGACGCTGTGAGAACCACACCAGTGATCGCGAGAACGATCGCACGCCATCCGCGCATGTTCACAGACCTCTCCCCAGAGGTGGGATGTCCGACCCTGCGGCCGCACGCGCTCCTATTTGAACATGCTCAAAACTTGCGCTTCCTCCGGGGTCCCTCCAACCCACGCCTCCCAGAGGGCGGAAGTCGGTTCCGGCGCCCGGACGTTGGCCGGCGCCACCAGACCGATCACGCCCGCCGCACCGACAGAGACCACACCAGCTCTCACGGTTGTGTCAGACAGCCACGCCTCCCCGACGAGGTCAGAAGCAATCACCGAGCCAGGCGGAATGATGCGGCCGAGACAACTCCGCCTACTTCGCGTCGCGGACCTCGGCCGGCGGCACGAAGAGGAACACCGCGGCGTACACGGTCATCCCGCCGACGCCGGCAGTCGCGAAGACGGGCACGTACACGCCGACGTCGTCGCGGCCGTTGGCAAAGGTGACGGCCGAGACCTCCAGCGGGTCCGGCCCGCATGTGTGCGTCAAACACGGCGCGTCCGGCGTGGCGCCCTCGTGGGGCGAGGTCCCGTGCCCGACGCCACGTCTCGGTGAACCCTTCCGTTCACAGCACTACGTCGGCCGGCAGGCGGGTAGCCACCGGGCGCGGCGCAACCCGAGGCAGCAGCCGCCGCCCACCCCCGCAAGGAGATTCCCAATGATGCTGTCAAGCCGCAGTGACGGGCTCTTGAGAGCCGTCTCATGCCGCTGTGGCGGCGGGGATCGGAGCGGTCGCTTCG
>NZ_JBIAJH010000037.1:0-66329 GCF_042871845.1 Streptomyces sp. NPDC005533 | reverse complement strand
GTACGTCCAGTACAAGGGCGCCCCGCCAACACGCCGATGCACGGCACCGGACGACGCGGGCTTGACCGGCAAGATCCGAAAGAGACGACCTAGCCGGGACACGGACCGGTCCGACCGCACGTGGACCGCCTGGGGGCGGGTGCCACCGACGGGTTCGCCGGGGGAGCGAAGGGGATGGCGTACAGCGACATGGGCACGACTACAGTGGCGCGTCCCGCGCCCAAGGGGGCGACGGCGCCCCGCAGGCGCCGCATTGCGGGGTCGTTGGCGCTTCTGGCGATCCTGCTGGCCGCGGTGGTGGTGTCGTTGGCCGTCGGTGCCCGCGCGCTCAGCCCGGCCGAAGTGTGGCAGGGGCTGACGGGGGCCCCGGACCCGGACCGGCGGCTCACCGAGATCAGGCTCATCGTGCGGACCGTACGCGTGCCCAGGACGGTCCTCGCGGTCGTGGCGGGGATGGCCCTGGGCGTCGGCGGGGCCCTGATCCAGGGGTACACGCGCAACCCGATCGCCGACACGGGTCTGCTCGGGGTGAACGCCGGCGCCTCCTTCGCGGTGGTGACGGTGATCGCCGTGTTCGGCTTCGCCGGCCCGTTCCAGTACGTGTGGTTCGCCTTCCTGGGCGCGGCGGTCGCCGGTGTCGTCGTGTTCGGGCTGGCGAGCATCGGCCGGGGCGCCGGCAATCCGCTGACGCTGGCCCTGGCCGGGCAGGGGATCACCGTGTTCCTGGCCGCCATGACCACCGCGGTCGCCCTGTCGGACCAGGCCTCGCTGAACGCGCTGCGCTTCTGGAACGCGGGCTCGGTGGCCGGCGTCGGATTCGACGTCATCCGGCCGGTGTCCGCGTTCGTCGCCGTCGGGCTGGTGCTGGCCCTGACCACGCTGCCCGCCGTCAACCTGCTCAACCTCGGCGACGACGTGGCGCGCGGGCTGGGCGTCAACATCGCGCTGACCCGGGCCGTGGGCATCGTCGCCGTCACGCTGCTGGCGGGAGCGGCGACGGCGGCCTGCGGGCCCATCGCCTTCCTCGGCCTCATGGTGGCCCACGTGGCCCGGTACCTGACCGGGCCGGACTACCGCTGGCTGGTCCCGTACGCGGGTCTGCTCGGGGCCGTCGTCCTCCTGGTCTGCGACATCGCGGGGCGGCTGCTGGTGCGGCCCGGTGAGCTGGACGCCGGTGTCGTGGTGGCCCTGCTCGGTGCCCCGTTCTTCGCGGTCCTGGTGTGGAGCGGAAAGTTCAAGAGCGCGTGAACGGGGCCCACGTGGAAGGGGAAGCGGTGCAGGTCGAGGTCGTGAGGGCGGCGCTGGCGCCGGGCGTCCGGCTCGGCCGGGTGTCGTTCGTCTGGCGGCCGTGGATGGTGTGCGTCACCCTGCTGCTGGCGGCGGCGACGTTCCTGGTGTTCTGCCTGTCCCTCGCTGTCGGGGACTTCCCCGTCGGCCTGCCCCGGGTGATCGCCACGATCCTCGGCCGGGGCGAGCAGGTCGACGAGTTCGTGATCATGGACCTGCGGATGCCGCGGGCCCTGGCCGGATGCGTCGTGGGCATCGCGCTGGGGGTGTCCGGGGCGATCACGCAGTCGATCGCGCGCAACCCGCTGGCCGGCCCCGACATCCTGGGCATCACCGGGGGCGCCGGCGCGGTCGCTGTGTTGCTGGTGACGGTGTCGGGCGGGACCACCGAGGCGGTCGTCGGCTCCGTCGGCCTGTCGGGGGCGGCGCTCGCGGGCGGTCTCGGTACGGGGCTCCTCGTGTACTTCCTGGCCTGGCGGCGCGGGATCGACGGCTTCCGGCTCATCCTCATCGGCATCTCGGTGAGCGCCGTGATGGAGGCCGCCACGACCTGGCTGCTGGTCCGGGCCGACATCAGGGACGTGGCCCGGGCCCAGGCATGGCTGATCGGCTCGCTGGACAACCGCTCGTGGGACGACATCCGGGTGGCGCTCTGGGGCACGCTCGGGCTGACGGTCGTCGTGGCGTGCGCCGCGTTCCAGTTCAAACCGATGCACCTCGGCGACGAGGTGGCCGCGGGCCTCGGCGTCCGGTACTCGGCCGTCCGGGCGGTCCTGCTGCTGTGCGCGGTCCTGCTGGCCGGCGTGGCGGTGGGCGCGGCGGGCCCCGTCCCGTTCGTCGCCCTGGTCGCGCCGCAGGTGGCGATGCGTCTGCTGAGGTGCCCGACACCGCCGATGGTGGCCTCCGGCGTCTTCGGGGCCCTGCTGCTGACCGGCGCCGACCTGGTCGCGCGTACGGCCCTGCCGATCAGCCTTCCGGTCGGCGTGGTCACCGCCGCGATCGGCGGCCCCTTCCTGGTCCATCTCCTGGTGCGGGCGAACCTCCGTTGACCGACTCGTATGCAGGCACGTCCAGTTCAGGTGATCCAGGGGGAACCGTGGCCGTATCGCACATCAACGGGACCGCGTCCGGGGGTCAGGAGACCTCCCGGCTGGGGGCCAGAGGGGTCACGGTCGGGTACGGCGGCCGGAGCGTCATCGACGACCTCCACGTGGCGATCCCGCCCGGGGTGATCTCCACGATCATCGGCTCCAACGGCTGTGGCAAATCGACCCTGTTGCGGACCCTGTCGCGGCTGCTCAGGCCGACGAAGGGCTCGGTCGTCCTGGACGGCGAGGACATCGCCACGCTCCGGACCCGGGACGTGGCGAAGAAGCTGGGCCTGCTGCCGCAGGCGCCGGTCGCACCGGACGGGCTCACCGTGGCCGACCTGGTCGCCCGGGGTCGCCACCCGCACCAGAGCTGGCTGCGCCAGTGGTCGTCGGACGACGCCGCCGTCGTGGAACGGGCGCTGGCCATGACCGGGGTGTCCGACCTGGCGGACCGTCCGGTGGACGCGCTGTCCGGCGGCCAGCGCCAGCGCGTCTGGATCTCGATGACGCTGGCCCAGGGCACCGACCTGCTCCTGCTGGACGAGCCGACCACCTTCCTGGACCTGGCGCACGCCATCGACGTACTGGACCTGGTGGACGACCTGCACGAGTCGGGATGCACCGTGGTCATGGTGCTGCACGACCTCAACCTGGCTGCGCGCTACAGCGACCACCTCATCGTGATGAGGGCCGGGTCGATCCTGGCGCAGGGGCACCCACGGGACGTGATCACCGCCGAGTTGCTGCACGAGGCCTTCGGGCTGCGCGCCGAGGTGATCGAGGATCCGGTGGGGGACCGGCCGCTCATCGTGCCCATCGGCCGCACCCACGCCCGGCCCGGCCGACCCGACCAGATCGGATAGATCGGACACACTTCCGGGTCAAGTAAGGCTAGGCTAGCCTCACTTGAGCGCGCTACGGTGTGCCTGCCCTCGGGCGGGGGCGCAGCGGACGGCACGAAAGCAAGGGATTGCGGATGCTTCTCCAGCGAACGACTCGTACCCACTCCCGGACCCGGCTGACGGCGGTACTGTCCGCTGCGGCCCTCGGCCTCGGCCTCCTGGCCGGCTGCGGTTCCGGCTCCGAGGACCCGGCCGACACCAAGGGCGAAGACGCCCCCGCCGCCGCGGCCGGCACCTTCCCGGTCACCGTGGAGCACGCGTTCGGATCCACGAAGGTCACCCAGGCCCCCCGGCGGGTCGTCTGCGTCGGCTACACCGACGACCAGGCCGTCCTGGCGTTCGGCATCAAGCCGGTCGGCATGGTCGACCAGTACCCGAACCCGCCGGGCACGAGCCCCGACATCAACACCCAGTGGCCGTGGGTGCAGGAGAAGTGGGGCGACACCCGCCCCGAGGTCGTCATGAACAACGGCGACACCGGCCCCAACTACGAGAAGATCGCCGCACTCCGGCCCGACCTGATCGTCGCGGTCTACTCCGAGATCGACCAGGCCGCCTACGACAAGCTCTCCAAGATCGCCCCGACGGTCGGCCGCACCAAGGCCGAGAAGGAGCCGTTCAGCGCCCCCTGGCAGGACAACGCGGTCCACATCGCCAAGGCGCTCGGCCAGGAGTCCAAGGGCATCGAGCTGGTGAAGGGCATCCAGGACAAGCTCGACACGGCCAAGAAGGCCCACCCCGAGTTCGCGAACCAGACCGCCGTCGCGCTGTCCTGGTACAAGGACTCGGCGGCCCCCTTCACCTCCACCGACGTCCGCGGACGCCTGGTGACGGGCACCGGCTTCAGGTACCAGACCGAGATCGACAAGATCGCCGACGGCAAGTTCTACACCACGCTCTCCCCCGAGCGCATGGACCTCGTCGACGTCGACCGCATCTTCGTCATCAACGACAAGGCCGACACCGAGGCACTCAAGAAGTTCGAGCTGTTCGCCAACCTGGCCGCGGTCAAGAACGGCAAGGTGTCGTACCTGCCGGACAGCGAGGGCCCGGCCGTCGGCGCGGCCATGTCCCAGGGCACACTGCTGTCCCTGCCGTACGCGATCGACGAACTCGTCACGTCGGTCGGCCGCGTGTGAGCACCGACGCGCGCCCCGCCCCCTCGACCCTGCGCACGACGACCGGGCGCGAGGCCACCCGCTGGGTCACGGCGCACTGCCGCGAGGTGCCCTGGCTGACGGCCGCCACCGTGCTCACCACGGTGGCCGGGGCGGCGCTCCAGGTACTCCCGCTGCTGCTGCTCGGCCGGGTCGTGGACGGCGTGGTGGCGGGCGCGTCGCGCTCCGTCCTGGTCACGACGGGGGTGCTGATGGTGGCCGCCGCGCTGCTCGGCGCGGCGGCCACCGCCCTGTCGACCTACCTGGTCGGGCGGCTGGGCGCGGATCTGCTCGCCCGGCTGCGCGAAGGCGCCGTACGGGCGGTGCTGGGGATGCCGAGCGCACGCGTCGAGCAGGTCGGCCGGGGAGACGTGCTGTCCCGGGTCGGCGACGACGTGGCCGTCCTGTCCCGGGGCATCCGTACGGCCGTCCCCACGGTGTTCTCGGCGGGCGTGCTGGTGGTCATCGCCACGCTCGGCATGTTCGGCCTCGACTGGCGGCTCGGCCTGGCGGGGGCCGGCGCGCTCCCCGCGTACGCGCTGGCCCTGCGCTGGTACCTGCCCCGGTCCGCCCCGCTCTACCGCCGGCAGCGCGCGGTCCAGGCCGATCGGGCGCAGGCCCTGATCAGCGGGCTCAACGGGATCGACACGGTCCGGGCGTACCGCCTGGAGGGAGCCTTCCGCGAGAAGGTCACCAGCGAATCGTGGCGGGTGCGCGAACTCGGCATCGAGGTGTTCCGGCTCTTCGGCCGGTTCGTCGGCCGGGAGAACCGCGCCGAGTTCATCGGCCTGGCCCTGATCATCGTGGTGGGGTACGCCCTGCTGGAGGCCGACGCGGCCAGCCTGGGCGAGGTGTCCGCGGCCCCGCTGCTGTTCCACCGGCTGTTCACCCCGCTGGGCTCCATCATGTTCACCTTCGACGAGGCGCAGAAGTCGGGCGCGAGCCTGACCCGGCTGGTCGGGGTGCTGGGGGAGGACGCGGCGGACCGGCTGGTCGGTGCCCCGGGCGTCACACCGGCGCTCGACGCGCCGTACCCGGTCCGGGTGGAGGGGCTCACGTTCCGCTATCCCGACACCGAGGAGCCGGTCCTCCGGGACGTCGACCTGATGATTCCGGCCGGCGGTTCGCTCGCCCTCGTGGGGGCGACGGGCGCCGGCAAGTCGACCCTGGCCGCGCTGATCGCGGGCATCGGGACCCCCCAGGCCGGATCGGTGCGCATCGGGCCGACCGACCTCGCCGCTCTGGACGAGGCCGGCGCGCGGGCCCTGGTGAGCATCCTGACGCAGGAGACGCACGTGTTCTCCGGCGCGCTCGCCGACGACCTGCGGCTGGCCGCGCCGGAGGCGACCGACGCCGAGCTGACGGCCGCCCTGCGCACCGTCGGCGCCGACGGATGGGTCGACGCGCTGCCCGACGGACTGCACACCCTGGTCGGCGAGGGCGGCGAGCGCCTGGACGTCACCAAGGTCACCCAGATCGCCCTGGCCCGGCTGGTGCTGGGCCGCTCCCCGGTGGTGGTGCTCGACGAGTCCACGGCGGAAGCGGGCAGCGAGGGGGCGGCCGAGCTGGAACGGGCGGTGCTCGCCGCGTGCGCGGGCCGGACCACGCTGTTCGTGGCGCACCGGCTGACGCAGGCGATGGCAGCGGACCGGATCGCCGTGCTCGACGCGGGACGCGTCGTCGAGCACGGCACGCACGACGAGCTGGTGGCCCTCGGCGGCCGGTACGCGCGCCTGTGGCGGGCCTGGCGCGAGAGCAGCTAGCCCACCCCGATCCGGGTGGGCCGACTTGTGGACTGTGAAGGGGCGTTGAGTCTTCGATGACGGAACCGACCGCTCGTCTCGTGCGGCTTTCTCCCACGCGCCTGGCCGGCGTGCGCCGACGAACAGGCGACCACTGCGACCGCACCATCGCCCGCGCGTGCGCCATCGCGCTGGCGTACTGGGCGACGGGCAGCAGCCCGGACGGCACGGTACTCACCCCCGACACCCCGTTCGCCGACGTCCTCGGCCTGGCCGACCACGGCGGTGCCGAAGCCCCCGGCTGGGAGGTCGGCGCGGACGGCCGGAGCATCGCCGTCCCCGAAGGCGTCGCGGTGGGCGACGCGCAGCTCGCGCTGGACGACCTGGCCGACTTCCCGGACCGGACCCTCGCCGCCATCGCCCCGTCCAGTGCGGCGGCGCGGCTCGCGCGCCTCGCCGAGTGGAACGACACCGGGGCGGACCGGGTCCGCCCGACCATCGTGGAGATGTTCCACGAGCGGGCCCGGACCAGGCCGGACGCCGTCGCCGTCGTCGACGGACACCGCTCGCTGACGTATGGTCAGACTGCGCGACTGGCCAGCCAGTTGGCGTGCCACCTGATCGACCACGGCATCACCGCCGAACAGGTCGTCGGCATCTCCCTGAACCGCTCCGCCGACATGGTGATCGGCCTGCTCGCCGTGCTCCAGGCGGGGGCCGCGTTCGTCCCCCTCGACCCGGAGTGGCCCGCAGCACGCCGGGCCGTCGTCGTCGACGACGCCCGCGTCGTCCTGCAGCTGACCGGCCCGGGCGAGCACGACCCTGACGAACCGCCCGCCGCGGTCGTCGACCTCGACGACTGGAGGTACGGCTCCCACCCGGGCGACGGCACCGGGATCACCGTCCCCGGCAACGCGCTCGCCTACGTCATCTTCACGTCCGGTTCGACCGGCCGGCCCAAGGGCGCGATGATCCGGCACGAAGCGATCAGCGAGCGCCTGCTGTGGCAGGTCGACGAGATCCTGGGCTTCGGCCACGACGACGCCTCCCTGTTCAAGGCACCCGTGTCCTTCGACATCTCCGTCAACGAGATCTTCCTGCCCCTGGTGTCCGGCGGCCGACTGGTCGTCCTGCGCCCGGGCGGCGAACGCGACCCGCACCACCTCCTCGACGTGATCGCCGAACAGCGCGTCACCTTCACCTACCTCGTGTCGTCCATGCTCGACGTACTGCTGGAGATCGCCGGCGACTCCGGACGGCTCGACAGCCTGCGGCACGTGTGGTGCGGCGGCGAGGTGCTGACCCCGGAGCTGTACGAACGGTTCCGCACCCGGCTCGACATACCCATGTACCACGGCTACGGCCCCGCCGAGACGACGATCGGCGTCTCGCACGTCGTCTACCGGGGCGCCGCCGAACGCCTGTCGACGTCGATCGGCAAGGCCAACCCCAACACCCGGCTGTACGTCCTGGACGAGGAACTGCGCCCGGTCCCTGTCGGGGTCCGCGGCGAACTGTACGTCGGAGGCTTCCTCCTGGGACGCGGATACGTGGGCGCGCCCGGCCTGACCGCCTCACGCTTCGTCGCCGACCCCTTCGCCGGCGACGGATCCCGGCTGTACCGGACCGGCGACCTCGCACGCTTCGCCCCGGACGGCTCGCTGGACTTCCTCGGCCGCGCCGACAACCAGATCAAGATCCGCGGCATGCGCCTGGAGCTCGAGGACGTCGAGATCGGCCTCGCCGAACACCCCGACGTGCGCCACACCTGCGTCCTCGCGAAGAAGAACACGACCGGCGGCACCTACCTCGTGGGGTACGTGATCCCGGCCGCCGGCAGCGAGGACCTGCGGGCGGACGAGGTCAGGGCGTGGGCCGCCGCGCACATGGTCGCGTACATGGTGCCCACCCACATCGTCGTGATGAAGGAGTTCCCCCTCACCGCGAACGGCAAGCTCGACCGTGGCGCGCTGCCGGAACCCGACCTCACGACGGGCCCGCTCGCCGCGCCGACCACCGAGAACGAACGCCTGGTGTGCGCGGCGGTCGCGGCGCTGCTGCGACGCGACGAGGTCGGCGTCGACCAGGACTTCTTCCGGCTCGGCGGAGACAGCCTCCTGGCCATCTCGCTGCTGAGCGCACTGCGCACCGTGGGCCTGCACGTCACGCCCCGGCAGATCTTCACCCACAGCGTCATCGGCGCGCTGGCGGCGGTGGCGAGCCGCGAGGGCGCGGCCGCCGCGGACCACGGCGACGTCGCGACCGGCTCCGTCACCGGCTCACCCGTCGTGCGATGGCTCGGCGAGACCACCGACGCCATCGACGGCTTCGTCCAGTCGGTGGTGCTGAACACCCCGGCCGACCTGACCGCCGACGCCCTCGACGAGATCCTCACCGCCGTCGTCGCACGGCATGACATGCTGCGCGCCCGGCTGGTGCGCGGCGACCACTGGAGCTTCGACATCCCGGGGGCCGACGGCACCCGGGCGGGGTGGCAGGAGGAGGACGACCTGCCGCTCGACGCGTGCGTCGCCCTCGCCACCGCCGGGCTGGACCCGGACAACGGCGTGATGCTGCGGGCCGTCTGGCGCCGGACGGCACGCCAACTGGTCGTCGTCGTCCACCACGTGGTCATCGACGGCGTGTCCTGGCGGATCCTGCGGGAGGACCTCGCCACGGCGTGGCAGCGGTTCGCCTCGGGCGAGCCCGTCACACTGCCCCCGGTGGGCACGTCGTTCCGGCGCTGGACACAGTTGCTGGAGCGCACGGCGTTCGACGCCGACCGCGCCCACTACCGGCGCCCCCTGCCGGGGCCCGACGCGCCGGTGGGCAGGCGCGCGCCGGCCGCGACCGACACCGTCGAGCGGGAGCGGGTGACGACCGTCTCGGTCGGCCCCGAGGTCACGGCCGCCCTGCTGGGCGAGATCCCCGCCAGGTTCCACGCGGGCGTCAACGACGTACTGCTCACCGCGCTCGCCGTCACCCTCGCCCGGTGGCGCCGCGACCTCGGACAGGACCAGACGTTCGCGCACATCGAACTGGAGGGCCACGGCCGCGAAGGGCACCTCGTCGCGCGGACCGCAGGCCTCGAACCCGAACTCTCCCGGACCGTCGGCTGGTTCACCACCCTCTTCCCGGTGACCGTCGACCCGGGCCCGGCGGCGGACCTCACCGCCCCCGCGTACCTGGCCGCCGCCCTCAAAGCGGTCAAGGAGGACCTCGCCCGGGTCCCGGGCAACGGCCTCTCCTACGGCGTCCTGCGGTACCTGGGCGGCGGCACCGGGTCCGACGCACCCCCGCCCCAGGTGTTGTTCAACTACCTGGGCCGCTTCGACACCGCAGCCTCCGGGGACTGGGAACTTGCGCGCGGAATAGGCCAGTTGGGGGAGCGACGGGACGCGCGGATGCGTCTGCCGCGCGCCCTGGAGTTCAACGCCGTCGCCGAACCCGCCTCGTCGGCCGGCGCGTACGAACTGACCACCACCGTCTCCTGGCCCGACGGGATGTTCACCGACGAGGACGTCGCCACCATCTGCCGGTACCTCCGGGAGGCCCTGACCGGGCTGGCCGCACTCGACCAGGGCGGCCACTCTCCCAGCGACTTCCCCCTGGTGCAGCTCACCCAGGCCGACGTCGACGACCTGGACGGCCCGGCGCTGCGGGACGTCCTGCCGTTGACCCCGCTGCAGGAGGGCCTGTACTTCCACTCGGTCTTCGACGACGACTCCGCGGGCAGCTACGTGGAGCAGCAGCTGCTGACCCTGGAGGGGGAGGTGGACCCCGCGCGGCTCGCGGCGGCCGCCACCCGTCTGCTCACGCTCTACCCCAACCTGGCCGCGCGGTTCACCGCCCTCGCCGACGGCCGGGTGGTCTCCGTACTGGAGAGCGGCGCGCAAGCCCCGTTCACCACGCTGGACCGCCCCGGCATCACCGACGAGGAGACGCGCGACCTCGCCGAGCGGGACCGTCGCGCGGGCTTCGACCTGGCCACCGGACCGCTGATGCGGTACACGCTCGTCCGCGCGGGCGCCGACCGCAGCGTCCTGGTGCAGACCGTGCACCACGTCATCGCCGACGGCTGGTCGGTGCCGCCGATGCTCCGCGCCCTGCTGGCCGAGTACCACGCACCCGGCACCGTGCACCCGCTCGGCGGCTTCGCCGACTACGTGCACTGGCTCGCCGGGCGCGACGAGGACGAGAGCGACCGGGTGTGGCGCGAGCAGCTCGCCGAGCTGCCCGGCCCCTCGCTGGTCGCCGAGGGGCACACGCCCTCCGACCGGTTCGCCGACAGGGCCGTGGAGCCCGAGGACGACATCGACGAGGCCGTCCGCGCCGCCGGTGTGCCGCTGAGCGTGGCCGTGCACAGCGCCTGGGCGGTGACGCTGGACGGCGTCCTGCACGGCACGGCTGCGCGCGGCACGCACCCGTACGGCAGGGACGTCGTGTTCGGCTCCACGGTGTCCGGGCGGGACGCGGACGTGCCCGGCATCGCCGACATGGTGGGCCTGTTCATCAACACCGTTCCCGTGCGCGCCCGGTGGACCGCGCACACCACGGCACGCGAGCTGCTCGCCTCCGTACGGGAACACCAGAGCGCGGTGCTGGCGCACCAGCACGTCTCGCTGGCGCGCATCGGCCGCCAGGTCGGCGCCGGACCGCTCTTCGACACCCTGGTCGTCTTCGACGTAGCGACCGACGTGGCAGCACTGCGGGGACCCGACGACACCCTGGCCGTCACCGGAATCGTCAACGAAGGCGCCCCGCACTACCCGTTGACGCTCGTGGTCGAACGCGCCCGCGACGGCCGGGCGCGCTTCAACCTCATCCACGACGGCGCGCTGCTGCGGGAGTCGAGCGCACGCGCGATCCTGCGGACCTTCACCCACACCCTCACCGGTCTGCTCACCCGCCCGGACGACCTGGTCGACGACCTCGCACCCGAGAACGCCCGGCGCCCGCAGCGGATCACCCCCACGACCCTGGGCGCGCTCTTCGACGCCGCCGCGCACCGGGACCCGGCCAGGACCGCCGTCACCCAGTGCGCACTCGACGGCGCCGTCCGGTCCCTGACCTACGGGGAACTGACCGCTGCGAAGGACGAGTTGGCCGCAGTGCTGCGCGCGGCCGGCGTCGGTCCGGGCGAACGGGTCGCCGTCGCCGTGCCCCGCTCCCTGGAGCAGGTCGTCGCGCTCGTCGCCGTCGTCACCGCGGGCGGCGCGTACGTACCCCTCGACCTCGCGTACCCGGACGAACGGCTGGAGTACGTCCTCGCGGACGCCGCACCGCAGGTCGTGCTCGTGGACCGGGAACAGCGGGACCGCTTCGTACGGTTGCTGCACCGGGCGGGCGTGCCGGCCCGCGTCCTCGTGCAGGGGGACCAGGCGCCGCAGGACCCCACCGCCGCCGCCCACCCGGCCGCCGCGCCCGCGGCCGAGGCGGGCTGGCACGATCCCGCGTACGTGATCTACACGTCCGGCTCGACCGGCAGGCCGAAGGGGGTCGTCGTCCCGCACTCCGGCGTGGTGACCCTGCTCGCGAACACCCGGCCCGACATGGACTTCGGCCCGCACGACGTGTGGGTCCAGTTCCACTCGTACTCCTTCGACTTCGCGGTCTGGGAGCTGTGGGGCGCGCTCACGCACGGCGCCGAGCTGCTGGTGCCGGACTACGCGCTCACCCGCTCCCCGGTGGACTTCCACCGGCTGGTGCGCGAGCGCGCCGTGACCGTGCTCAACCAGACCCCCTCGGCCTTCCACCAGTTCATCGAGGCCGACCGGCGGGCCGGCCAGCCGCTCCCCGCGCTGCGCCGGATCGTCTTCGGTGGCGAGGCGCTCGACCTCGGCCGGCTGCGCGGCTGGGTCGAGCGGCACGGCACCGCCACGCCCGAGCTGGTCAACATGTACGGCATCACCGAGACCACCGTGCACGTCACCCATCGCATCTTGACCGATCGGGACTTCGGGCACGGCGATGAGGTCAGCCCGATCGGCGCCCCGATCCCCGGCCTGGTCACCCACCTCCTCGACGACCGGCTCCGGCCCGTCCCGCCGGGTCGGGTGGGCGCCGTCTACGTCGCCGGCGACCAGGTGTCGCTCGGCTACCTGGGCCGGCCGGGACTCACCGCGGGCCGGTTCGTGGCGGACCCCTTCGCGGGCGGCGGCTCCCGCATGTACCACACGGGCGACCTCGCCCGCCGCACCCTCGACGGCGAGCTGGAGTTCGTCGGCCGCGCCGACGACCAGGTGCAGCTCAAGGGCTTCCGCATCGAGCTCGGCGAGGTGGAGTCCGCGATCAGGGAGCTCGACGGCGTGGTCGACGTCGCCGTGACCGTGGCGGACGGCGGCGACCACCTCGTCGCGCACGTCGTGGGGCGCCTGCCCGACGACGCCGCCGCGCTCACCCGTCTCCTGTCCGCGAAGCTGCCCGCGCACATGGTCCCCGGCCTGGTCCTCCCCATCGACGCGCTGCCGCTGACGGTCAACGGCAAACTGGACCGCAGGGCCTTGGCCGAGCGGGCCGCGCACCACGACACCCCGGTGGCCGCGACCGGCTCGGCGCTCGCCGCGCTGGTCGGCGTCTTCACCGACACGCTGCCCGGTGTCGCCGTGGACGGGGACTGCGACTTCTTCCGGGCCGGGGGCGACAGCATCCTCGCCATCACCGTCGTCAACCGGGCCCGGGCACTCGGCCTCGCGCTCGCGCCACGAGACGTGTTCCTGCTCAGGACACCCCGCGCCCTCGCCGAACACCTGGCGACGAACACCCCGCAGACCCCGCAGACGGCCCCCGCGGCCGCCGTCCGCGAGGACGGGCCGCTGACCCCCACACCGATCATCCTGCGCCGGCGAGAACTGGGCGGCTCCCTCGCCCGTTTCGCCCAGGCCAGGGCGCTCGTGGCGGCCGAGGGCACCGGCTTCGCCGACGCCCGGCGGGCCGCGGAAGCCGTCGTGGCGGCCCACCCCGCCCTGCGGCTGCGGCTGCGCGTCGAGCACGGGGTGTGGGCCCTGCGCACCGATCCCGTCCGCGCGGTCACCGTCGTACGGGCGGACGCCACCGGCGCCACCGACCCGACGACCGAACGGGCGACGGACGCCACGACCGCGGCCACGACCGCGACCGCGACCGCGACCGCGACCGCGACCGCGGCCACGACCGCCGCGCACGAGGCCGTCGATCGGCTCGACCCCGAGGCCGGGGAGGTCATCGCCTTCACCTGGCTGGAGCCCACCCGGACCCTGGTGGTCACCGTGCACCACCTCGCCGTCGACGCCGTGTCCTGGCGGATCCTCCTCGACGACCTGGCCGCCGGCCTGCGCGGCACGCCCCTCGCACCGCCGACCACCCCCTACGCCGCATACGCGGAGGCCCTCGCGGCCCGGTCCGCCCACGTGAGCGACGACCTCGGACACTGGATCACCACCCTCCAGGCGCCCCCGCTCCTGCCCGCCGTCGAGGGGCCGCGCCGCGAGACCACCGTCGTGGTCCCGCCCGACATCGGCGACCTCGTCACCCGTGCCGCGCCCGCCGCACTCGGCGTCGGGCTCACCGAGCTGCTGTGCGGCGCGCTGCGCACCGCCCTGACCCACGTACAGCCCACGCCCACCGATCTCGCCGTCGAGCTGGAACGGCACGGCCGGGTCCCGGCGCTGCCCCACCACGACTACACCCGTACGGTCGGCTGGTTCACCGCCATCGCGCCCGTACGGCTCAGCGCGCACACCGACCCGGTGGCGGCCGCCCGCGAGCTGGCCGAACGCCAGCCGGACGAGCACGCGCACGTCGCCTACGGACAGCTCCGGTACCTCAACCCGCAGACCGCCCCCCTGCTGTCCGCCCACCCGCAGGTGCTGTTCAACTACCTCGGCCGGGGCGACGAGTCGCAGGCCCTGCACCTCACCGGCGCGGACCCGGGCAGCCCGTACGCCGTCGAGGTCAACGCCTGGACCGACGCGGCCACCGGCAGCCTGCACGCGGCCTTCGCCCTCGTCGAGGGGGTACCCGACGAGATCACCGGGTACTGGCGGCGGGCACTGGAACGCATCGCGGACGGCGCCGCGACCACCGAGCGCACTGCCCCGGTCACCCCGCTCCAACGGGGTCTGTTCTTCCAGGCCCAGCTGGCGGGCCCGGCCGGCCACTACGTCGCGCAGAGCTTCTTCACCTTCGACCGGCGGCTGGACACCGACGCGCTGGACGAGGCGATGGCGTGGGTGATCGCGAGGCACCCGGTGGTGGGCGCCGGATTCACCACGGACGACGACGGCGACGCCGTGCAGGTCCTCGCCGCGGGTCGGCGGGTCGGCGTCCGCACGCTCGCCCTCGCCTCGGACGCGGACGTCGAGGCCCTGCTCGCCCGCGACCGGGACACCGGATTCGACCCGGGCGAGCCGCCGTTGATCCGGCTGACCGTGGTGCGGCGGCCCGACGGCCGTGACGGCCTCCTGCTGAGCTACCACCTGCTGCTGTGGGACGGCTGGTCCCGCGAGATCGTGCTGCGGGACCTGTTCGACGCCTACGAGGCGGCCCTCGCGGGCGAGTTGACGCCCCCGGTACCGGCCACGCCGGCCTTCGAGGACTACGCCCGGGCGCTCGACGCCAGGGACGCGGCCGGAGCGGAACGCTTCTGGGCGGAGCACCTGAGCGGCCTCCCCGGCCCGACGCTGCTCGCCGGACCGGCGCCGGTCCTCGTCGACGACCTGCCCCGCACGCTCGTGCACACGCTCTCCACCGAGGAGTCGGAACTGCTGCGGGAGGCGGCCAGGACGCACGGCGTCACGCTGAACTCCGTACTGACCGGCGCCTTCGGCCTCCTCCTCGGCGCACGCACCGGCCGCGGTGACGCCGTGTTCGGCGTGACGGTCTCCGGCCGCGAGGGCGAGGGCCTGTCCGACATCGTCGGCGTCCTCCTCAACACGGTGCCCATGTGGACGCGGGCCCGGCCGGGCGACACGGCCGGAGCGTACCTGTCGGCCGTACAGGCGGCGCGGGTCGCGGCGATGGAGCACGAGCACCTCGGACTCGGCGAGATCCAGCGGGCCAGTGGCCACGACACGCTCTTCGACAACCTGTTCGTGCTCCAGAACTTCCTGGACATGGACGCGTTCGCCGCGATGAACGCCCGGCACGGCATCACCGCGGTGCGCGCCGACGACTCCACGCACTACCCCTTCACCTGGGTCGTCACGCCCGGCGACCGGCTCACGGTCAAGCTGGAGTACCGCGACCACGACACACGGGCCGCCCGCCGGCTCCTCGACGACTACCTGCGCGTGCTCGACGGCCTGGCCCGCTGCACCGGCCCGCTCGGCGCGCTGCCCGGCCTGATACCGCGGCCCGCCCCGGCCGACCGTACGGACATCGGCACGGACACCGTCGTCGACCGCTTCGACCGGGCGGCGGACCGGGACCCGCAGCGGGTCGCGCTGGTCGCCCACGGCCGGACCACGACCTTCGCCGGCCTCCGGGACCGCAGCCGCGAGGTGGCGGGCGTGCTCGCCCGCCGCGGCATCGGCCGCGGGACCACGGTGGCCCTCGCGATCCCCCGCTCGCCCGACTCGATCGTGGCGCTGTTCGCCGTGCTGCGCACCGGCGCCGCGTACGTGCCGCTGGAACTCGACCACCCGGACGAGCGGATCGCGGCGACCGTCGCGGACGCCCGCCCCGACGTCGTCCTCACCGTCAGCGCCGTGTCCCCCCGGCTGACCGGCGACCTGATCGAACTGGACCGGCCCCTCCCCGAGGCCGAACCCTTCGTGACGTACGCCCCGGACGATCCGGACCGCCTGCGGCACCCCGCGTACACGATCTACACCTCCGGATCGACCGGGCGCCCGAAGGGCGTGGTGACCGAATACGCCGGGCTCACCAACATGCTGATCAACCACCAGCGCCGGATCTTCGAGCCGGTGCTGGCCGACCACGGCCACCGGGTCTTCCGCATCGCGCACACCGTCTCCTTCGCCTTCGACATGTCGTGGGAGGAGCTGCTGTGGCTCGCCGACGGCCACGAGGTGCACATCTGCGACGAGGAACTGCGCCGCGACGCCCCCCGGCTGGTCGAGTACTGCCTGGAGCACGGGATCGACGTCATCAACGTGACGCCCACCTACGCGCAGCAGCTGGTGGCCGAAGGACTGCTCGACGACCCGTCGCGGCGGCCGGCGCTGGTCCTCCTCGGCGGCGAGGCCGTCACCCCGACCCTGTGGCAGCGGCTCGCCGAGACCGGCGGAACCGTCGGATACAACCTGTACGGGCCCACCGAGTACACCATCAACACGCTCGGCGTCGGCACCTTCGAATGCGCGGACCCGGTGGTCGGCGTGGCCATCGACAACACCGACGTGTACGTGCTGGACCCGTGGCTGCGTCCGCTGCCGGACGGCGTCCCCGGTGAGCTGTACGTGGCGGGCATCGGCATCGCCCGCGGCTACCTCGGCCGGGCCGGGCAGACCGCGGAGCGTTTCGTCGCCTGCCCGTTCGGCGCCCCCGGCGAGCGGATGTACCGCACCGGCGACCTCGTGCTGCGGCGGCCCGACGGGAACCTCGCGTACCTCGGCCGCACCGACCAGCAGGTCAAGATCCGGGGCCACCGGGTCGAACCCGGCGAGGTGGAGGCCGCGTTCGCCGCGCACCCGGCCGTACGGTTCGCCGCCGCGGTCGCCCAGCCCGACCCGCAGGTCGACGGCGCCCACCGGCTGGCCGCCTACCTCGTCCTGGACGGCGGCGACCTGGCCGCGGTCGCCACCGAAGTGGGCGTCGCACTCCCGGACTTCCTGCGCCCGACCCACTACGCGCAGGTCGACGCCATCCCCCTGACCGTGAACGGGAAGGCCGACACCCGGGCCCTGCCGGAGGCCAAGCCGCTCGGCGCGCTGACGACGGCTATGGAGCGCGGCCCCGAGACGGAAACCGAGAACGTCGTGTGCGCCTACTTCGCGGAGGCACTCGACCTGGACGACGACGAGGTGAGCGCGGTGAGCGACTTCGTGTCCCTGGGAGGACACTCCATGCTGGCGGTGCGGCTGATCGGGCTGCTCCGCCGCGAGTACGGTCCAGTGATCACGATCCGTGACCTGTTCACCCTGCGCACCCCGGAAGCGATTGCCCGCCACCTCGATGAAGACTCCTGACACGCAGCGGCCCCGCGCGGGGTCCGACATCCTCCGCACCGCACTGCGCCGCAACGTCGGCGCCATGACCTGGGGCACCGTCCTCATGAGCCTCTACCAGGCCGGTGAGACCGCCTTCCCCATCGCACTCGGCCTGATCGTCGAGCACACGATGCGCGGGGAGCGCAGCCTCGGCGGGCTCGCCGCGGCGATCGCCGTGCTGGCCGTGATCATCACGACCGTGTCGCTGTCGTGGCGGTTCGGCATGCGCGTCCTGCAGAAGGCCAACACGACCGAGGCGCACCGCTGGCGGGTGCGCGTCGCGGACCGCGGACTCCAGCCGGTGGCCGGGGACGTGGACCTCAAGTCCGGCGAGGTGCTGACCATCGCCACCGAGGACGCGGACCAGACCGCCGACATCATCGAGGTGGTGCCGCTGCTGATCAGTTCGCTGGTCGCCGTGCTGATCGCGGCGGTCGCCCTGGGACTGGCCGACCTGCGGCTCGGCCTGCTGGTGATCGTGGGCACCGTCGCGATCCTGACGATCCTGAGCGTGATGTCCCAACGGATCGGCTCCAGCACCCGAGAACAGCAGGCCCGCGTCGCGCGGGCGGGCGCGAAGGTCGCCGACCTGATTACCGGCCTGCGCCCGCTGCACGGTTTCGGCGGCAACCACGCCGCGTTCCGCTCCTACCGGAAGGTCAGCACGGAGGCGAAGCAGCAGGCGGTCACCGTGGCCGTGGCGAACGGCGCGTACGCGGGGACCGCCATGGCCCTCAACGCCGTCCTCGCCGCTTCCGTGACCCTGACGGCGGGCCGACTGGCCTTCGACGGCCGGATCACCATCGGCGAACTCGTCATGGCCGTCGGGCTGGCACAGTTCATCATGGAACCGCTCAAGATGTTCTCGGACATGCCCAAGTACGTGATGACGGCCCGCGCTTCGGCCGAGCGGATGGCCCTGGTGCCGGCGCCCCCGGCGGTGGCGGCCTCCGGGGCCGGGCGGCCGGCCGCGGGCGGCGACCTGGAGATCGACCGCGTCCGGTACGGGGCACTGCGCGGGCTGGAGGTGCGGGTCCCGGCTGGCGAGTTCGTGGCGATCGCCGTCTACCAGCCGCGCGCCGCGGCCGACCTCGCCTCGATCCTGGCCGTCAAGGTCCCCCCGGACGCCTACGAGGGAGTGGTGCGGGTCGGCGGTCAGGACCTCGCCGACCTGTCGGTCGAAGCGGTCCGCGAGCACGTGCTGGTGAACCCGTACGAAGCGGAGATCTTCGCCGGCACCCTCCGTACGAACATCGATCCGACGGGCACCAGCCGCACGCTTCCGGAGGCGGTCGAGGCCTCCCTGCTGACCGACGTCGTCGCCCTCCACCGCGAAGGGCTCGACTACGTGGTCCGGGACCGCGGTGCGAACCTCTCCGGCGGACAGCGCCAACGGCTGTCCCTGGCCCGCGCCCTCGCCGCCGACAGCGAGATCCTGGTCCTGCACGATCCGACGACGGCCGTGGACGCGGTCACGGAGCAGCTCATCGCGCGCAACATCGCGGAGCTGCGCCGCGGCCGCACCACCGTGGTGATCACCGGCAGCCCGGCCCTCCTGGACGCCGCCGACCGCGTCCTCGTCCTCGACGACGGGGTCATCACCGCCGAGGACACCCACCGCAACCTCCTCGCCACCGACGAGGACTACTGCCTGGCGGTGGCCCGCTGAGCGGCGGCCTCCGAAGGGGACGACCTGGCCGAGGGCCTACCCGAGGGTCTACCCGAGAGCCCAGGCGACGTCCCTGAGCAGGGCGTGCCGCCACCCCGCGCGGTCGTGGCCGGACGCCGAGCGGGACACCCGTACGGTCGCACCGGCCCGCTCGGTCAGGGCCTCGACCACTTCGCAGTGGGGCAGCATGCGCGTCTCGTGTTCCCCCACGTCGAAGGCGATCCGCAGCCCGGACAGGTCGGGGCCCTCCCGCAGTCGCGCGGCGAGGGCGCCGCCCACCGGGCCGCCCAGGGGGTCCGCCGTATCCGGGGGGCCGGGCGTCCACCACAACGACGCCGACTGGCAGGCGACCCGGGACACCAGGTCCGGGAACTCCAGTGCCGCGTACAGCGCGCTCAGCCCCCCGAGGCTCTGCCCGGCGACCACCAGACGGTCCCGGTCCGCCGGCAGACCGGTCTGCGCCACCAGCGGCAGCAGTTCGTCCCGCACCGCCTCCCACAGGCCGGGCCGGCACCCGTACTCGGCCTCCCGGTCCCGGACCGGCAGGAACACCAGGGTCACGGGGGGCATCCCGCCCGCGGCGACGGCCGAGTCGAAGGCGGTCACGGCGGGGTGGAGGTACAGCCAGTCGTCCCCGTCGAGCAGCAGGACCACCGGTCCGCCACCGCCCGCGGGGTGGACCCGTACGGTGCGCCGGCCGCCGAGCCGTTCGCTGGTCCAGCGGAGCCGGGTGCGGGGGAGCGGCAGGACGTCCGAGGGGCCGATGAGGGGCCAGTGCGGCTGGGCGGGAGCGTCGGGGGTCGCGGCGACGGACCGGTCGCCGCCCGCGCCGGCCGGGTTGAAGGGGTCGGCGTGTGCCGTGCCGTCGACGAGGAACCGGTAGCTCACGCGCAGCCGCGGGGGCAGGGGGACCTCGGTGTACCAGCAGTCCGTACCACCCCACCGGCGCAGGGGCACCGGCTCCGACCAGCTCTCGAACCCGATGGTCGCCGGGGATCCGCGCCACAGGAACAACGTCACCCAACGCCCGTCGTCCGCCTGGACGGAGGCGGGAGTCCGCGCTGCCGCCCAGAACGCGTCGGTGCCGGGTTCGCCGGGCAGTCCGTACGCGGCGAAGGAGTGCTCCGGGCCGGCCCCGCGGCCGGAGACGGGATCGGTCAGGCGCATGCGGACCTCCTTGTGAGCGACAAGGGGAAAGACTAAGCTCCTCTGAATTAGGCGAGCCTAACCTAATCGTGACGTTCCCGGGAGGTACCGACCGTGAGCACCAACCCCTTCGACGATGCCGACGGCCGCTTCGTCGTCCTGGTGAACGACGAGGGCCAGCACTCGCTCTGGCCCTCCTTCGCCGAGGTGCCGGGCGGGTGGACGACCGTCTTCGAGGAGAACAGCCGAGGGGCCTGCCTGGAGTACATCGAGGCCAACTGGACCGACCTGCGCCCGCGTTCCCTCGTACGGTCCATGGACGCCTGACCCGCTCCGGCGACACCCCCAGGGGGAGGACACCGCCCGTGCTGTGCACCAAGCTCGTCAACGCCCGCTTCCTCACCATGGATCCCGGCCGTCCGGTCGCCCGTCAACTGGGCATCTGGCAGGGCCGGATCTTCGGCCTGGACGAGGCCGTCGCCGCCCTGCCCGCGCGCGAGGTGATCGACCTCCAGGGCGCCACGGTGCTCCCCGGGTTCATCGACGCCCACGTGCACCTGCCCTGGACCGGCTTCACCCAGAACACCACCAGCATCGCGGGCTGCACGCGCATCGACGACGCCCTCGCGATCGTGGCGGACGCCGTCGCACGGAAGAACTCGCCGGGTGCCTGGGTGAGCATCGTCGGCTACGACCAGCGGACGCTGGGGCGCCATCTCACGGCCGCCGAACTGGACACCGTCAGCCGGGGCCACAAGCTGTACGTGCTGCACGACTCCGGGCACGGCTGCGTCGTCAACACCGCCGTCCTCGACCTGCTCGCCGCCGACGTCCCGCACGAGAACGGCTTCCTCGCCGAGGGCGCGATGGGCGCAGCCCGCGCCCTGCGGCTGCCCTACTCCCAGGCGGAGGTGGCCGAGGCCATCGGACGCGCCGCCCGCACCTGCCTCGCCGAGGGCATCACCGCCTGCGCCGAGGCGGGCATCGGCGGCGCCCTCTTCGGCCACACCCCGGTCGAGCTCGGCGCCTACCAACTCGCCCGCGAGAAGGGCCTGCTGCCGCTACGGGTCCAGCTCATGGTCTCCGCCGACCGGCTGCGGCCGGCCGGCGCGCACGAGGCCGACGGCATACCCAAGGCCCTCGACCTCGGCCTGCGCACGGGCTTCGGCGACGACTGGCTCTCCGTGGGCGCCCTCAAGATCTTCACCGACGGCGGCATGATGGCCCGCACCGCCGCCCTGAGCGCCCCCTACGAAGGCCTGGACCACGCCGGCCAGTTGCAGGACGACCCCGAGGTGCTCGCCCAGTCGATCGTGGACGGCCACCTCGGCGGCTGGCAGCTCGCCGTCCACGCCATCGGCGACCGCGCGGCCGACGTGGCCCTCGACGCCCTGGAACGCGCCCAGCGCCTGCGCCCCCGCCCCGGCGCCCGCCACCGCATCGAGCACGCCGGCCTGATCCGCCCCGACCAGCTCCCGCGCATCGCCCGACTGGGCGTGAGCGCGGTCGTCCAACCGAGCTTCCTGCGCTGCTTCGGCGACGACTACGCGGCGATCATGGGCGCGGAGCGGGCGCCCTGGCTCTACCGCGGCAGGGGATTCCTCGACCACGGCATCACCCTGGTCGGCAGCTCCGACCGCCCGGTGACGGACGGCTCACCGCTGCGAGCCGTCCAGTTCATGGTCGAGCGCGCCTCCGCGTCCGGCCGGCTGATCGGCCCGGACGAGGGCCTCACCGTGGACGAGGCCCTGCACGCCTACACCGGCGCCGGGGCCTACGCCTGCCACTGGGAGGACCGGGCCGGCAGCCTCACCCCGCGCAAACGCGCCGACCTGGTCGTCCTCGGCGACGACCCGCGCAGCGTGGACGTCACCCGCATCGGAGACATCGAGGTCGTGGCGACCTACGTCGACGGCCGCGAGGCCGGAAAGCACCCCGCCGCGTGAGCGCAAGCCCCGCCTGCGGCCCCTCGGCCACCGGGAGTCCTCGCAGTCCCAGGGAAGGACGAGGCGACCGGGCGACGTCGTAGTCGAAGCCGTCGACGCGCTCGCGGACGTCGCCCACGAGACCCGTTCCGAGGCCCGGCTGCGTCCCGGCCCGCCCCCTTCGGGGACGGCGACGAACCGTGGTGGTCTGGACCAGGCTGGATCTCGTCGGTCGGGCGGACAAACGTGGTGTGGGTCAAGATCACTGCATCGAGGTAATGACGACGGCGTGTCAGGGTCCGCCGGTCGTACCCGCCGTTAGTGTTCCCCGGGATCTGGACGGATTCCCGAATATTCCTCCTCTATTTCCTCTTTCACCGGTGACGTGCAGGTGTGCCGATCGCCGCCCTTACGAAGGAGAGCCCGACCGATGACTGTCGACACGAGCCCGGAAGCGCAGCTGGAACCGACCCAGCAGTCCAGCCTGAGCACGGCCGCCGCCCGCAACCTTGCCAGCACGACCAAGTCCGCACCGCAGATGCAGGAGATCACCTCCCGGTGGCTGCTGCGGATGCTCCCCTGGGTCGAGACCAAGGGCGGCACCTACCGGGTCAACCGCCGGCTCAGTTACACCGTCGGCGACGGGCGGATCGAATTCATCCAGGACGGCGGCGACGTCCGGGTGATCCCCCGCGAGCTCGGCGAACTGGCCCTGCTGCGCGGCTTCGAGGACGAGGAGGTGCTGGCGGCGATCGCCGGCCGGTGCGTCCAGCGCGACTTCCGGGCCGGCGAGGTGCTCGTCGAGCGCGGCGCCCCCGCCGACCAGATCCACCTGATCGCCCACGGCCGGATCAAGCAGACCTCCGTCGGCAAGTACGGCGACGCGGTCGCCGTCGCCGTACTCGCCGACGGCGAGCAGTTCGGCGAGAACGCCCTGCTGGACGCCGACGCCACCTGGGACTACACCGCCACCGCCGAGACCCCCGGTACCCTGCTCACACTGTCCCGCGCCGAGTTCGCCGCCGTGCTGTCCGGGGCGCCGGGCCTCCAGGCCCACGTCCAGCGGTTCAGCTCGCTCCCGCACCAGCGGCAGAACAAGCACGGCGAGGCCGAGATCGCGATGTCGGCCGGCCACACGGGCGAGGCCGAACTGCCCGGTGCCTTCGTCGACTACGAGCTCAAGCCCCGCGAGTACGAGCTCTCCATCGCGCAGACCGTACTGCGGATCCACACCAGGGTCGCCGACCTCTACAACGGGCCGCACAACCAGACGGAGGAGCAGCTCAGGCTCACCATCGAGGCGCTGCGCGAGCGCCAGGAGCACGAGCTGATCAACAACCGGGAGTTCGGCCTGCTCCACAACGCCGCCTTCAAGCAGCGGATCCAGACCCACTCCGGCCCGCCCACCCCGGACGACCTCGACGAGCTGCTCTGCCGGCGCCGCGGCTCGAAGTTCTTCCTCGCCCACCCCCGGACGATCGCGGCCATCGGGCGCGAGTTCAACTCCCGCGGGCTCTACCCGGACCACGTCGACGTGGGCGGGCAGCAGGTCCCGGCCTGGCGCGGGGTCCCGATCCTGCCCTGCAACAAGATCCCGATCAGCAAGGAGAACACCAGCTCCGTGCTGGTCATGCGAACCGGCGAGGACAACCAGGGCGTCATCGGCCTGCGCCAGACCGGCCTGCCGGAGGAGTACGAGCCCGGCCTGTCGGTGCGCTTCATGGGCATCGACGAGAAGTCGATCATCTCCTACCTGGTCACCGCCTACTACTCGGCCGCGATCCTGGTGCCCGACGCACTCGGCGTGCTGGAGAACGTGCAGATCGCCCGCAGGCGCGACTAGACCGTCTCTTCACCCGTCACGGGGCCGGCCCGGCCCGCCCCGGGCCGGCCGAGCGTGCCCGGGGCCGGTCCGGGACAGCCCACCCACCCATCAAGGAGCCACGGATGCCCGAGCCCGGGCCTTCCCCCCTGCAGTCGAGCCTGCCTGCCGCCGCGGCCCGCTTCGGGGCCGACCTCTTCGCCAACGCCCTGGCCTCCGGGGGCGGGGCGGCCGGCGCGCTGGCCGCGGCGGCCACCGTGCCCGCGGAGGTCCCCGTACCAGCGCCCCTACCGGCACTCGGACACGTGCCCCCGGCAGGACCCGTATCCGACGGCGGGTCCGCCGCCGCGCGTCAGGTGAGCCCGGCCCTGGAGCGGATCCTGCGCGGACCCAGCGGGCTGGGCACGGCGAGCCTGCACCTGGCCGCCCGGTCCGAGGAGCCGCTCGCGTCCGCGGCGCCCGCGGCGCCCGAGGAGCCGGCGCCCGGCCATCCGATCCCCGGCCTCTACTACCACCCGGTCCCGGAGCCCGATCCCGTCCGGGTGGAGGAGGTCAGCCGCAGGATCAAGGACTGGGCGGTGGACGAGGTCGACCTGTACCCCGACGACTGGGAGGGCGAGTTCGACGGATTCTCCGTCGGGCGCTACATGGTCGCCTGCCATCCGGACGCCCCCGGCATCGAGCACCTGATGCTCGCCACCCGGCTGATGGTGGCCGAGAACGCGGTCGACGACTGCTACTGCGAGGACCACGGCGGCTCGCCCGTCGGCCTCGGCGGACGCCTCCTGCTGGCGCACACCGCTCTGGACCCCCTCCACACGACGAAGGAGTACCAGCCGGAGTGGGCGCAGTCGCTGCACTCGGACGCGCCGCGGCGCGCCTACCGCTCCGCCATGGAGTACTTCCTCCGGATGGCCACCCCCTCCCAGGCGGACCGGTTCCGGCACGACATGGCCCGTCTGCACCTGGGGTACCTCGCCGAGGCGGCGTGGGCCCAGACGGACCACGTGCCCGAGGTGTGGGAGTACCTGGCGATGCGCCAGTTCAACAACTTCCGCCCCTGCCCCACCATCACCGACGCCGTAGGCGGCTACGAACTGCCCGCGGACCTGCACGCGCAGCCCACCATGCAGCGGGTCATCGCGCTCGCGGGCAACGCCACCACGATCGTCAACGACCTGTACTCCTACACCAAGGAACTCGCCAGCCCCGGCCGGCACCTGAACCTGCCCGTGGTGATCGCCGAACGCGAGGACATGTCCGAGCAGGAGGCCTACCTGAAGGCGGTCGAGGTCCACAACGACCTCATGCACGAGTTCGAAGCCGAAGCCGCCGACCTGGCGGCCGCCTGTCCCGTGCCGAGCGTGTCGCGCTTCCTGCGGGGCGTGGCCGCGTGGGTCGACGGCAACCACTACTGGCACCAGACCAACACCTATCGCTACAGCCTGCCCGACTTCTGGTAAGGACGGACTTATCCGTGACTAGCACCGATCTCACCACCACCACCCCCGCCACATCCGCGGACCCTGCCGTGATCATCCCCTCCCCGGCGACGCCCTACCAGGGCGACATCGCCCGCTACTGGAACAACGAGGCCAGGCCCGTGAACCTGCGGCTCGGCGACGTCGACGGCCTTTACCACCACCACTACGGCATCGGCGACGTCGACCACGCGGCCCTCGGCGACGCCGGCGACAGCGAGTACGAGAAGAAGCTGGTCGCCGAGCTCCACCGGCTGGAGTCCGCGCAGGCCGAGGTCCTCCTGAACCACCTCGGACCCGTCGGGCGCGAGGACACCCTCGTCGACGCCGGCTGCGGCCGCGGCGGCTCCATGGTCATGGCCCACCAGCGCTTCGGATGCAAGGTCGAGGGCGTCACCCTGTCGGCCAAGCAGGCCGACTTCGCCAACCAGCGCGCCCGGGAACTCGGCATCGAGGACCACGTCCGCGCCCGCGTCTGCAACATGCTCAGCACGCCCTTCGAGACCGGGCAGGCCGCCGCCTCGTGGAACAACGAGTCGAGCATGTACGTCGACCTGCACGACCTCTTCGCCGAGCACTCCCGCGTCCTCGCGGTCGGCGGCCGCTACGTGACCATCACCGGCTGCTGGAACCCGCGGTACGGCCAGCCCTCGAAGTGGGTCTCGCAGATCAACGCCCACTTCGAGTGCAACATCCACTCCCGCCGCGAGTACCTGCGTGCGATGGCCGACAACCGTCTCGTACCGCAGGCCGTCATCGACCTGACGCCCGAGACGCTGCCCTACTGGGAGCTGCGGGCCACGTCCTCGCTGGTCACCGGCATCGAGGAGGCGTTCATCGAGTCCTACAAGGACGGTTCCTTCCAGTACGTGCTGATCGCCGCCGACCGCGTCTGACCGCGCGCGCCGGCCCGAGGGCCGGATCCGCCCCCCGGCGGACCCGGCCCCACCCGCCGCCCGCGGACCCGGTCAGTCCACGAGGACGCCCGGGTTGAGGATGCCGTGCGGGTCGAGCGCCCCCTTCGCGGCCCGCAGCGCGAGGGCGAAGGGCTCGGGGCGCTGGCGGTCGTAGTCCGGGCGGTGGTCCCGGCCCACGGCGTGGTGGTGGGTGATGGTGGCCCGGTGGCGGTGCAGGACCTCGCCCGCGACCGCCTTGAGGTCGTCCCACAGGGCGACCTCGTCGCCGGGCCGGCCGGCGGCGAGGACGGTGAAGTACGGGGCCGCGCCGTCCGGATACACGTGCGTCAGACGGCAGTTGACCGTCGCGGGGTGTCCGGTGGCCGTCAGCGCCGCCGCCGCGACCTCGGTGCGCACCGCGTCGATCAGGGCGGGGATCCGGTCCCAGGTGGCGGCCGTCTCGAAGGTCTCCGCGACGGCGCCCATCCTGGCCAGGCCGTCGCGCAGGTAGGGCATCCGCAGGAAGGCCGAACGCCAGGCGCCCACGGCCGAATCGCCGGACCCCTTCGTCGGCTCGGCGCGGCCGCCGTGCGAGCGGGCCAGGGCGACGGCCCGGTCGAGCCGGCCGGTCACCGGTTCGTCGGCGGACTCGAAACCGAGCACCAGGACCGCGCAGCCGTCGTGGGCCGCGCCCGACAGCGCGGCCTCACCGGCGTCCAGCAGCCGGCAGTTGGCGGGGGAGAGGTCCGACTGGGCGAGGGCGCGCACCGCCCGGAGCGCGTCGTGGAAGTCGGTGAAGGAGACCGCGGCGGAGGCCTTGTGGCGGGGGCGTTCCTGTACCCGCACCCATGCCTCGGTGATGATGCCGAGGGCCCCCTCGGAGCCCAGGAACAGGCGGTCGGGGGAGGGGCCGGCCCCGGAGGCGGGCAGCCGCCAGGATTCGCCGGTGCCGGCCGGGGTGACCACGCGCATCGACTGCACGAAGTCGTCGATGTGGGTACGGCCCGTGGCGTAGTGGCCGCCCGCGCGGGTGGCGAGCCAGCCCCCGAGGGTGGAGAACTCGAAGCTCTGCGGGAAGTGCCGCAGGGTGAGGCCGTGCGGCCGCAGCTGGTCCTCCAGGCTCGGTCCGAGGGTGCCCGCCTGGATGCGGGCGGACCGGCCCTCGGCGTCGACCTCCAGGACGCGGCCCATGGCGGTCAGGTCGAGGGAGAGCACCGCGCGGTGCTCGTCGCCGCGGTACTCCACGCCCCCGGTGACCGAGGAGCCCCCGCCGTACGGGACGACGGCGACCCGCCGCTCGCCGGCCCAGTCCAGCAGATCGGCCACGTCCCGGTCGTCCAGCGGGCGGGCGACCAGGTCGGGGACGCGGCCGGGCCGCCCGCGCAGGGCGCGCATCACGTCGCGGTACGCCTTGCCCATGGCGTGGGCGGCGCGGTCCGCGGGATCGGCGGTGACCAGCCGGGCGAGGCTCCGCGGCGGCCGCACGGCGGAGCTCCCGATGCCCAGGTCCCGCACCCGGGGCACGGGGAGCGGGCGGGCGAGCGTACCGGGCAGGAGTGCGCCCATCGCGGCGCATTCGGCGTCGTCGGGGTGGGCGTCGGCCCATCCCCAGCCCCACCAGGAGCGGGCGCGGGACGTCGGTTGCGCGGTGGTGCCGGTCATGGGGCACTCCAGGGATCGAGGTAATTTACCTAGCGGTAAATTACCTACTGATAATATCCGCTCATGGCAACCCCCTCAGCCCCGTCCTCGAAGGCCGGCACCAAAGGAGTCCCGCGGGAGCACCGCCGGCGGCAGATGCTGGAGGCCGCCACCGAGGAGTTCGGCACGCGCGGCTACGCGGCCGCGTCGCTCCCCGCGATCGCCGCGCGCGTGGGCGTCACCAAGACGCTGCTGCACCAGTACCTCGGGACCAAGGAGGAGCTGTACGTCGCCTGTCTGGCCCCGGTCGGGGACCGGCTGCTGGACGCGATCCGGACGGCGATGGCGCCGGACGGGACCGCGACGCACACGCCGCTGCGCGTGCTGCACGGGATCTTCGCCGCCCTGGAGGGGCAGCGGGAGGCGTGGTTCGTGCTGTACGACACCACGCTGCCGGCGGGCGGCGAGGCCGCCCGCCGGGCTTCGGAGTACCGGGCGGTCATCGACGGGCTCGCCGCCGGTGGCACCGCCGACCTGCTGCGCACGGCCGGATCCACCGACCCGCTCGACGCCGACGCGCTGAAGTACGTCTGGCGGGACCTGGTGGCCACCCTCGTGCGCTGGTGGGTCAAGCATCCGGAGCAGTCCCCGGAGGCCATGACCCGGCGCTGCGCCCGCCTCTTCGCGGCCGCGGGCCTCCTCAGTCCCGAAGGCGGCCCTTCTCGGCCTTGAGCTTGCGCCACACGGTCCCCAGCGCCTCCAGGTCCCGCTCGTCGAGGAGCTCGGTGAAGACCGGGGCCAGGGCTTCCCGCCGGGTGGCGTCCGCCTCGGCGAAGAGCGTGCGGCCGGCGTCGGTGAGGGAGACCTCCACCGAGCGGGCGTCACGTGCCGAGGGCGTGCGGGTCACCAGGCCCCGGGTCTGCAGGGCGTCCACCACCCGGGACACCTGGCTGCGGCTGAGCAGCGTGCTGTTGCCGAGGACGGAAGCGGGCACGGGCTCGGGGCTGGGCGCGAGCCACAGCATCACCTCGAACCAGGACACGGGGAGGCCGTGGGCCTTCACGAGGGCGCGGTCGACGCGGTCGGTCATCGTGGTGCCGGCCCAGACCAGCCCGTAGAAGGCGTAGTCGGCCGCCGGCATCTCGGCTTCGGTGAGCTTCTTCGGCATGTCGTCAGTCTAGAGGTTGCGTGCGCACGCACATAACTTTATAGTGTGTGTGCACGCACATAAATCACATGCCGTGAAAGGTGACCGCCATGTCGACCCTCCCCGCCACCCCCGACGCCTCCCTCCGTACCGTCCTGATCACCGGCACCTCTTCCGGGATCGGCCTGGAGGCCGCCATCGCCGCCGCCCGGGCCGGCTGGCGGACGGTCGCCACACTGCGTGACACCGGCAAGGCCGACGCCCTGCGCAAGGCGGCGGAAGAGGCGGGCGTCGAGCTCGACATCCGCCGGCTCGACGTCGTCGACGAGGACTCCGTCACCGCCGCCGTGAACGGCGTGATCGCCGACTACGGCCGCCTCGACGCGGTGGTGAACAACGCCGGCGCCGGACACGTCGGCACCCTCGAACTCGAAACCGTCGCCGACGTCCGCGAGGTCATGGAGGTCAACTTCTTCGGCGTGCTGAACGTCTCCAAGGCCGCGCTGCCGCACCTGCGGGCCACCGGCGGCCGCCTGATCACGGTCACCAGCGTCGGCGGCGTCATCGGCCAGCCGTTCAACGAGGCCTACTGCGCCGCGAAGTTCGCCGTCGAGGGCTACATGGAGAGCCTGGCCCCCGTCGCGGGTGCCGTCGGCGTGAGCGTGTCCGTCATCGAGCCGGGCGCCGTGGCCACCGAGTTCGTCAACAACATCGGGCTCGACATCGAAGGCCGGATCGCCGCGGCCGGCCCGTACGCCGACGCGCTGCGCCACTACGTCGAGCGCACGGTCGGCCAGTTCCTGGACGGCGCCCAGACCCCGGCCGGCGCGGCCGAGTCCGTGATGGAGGCGCTGACCGTCGAGCGGCCCGCGTTCCGCATCCAGACCTCGCAGTGGGCCCGCGACTTCACCGGCAACAAGCTCGCCGACCAGGACGGCTCGGCGGTCGTCGGCATGACGGGAACCTGGGTCGCCTGACCGGTCACGCACCGGCCGGGGCGCTCGACCTGTGCCGCGCGCGGAACGGGGTCATCATGGCGGGAGGATCGACGGCACCCTCCCGCGAGGGTGCGGCCGAGCGAGCCGGGAGGTGACTCGTACGCATGGACGAATCACGCAGGGCCTGGATCATGATCGGCGGCGTCGTCGCCGTCATCTTCCTGAACCTCCTCGCCATCGTCCTCATGAACACCGTGGGGCGCTGACCGTCCCTACCGGAGTTCGACGGTGGCCCCGAAGCCCATGAGGCGGCCGACGACCTCCTCGGCGCACGACCCGGCGGCCGACCCCTCCCGGCCAGGGCGCGCCGGGCCACCTGGAAGTCGCCGTCACGCCTCTCACACGGCTTCGAGCTCCGGCCCGCCAGGACGTCCAGCCAGGTGACGCCGCGGCCCCGCGACAGGAGCGGGGCGTCGGGGGCGCGGCCCACGAGCCGGAGCTCTACCGGCGCCGGGGCTTGCGGGGCTGGAAGAGCCGGGGAACCGCTGCGCAGGAGCCGTACGGCGTGTACCCCTCGGCGGCGGAGAGGGCGAAGGTGAACTGCCTCTGTCGTTCGTCCGACGGGCAGGGTCGCCCGCCCACGACGACGGCGTCGGACAGCACGTAGCGCCAGGAGTGCCCCTGCTCGCCGGCCCGCCCCTCGATCCACACGTCGCCGATCCGCCCGCCGTCCCTGCCGTCGACGGCGTCGCGGAGCAGGCCGAGCGGTGCGCACGAGAACAGCACCAGCTCCTCCCGGGGTGCGGCCGGCACCGGCGGTCCGGCGAACAGCCCTTCCGCATCGGCGCACTGCGCGAGCAGGTCGTATCCGCGAGCGTAGGGGTGGCTCCTGCCCTCCGGCCCGTGGTCCTTCTCCTCCACCAGGACGTACCGGAGCGGCGTGCCGCGCTCCCGGCTCCAGCGCTCGTGCCACGGGTTTCCATGGCGGGTTTCGCGTCGGAAAGGTGGTCGCGTGCCGCTGGACGAACCGTGTTCCGATGTCCTGACATTCCGTCAAATCCCTTTGCCCGTACAGCAGTCCAGCTCGGCTCGAAGCGGGGAAGAGGGGCTGTACGGACCCTTGCCGTGCCGCCCGCGGTTCGCGAATGATGCTCCGGGCGTGTCGGCCGAAGGCGGCCGCGCTCCGCCCGCCTCGTCGAGCCGACCGGTCAGGAGCCCGTTTTGCGGACGAACCGTCACATCCGGAGATCAACCGTGGTCGTCGGTGCAGCCCTCGCGCTGGTCGTCGGCATTCCCCAGGTGGCCTTCGCCGCCCCGCCCCCGGCGCTGCCCGGCCAGGCCGAGGCGATCGAGCGGACCTTCCAGCCCGCCTACGACTACGACACCGACGGCTGCTACCCGACCCCCGCCATAGGCCCGAGCGGAGAACTGAACGGCGGACTCAAACCCACCGGCGCCCTCAACGGCAACTGCCGGGACGCCTCGGACCTCCAGAACACCAACGGCTACTCGCGCTGGAAGTGCAACAACGGCTGGTGCGCCGTGGTCTACGCGCTCTACTTCGAGAAGGACCAGGCCCTCGCCGGCATCTCCCTCGGGGGCCACCGCCACGACTGGGAACACGTGGTGGTGTGGATCCAGAACGACGAGGCCAAGTACGTCGCGACCTCCGCCCACGGGGACTTCAACGTCCACGCCCGCGACCAGATCCGGTGGGACGGCACCCACCCCAAGATCGTCTACCACAAGGACGGGATCGGCACGCACTGCTTCCGCGCGGCGAACACCAACGACGAGCCGCCCGAGAACCACCGCGGCACCTGGCAGTTCCCCACGCTCGTCGGATGGTCGGGCTATCCCGCCACCCTGCGCGACAAGCTCAGCCAGGCCGATTTCGGCAGCGCGCACTTCGGCCTGAGGGACGACTCCTTCGCCTCCCACCTCGCCGAGGCCAAACCGGCGGGCATCCCCTTCGACCCCTACCAGTAGGCGGCGCCCGCGGCCCCCGGCTGCGGCCGGGGGCGTGCGTCACCTGCCCCAGATCCTCAGGTACCCCTCGCGGTAGCCGGACGGATCCCAGGACGTGGCGCCGTGGCTGTTGTCGGCCGTCGCGACGTGGACGGGGGCCACGTAGCCGCTGGCGGGCCGGCCGGCGAAGGCACGGTTGAACTCGTCGACGATCTGCCAGCCCTGCTGGGACAGCGGCTCGGGGACGGTGGCGGCCTGGAACTGCCCGCCGTTGATCCGCTGGAAGGCGGACGGGTCGCCGTCGCCCGCGCCGATGTTGAACGGCGGTCCGGCCCCCGGCTTTCCGGCCGCGCGCAGGGCCGGGGCCGCGTCCGCGAAGTAGAGGTCGTTGATGGCGACGGAGTGGGTCCAGTCGTCCTGGAAGCGGGAGACGAGGGAGGAGACCGCCTGCGGGGTACGGCCGGCGGCGTCCGGGATGGGGATGTTCTCGGTCGTCAGGAGGCGTACGCCGGAACAGGTGGCCAGCTCCTGCCGGATGAGCTCGGACTTGTTCTTGGCGAAGGGGATCGAGTCGTCGGTGAAGAGGACGACTCCGGCGTCGCCGCGGGACCGGGCGATGATCCAGTCCGCGCTGATCGCGGCCACGTCCTCCACCTTCGTGGTGACGTTGGTGAAGAGCGAGGGGTGTTCGCTCGGGCCGGGCGACCCGACCGCGTGCCAGCCCACGACCGGGATGTGCGCGGCCTCGGCACGCGCCATCTGCTGCGAGGTCAACCGGGGGTCGAAGCCGCCGATGACGATGCCCGAGGGCCGTAGCGTGATGGCCTGGCTGAGCGCCGCCTGGATGCCGGCGGGGGTGCCGTCCCCGTCGATCACCCGGAGCTTCCAGCCGATGGCCTTCGCGGCCTCCTCGACGCCCTTCGCGACGCCCGCGACGCCGGGGTTGGTCATGGTCTGCGCGACGTAGACGAGGGTCTTGCCGGACGCCGCCGGGGGCCCGCTCGTGGGGCCGTGCCAGGCGGCGTCGGAGTTCTCGGCCCGCCGGACGGCCGCCTCGGCCCTCGCGACGGTGGCGGAGCAGCCGGCCTCCGACGGCCCGGCGCCCCTCGACGGGCCGCTCCCGCAGCCGGTGACGAGGACCGAGGCCGCCGCCAGCAGGGCGGCGGCCGTGGGGAGGGTCTTGCGGTTCGGGTACACGGTGCTCCTGGCGCGGGTGCGCGTACGAGGGCTGCTACGGGTGGCTGTCCTGCGGGGGTGCGGCCGACGGCTCCGCGGGGGACCGGCGGGCCTCCGTGGCGCCGGTGCGCAGCCGGCGGCGGGCGGAGTAACCGGCGAGGCCGACGGCGATGAGCAGGGTGGCGCCGTTGAACAGCGGCGTGGCCCAGAACTGCGCGCCGAGCTGGCCGATGCCCGCGAGGCCGATGGCGAGGACGGCGACGGCCACGAGGGTGCCGAGGACGTTGGCGCGGCCGGGTTTGATCGTGGTGGCGCCGAGCAGGGCGCCGACGAAGGCGGGCAGCAGGTACTCCAGCCCGACGCTGGGGTTGCCGGTCTGCTGCTGCGCCGCGAGGAGGACCCCCGCGCAGCCGACGATCAGACCCGACGCGGTGAAGGCGTAGACGGAGTACCGGTGGGTGGGGATGCCGACGATGCCCGCGGCGCGCGGGTTGGAGCCGATGACGTACAGGTACCGGCCGAGCGGCAGCCGCTCCAGGACCACCCAGAGCACGGCCGCGAGGGCGAGGACGTAGAAGGCCGGAACCGGCAGGCCGAGGAACCGGGCGTCGTAGAGGCCGGTGAAGGCGGCCGGCAGGCCGTCCGGACCGGGGACGATCCGGCCGCCGTCGGTGATCCAGCCGGTGAAGGCGTACATGATGCTGCCGGTGCCGAGCGTGGCGATGAACGAGTCGATCTGCCCGAACTCGACGATGAGGCCGTTGACCGCGCCCGACACCGCCCCTCCGAGGATCACCACGAGGCAGGCGAGGGGCCAGGGCCGGCCTTCGTTGACGACGAGCTGCATCACCAGCACGTGCGCCAGGCCGAGACCGTAGCCGATCGACAGGTCGAACTTGCCGGCGGCGATCGGGACCGTCGCACCGAGCGCCAGGAGGGCGGGGATCGACTGGTTGGAGAGGATCGAGGAGATGTTGTCCCGGGTGGGAAAGGTGCCCGGCAGGGTGACGGAGAAGACCAGGAAGAGCAGGACGGCGAGGGCCGGCAGGCCGTAGCCGCCGACGAGGTGCCCGCGGAGGTGGCCCAGCAGGGGCCGGGGCGAGGGGGATCGGGTCATCGGCTCGTCGCGGTCCCGGTGATCGGGGGCATGGCCGAGGCGGTCCGGGTGAGTTCGGTGACGGTGAGGGACGCACCGGTCAGTTCGGCGCTCACGGTCCCGCGGACGAACACCAGCGCGCGGTGGCACACGTCCGCGACCTCCTCGAAATCGGTGGAGATGAGCAGGACCGCCAGGCCCGAGGCCAGCGCGTCGTCGAGCAGCCGGTGGATCACTGCCTTGGCGCCGACGTCCACGCTGGCGGTCGGCTCTTCGAGGACGAGCAGGCGCAGGTTCCCGCGAAGCCACCGGCCGACCATCACCTTCTGCTGGTTGCCGCCGGACAGGGTGGCGATCGGCACCTCGCTGTCGCGGGGGTGCACCGAGAAGCGGTCGATCAGGGCGGTCGCCTCGGCGCGCTCGCCCCGGGGAGCGGTCCAGCGCAGCGCCGGGACACCGGCCGCCCGGGGGTTCGCCAGGAAGTTCTCCCGAACGGTCAGTTCGGCGGCGCAGCCCTCCTCCTGACGGTTGCCCGCCACGAAGCCGACGCCGGAGTCGAGGGCGGCGGACACCCGGCGGGGGCGGTACGGCCGGCCGTCGAGCAGCGCCCGCCCGCCGAGCATCGGCCGGGCGCCGGCGAGGGCGCGGCCCAGGTCCATGTGGCCGGCGCCGGTGAGGCCCACCATGCCGAGGATCTCACCGGCCCGCAGGTCCAGGCTGACCGGTCCGGCGTACGCGGTCCGCACGCGGTCGAGGCTCAGCAGGGGCGGGCCGGCGGCGGACCGGGGCGCGGTCGGCGCGTGGGCGGCCGGTTCGTGGCCCACGATGGCGCGCACCAGCCGGGCGGGCCCGAAACCGGCGAGGGGACCGCGTTCGACCAGGCGGCCGTCGCGCAGGACGGCGAAGGTGTCCGCGACCTCGTACACCTCGTCGAGGCGGTGGCTGACGTAGAGGATGCCGTGCCCGCGGTCGCGCAGGGCGTGCAGGACCGCGAACAGCCGGGCGCAGTCCGCGGCGGGGAGGGTGGCGGTCGGCTCGTCCAGCACGATGAGCTCGGCCTCGGTCGCCAGGGCGCGGGCGATGGCGACGAGCGAGCGCTCGGCGGGGGCGAGGTCGGCGATGCGGGCGTCGGCGTCCAGGTGCCCGGCGACGATCCTCAGGGCCTCGTCGCAGCGTTCGCGGGTGCGCCGCCAGGAGATCAGTCCGCGCCGGCGCGGGTAGCCGGCGCCCAGGGCGATGTTCTCGGCCACCGTCATCCACGCGACGAGACCGAGGTCCTGGTGGATGAAGGACATGGTCCGCGCGGCGGCGGGGGAGCCGAGCGGGTGGCCGGCCACGGTCACCTCGCCCTCGTCGGCGTGGTGGACCCCGGCGAGGACCTTGATGAGGGTGGACTTGCCGGCGCCGTTGGGGCCGAGCAGGGCGAGGACGCTGCCCCGGTGGACGTCGAGGTCGACCGCGGCCAGGGCCACCGTGCCGCCGAACCGCTTGCCGAGACCGCGGACACGGACGAGGGGTTCGCCACCGGGGAGAGGGGGCGGGCTCATCGAGGTGTCGGGAGCGTCATGCACAGTCTTCTCCGGGGGTCGGCCTCCGGGTTCTTCCCGACTGCATGGGGAATTCTATGCCGATCTGACCGCGTATGTCCGGCATTGAACCCGCCGGGATGTGCCCGTCGTGGGCGCCGCCGTCCCGCCGCCGTCCCGCCGCCGTCACGCCGCGGTCAGGGCGCACTCGGCCCAGATGACCTTGCCCTCCGTGGTGTAGCGGGTACCCCTGGCCTGGGAGAGCTGGGCGACGAGGAACAGGCCGCGGCCGCCCTCGTCGGTGCCGGCGGCGCGGCGCATGCGCGGGGCGGTGCTGCTCGCGTCGTACACCTCGCAGATCAGGGTGCGGTCGAGGATGAGGCGTACCCGGATGGGTGCGGTGCCGTAGCGGACGGCGTTGGTGACCAGCTCGCTGAGCAGCAGTTCCGTGGCGAACGCGGACTCCTGCAGCCCCCACCGGTCCAACTGGCCCACGGCGGCGGCGCGGACCTCGCCGACCAGGGCCGGGTCGGCGGCCAGGTCCCAGGAGGCGATCCGGTCGGGGGACACGGCGTTCGTGCGGGCGACGAGGAGGGCGATGTCGTCACCGGGGTGCTCGGGCGCCACGGCGTCGAGCACCGCCTGGCAGGTCTCCTCGGGGGTGCGGTCCGGGTGCGCCAGCGCTCCGAGGAGCTCGTCCAGGGCCACGTCGAGGTCGCGATGGCGGTCGCCGACGAGCCCGTCGGTGTAGAGGACGAGCCGGCTGTGCTCGGGGAGGCGCATCTCGGCCGACTCGAAGGGCAGACCGCCCAGGCCGAGCGGGGGTCCCGCGGGCAGTTCGAGGAGCGTGGCGGTGCCGTCCGGGTGGACCAGCGCGGGCGGCGGGTGGCCTGCCCGCGCCATGGTGCACCGCCGCGAGGTGGGGTCGTAGACGGCGTACAGGAAGGTGGCTCCGACGATGCCGCTGCCGAGCGCCGGGTTGTCCCCGCCCTCCTCGCGGTCGAGACGCACCATCAGGTTGTCGAGGTGGGTGAGGAGTTCGTCGGGGGCCAGTTCCAGTTCGGCGAAGTTGCGGGCGGCGGTGCGCAGCCGGCCCATCGTGGCCGCGGCGTGCAGGCCGTGGCCGACGACGTCGCCGACGAGGAGCGCGACGCGGGCCCCGGACAGGGGGATCACGTCGAACCAGTCGCCGCCCACTCCGGACTCGGCGGGCAGATAGCGGTGGGCGACCTCCACGGCGTCCTGGTCGGGGAGGCCGCGCGGGAGCAGACTGCGCTGCAGGGCGAGGGCGAGGGTGTGCTCGCGCGTGTAGCGGCGGGCGTTGTCGATGCAGAGGGCGGCGCGGGCGCCGAGCTCCTTGGCCAGGGAGAGGTCGTCGTCCCCGTAGGGGGCCGGGTCCTGCGAACGGTAGAAGCTGGCGATGCCCAGGAGGACGCCGCGCGCGAAGAGGGGGACGGTGATGAGCGAGTGGATGTTGTGCGCGAGGAGCAGCTCGGCGTGCTCGGGATCCTGGGCGATCCAGCCGAAGGCGGCCTTCAGATCGGGTTCCAGCACGGGCTGACCGGTGGTCAGGGAGCGCACGTGGGGCGTGGTCGGGCGCAGGGTGAGCTGCTCGCCCACCGGGTAGAAGGGGCAGTCCTCGCGGATCCCGTGGACCACCGTGCGCCGCATCTCGGTGGTGGGGCGGGCGGATTCCTCGCCGCGCAGGACGCCCTCGGGCATGTCGATGGTGACGAAGTCGGCCAGTCGCGGGACGGCTGTCTCGGCGAGCTCCCAGGCGGTGCGGTCCACGTCCAGGGTGGTGCCGATGCGGTTGCCGGCCTCGGCCAGCAGCTCCAGGCGGCGCCGCGCGGCGACGGCGTACTTGCCCACCTCGGGCTCGCCCACCAGCACCAGCCCGCGGACCATGACGCCCGCCGCGTCCTCGGAGCCGGCCGCGGCTGCCGTCCCGGGTGCGCCGGACGTGCCGGGCGTGCGGGCGGTCGTCGACGGCGTACGGGGCGTGGCGCGGGACAGGGGGCCGGGCGGCGGGCCGGTGGGGGCGGGGGCGGGGGCGTGCCGCTCGTCCTCGTCGGGAAGGAGCGCCTCGATCACGATGCCCTCCACCCCGGAGGGGCTCGTCACGGGGCGGCTGACGAGCGTCACCCACCGGTCGCGGGAGAGCGGCACTTCGGCGGCCCCCCACTGGGCCGAGGACATCAGCTCGGTGGCCTTCTCCTTGAGCGTCATCTGGTCGCTCTGCTCCAGCTCGCTCTGGAGCAGCTCGGACATGGAGAGCGCGGAGCCGCCGCCGTCGTGGTCCTCGGCTCCGGTCCGGCTCGCGGCCTCGAGATAGGCGTGCAGCAGGCCGCGCTCACGCGCCGAACTCTGCTCCATCAGCCGCCTTTCGATGGCGTCGGCCGCCTTGCGCACCACCGGGACCAGGGCCGGGTCCGCGTCGGTGTAGGGATAGCCGAGGCACAGGACGCCCTCGATGTGCCCGCTGAGCTGGTCGCGCAGCGGGATCGCCGTGCAGGCGCTCGACTGGGACCGTTCGGCGAAGTGCTCGGCGCCGAAGACCTGGCAGAGCCGCCGTTCCGCGAGGGTGAGGCCGATGCCGTTCGTACCGGCGAACTGCTCGGCGAAGACGAAGCCCGGGACGGTCTGGATCGGGGAGAGGTGCTTGACCATGGACTTCTCGCCGAAACGGCGTTCGAGGACGGTGCCGTACCCGTCGGCGAGGCTGATGTTCATCCGGCTGCCCGCGAAGACGGACTCCAGTCGGTCCAGTACGGGCCGTGCGGCGCGGACGAGCCGGCCCTCGGGGTCGAAGTCCTGCGTGAACGGAAGCTCGGACTGGTCGGGCGAGAGGCCCAGCAGCCGGCTGCGCAGCCACGAGTGCAGGATCGGCCCCCGCACGCTCCCCTCGACCGATTCGCCGTGCAGGAACCGGTCACGGGGACGCGCCGGCCCGATGCGGTCTTCCACCACCCCCATCTGCACCACTTCCCTCGGCCCAGGGCCCTCGGTGTCCATGTCGGTGCTCAGAATGGTCAGATTTGAGTATATTCCTCGGGCTCGTCCTCACAGGATCGCGACGGGATTGACGGGCGAACCCGTCCCGCCCGGAACGTTCAGCGGCGTCACGACGAGCATGAAGGCGTATCGGCCCGCTTCCGCGCACGCGGCGGACAGCGGTTCCAGATCGAGGTTGTCCAGCAGCGGCACCCCCATCGCCGTCACGGCCAGCGCGTGCACGGGGGAGTGCAGCCCCTCGACGGGCGACGGGCGCACGTCGCTGTCCCCGTCGCCCCCGAGCAGCGCGATGGCGCGCTCGGCCAGCAGCGGTACGGCGTCCACGTGCCAGCCCGCGCTCGCTTCGCCGGGGTCCCAGGGGCCCTCCTCCCGCCGGCGGAGGAAGGCACCAGAGCGCAGCAGCACCGCGTCGCCGTCCCCGATCGTCACCCCGAGCGCCTCCTCGGCGCCGAGGAGGTCCCGCGCGCGCACCGCCCGCCCGGGATCGAGCCACGCGGTCCCGAGGACGGCCGGCAGGTCGATCAGTACGCCCCTGGTGACCAGCGGGCCGAGCGCCGACACCGCGCCGAAGCGGGCGCCCGCGGCGTCGACGGACTCGCTCGCCGCACGGCCGTCGTACAGTTGCCCCCGGTAGGCGACGTGTGACAGCGCGTCGAGGTGGCTGACGCCCTTGCCGTGGTAGTCCACGGCCAGGAAGTCCTTGTAGACGGAGGGCTCCGGGGCCTCCACGTCGCCGAGGTCGGACATGTGGTGCAGGGCGGGCTTCGCGTTGTCCGGACCGGGCCGGGTGTCCCAGGGCCGGGCCATCGGGACGACCGTCCCGGACCGGACCAGGGCGGCGGCCCGCCGCACGTGGTCCGCCGTCACCCCGTTCCAGGCGCCGCGGTCGGCCGCCGCCCACCGGCCCCACGTGCGGACCTGCTCGAAGAGCGCGTCGAACTCCCGGCGGGAGACGGCGGGCCCGTTGCCGGGAGCGGCGGCCGGCCGGGAGCCGGGGGCGTCGGCGGGGTCGTGGCTCATGCGCGCATCAGCGCTCCAGGGTCCGTAGGGCTGTCGCCCCAGGATCGCCCGCCGGCCCCGGTACGCGAGAGGACGCGCGGGCCCGCCCCGGATCCGGTCGGTGTCAGGCACCCGCCAGGGGGGCCGGGCCGCCCGTAAGGTCGACCCGGAGGCCGTCCGCCCGGACGCTTACGGACGTGGCCTTCAGCCCGAGCGGATAGTCCTTCGGCGTGCCCGACTCCGGGGCGAGTGCGCCGTCGCCCACGCCGAACCGGCCGGTGGGGACGGAGCGGCCGAACACGGTGAGCCCGTCCACGGCGAGGGTGACCTTGCCGTCCTTCAGCACGGGACGCAGCGTCAGCTGTCCGGCGCCGCCCGGGCCGACGGCGGCGAGGACGGTCCCGCGCGCCGGATCCGTGGTGACCGCGGACACCTGTACGGCGGGCACGGCACTGCGGATCGCGGTGGCCAGGGACTGGGTGGAGGCGGTCACCTCGGCGTGCGTGGCGCCGACGGTCCCGCCGTCGCCGAGGCGGACGTCGTCCAGTCGCGCGCGGACGCGGACCTGCGGGAGGCGCCCGACGCGGGCGTCCTCGCTGCTGATGTCGAGGCGGGGGATGCTTCCCCGCGCCAGGTCCCACAGGGCCCAGTCGTCGGCCACGCCGACCGCCACGTCCGCGCCGAGGCCGGGCGCCGCCGTCGTGACGTGGTCGCGGATCGCGGCGCGGGCGGTGAACTCGGCCGCGCCCGCGGCGACGGCGGCCGACACGACCACGGCGGCCGTGACGGCGAGGACGCGGTGGCGGCGCAGGGCCGCACGGGCCTTCCTCGGGCGCTGCTTCATCGCCGGTCTCCTCGATCGGTCGCCGCCGGGACCGCGGCCGTGGGGGTGGGCCGGGGCGTGGGGGTGGGCGGGGGGACGGACCCGGGCGACGGGGCCGGCGCCGCGGCCGGGCCTTCCGGGTCGAGATGCGGAAGGAGCCGGTCCAGCCAGCCGGGGAGCCACCAGTTCGCCCGCCCCAGGAGGTACATCGACGCCGGCACCAGCAGCAGACGGACCACCGTGGCATCGATGATCACGCTGACGCCCAGGCCGAGGGCGAGCATCTTCACGGCGACGTTCGTGGAGAGCAGGAAGGCGAGGAAGACGCTGGTCATGATCAGGGCGGCGCAGGTGATGACGCGGGCCGTGGCGGCGAGGCCGGTGGCGACGGCCAGGTGGTTGTCCTCCCGGTGCAGCCACGCCTCGCGGATCCGGGACAGCAGGAAGACCTCGTAGTCCATGGAGAGCCCGAAGACGATCGCGAACATCATCATCGGCACGTACGACTCGACGGGCACCTTCTCGGTGACGCCGAACAGCCCACCGCCCCAGCCCCACTGGAAGACCGCGACGACCACCCCGTACGCGGCGGCGATGGAGAACAGGTTGAGCACGGCCGCCTTGAGCGCGATCAGCGGGCTGCGGAAGACGGTGAGCAGCAGCAGGAAGGCCGCGGCCACGACCACGCCGATGATCAGGGGGAGTTTGGCCGTGAGGGTGTCGGTGAAGGTCTGGGTCGCGGCGGCGGTGCCGGTGACGTAGCCCGTCGCCCCCGTGCCCGACAGCGCCCGCGGCACCGTCTCGTCCTGCAAGGTGTGGATCAGGTCGGCGGTGGCGCCGTCCTGCGGTCCGGTGGCCGGGGTGACCGTGGTGATGAGCAGGACGTCGTCCGGGCTGGGCACCGGGGGCGTCACCGAGGCGACACCCGGTACGGCGGCCAGCTCCCGCCCGAGCGAGACGGCGAGTTCCTGCCGCCGGGCCCCGTCGGCGACCTGCCGGCTGTCGAGGTGGGCCACGACGGTCAGCGGGCCGTTGGCACCGGGGCCGAACCCTTCGGTGATCAGGTCGTAGGCCCGGCGGTCGGTCCTGCCGGTGGACTGCGCTCCGGCGTCCACGTGCCCGAGCCGCATGGAGGCGAGCGGGACGGCCAGCACGCCGAGCACCAGCAGGCCGCCGACCAGGAACAGCCAGGGGCGCCCGCTGACCCGGAGGGCCCAGCGGTGCCACACGTCCCCCTCACCGGTGGGTTCGGCGACCGGCGTGCGCACGCGGAGGCGGTCGATGCGGCCGCCGAGCAGCCCCAGCAGGGCCGGAGTCAGCGTCACGGTCGCGGCGGCCGCCACGACCACGCTGATCCCGGCCGCGACGCCCAGGGTGCCGATGAAGCCCACGCCGCAGACGCAGAGCCCGCCCAGGGCCATGGCGACCGTGGCGGCGGCCACCAGCACCGCACGCCCACTGGTGGCGACCGTACGCCCGACCGCCTCCACCGGCTCCGTGCCCGCCTGCAGCAGCGCCCGGTAGCGGGTGGCCAGGAACAGCGCGTAGTCGATGCCGACGCCGAGGCCCATCATCGCGGCCAGGGTCGGGGACGCCTGGGCGAAGTCGAAGGCGCCGGCGAGCAGTCCGAGACCGGCCAGGCTGACGGCCAGGCCGAGCACGGCCGTCAGCAGCGGCAGGCCGGTCGCGGCGACACTGCCGAAGCCGATCAGCAGCACGAGCACGGCGACGGCCAGACCGATGGCCTCCGAGGTGTGGTCGGCGGACTTGGGCGTGGCCAGCTGCCCGAGCGGAGCGCCGTACTCGACGCTCACGTGGTCCGCGCGCAGCGGTTCGACGGCGCGGTCGACCCCGGCGAGGTAGGCGGGGTCGAAGGTCGCCGGATTGCCGTCGAAGCGCACGGTGATCAGGGCCGTCCCGCCGTTCGCGGAGACCGCCCCGGGCGTGGTGAGCGGGTCGGCCACCGACAGGACGTCCGGCAGTCGGCGCAGGCCGTCCACGGACGACTCGATCGCGGCCCGGTGAGCGGTGACCGCACCCCCGTCGGAGGTGATCACGATGGGGGCGGCCGTGCCGCCGGAGCCGGTGGTGTGGGCCTTGAGCAGGTCGGCGCCGGTCTGCGTGGACGTGCCCGGCAGGGAGAAGCTGTCCGCGAAGGAACCGCCCCACGCATGGTTCGCCAGCCCGAGACCGACCAGCAGCACCACCCACAGGGCGACGACCCGCCAGGCGTGCCGGGCACACCGGCTTCCGATCCGATGGAGGAGACCCGGCCCCGCGGCCGATGGAGTGTTCATGGGCCTCATGGTGCGCGGCGTCAGTAAGGGGGCCGTGGGCGCATTGTTCGGGGAACGTACGGGCACCCGCGTGCGCGTCGGGAAGGAGGAGCCGCGCCCGCTCGGCCGCTCACGCGCTCTCGGGCGCCGGCGGAAGGGTGACGGTGAAGCAGGCACCGCCCTCCGGCCCGTGCCCCTCGACGCGGATGGCGCCGCCGAGGCGGCCGGTCAGCCGGTGGGCGATGGCCAGCCCCAGGCCGGAGCCGACCGGACGGCTGCCGCGGTAGCGCTCGTGCAGGGCGCCGTGGTCGAACGCGATGCGCACGTCGTCGTCCGTGAGGCCCGGTCCGCCGTCGCGGACCTGCAGCTCGACCCCGCCGTCCGGGGCGGCGTGCACGGCGAGGACCAGGGGCGCGCCCTCGGGCGTGACCCGCAGGGCGTTCTGCACCAGGCCGTCGATCAGCTGCCGGACCCGGAAGGCGTCCGTCTCGACGACGACGGGCCGCCCGGGCCGCTCCAGCCGGAGCCCGACACCGTGGCGGGCACAGGGGCCGGTCCAGAAGGCGGCGGCCTCGGCGACCACCCCGTCCAGGTCGGCCGGGGCCATGTCGAGACGGAAGTCGTCCGCCTCCAGCCTGGCCAGGTCCAGCAGGTCCCCCAGGAACCGGTCCAGGCGCCGGGTCTCGTCGGCCAGGACGCCGCCGACCTCGGGCACCCGCTCCGGCTCGATCAGCCCGTCGGCGAGGGCCTCGGCGTATCCCCGCAACGCCGTCAGCGGGGTCCGCAGGTCGTGGGAGACGGAGAGCAGGAACTCCCGCTGCCGGTTCTCGCTGTGCGCCAGCGCCTCGTCCAGGACGTTGAGGGCCCGCCCGATGTCCGCCGTCTCCCGGGGCCCGTCGACGGGGGCCGGTACGCCGCGTTCGCCGTCGGCCAGCCGGTGCGCGATCTGCGCGGCCCGCACCAGCGGGCGGGCGATGCGCCGGGCCAGGAGCGCCCCGGCCAGTGCCGCGCCGAGCATGCCGACGACCAGCGGCACGAGCACGTTGCGGCGGATCTGGTTCGTGCGCTCGCCGACCACCGCGTACGGCTCGGTGAGCACGACCGCGCCGCCGCGTACGCCCGGCCGCCCCACCAGCAGCACCTCCTCGCCCCCGAGGATGCCCGTGGTGGAGACCGGCTTCCCGGCCAGCAGCGCCGATTTCGACGCCCGGTCCACGGCCGGGGTGGCGGTCCCGCTCACCGCGCCGTCGGGGGCGATCACCGCGAGCTGCACACCGTTCGGCCCCGCCAGCACCTGGGCGCCCGTGAAGAGCGCCTCGGAGAGGGCCGGCAGGCGGCTGAGCACCGTCGCCTGACGCGCCAGCTGGTCGCGTTCGCGCTGCTCCGCGCCGTGCGCGGCGGTCTGCCAGGCGATCAGCCCGGTGAGGGCCACGGCGAGCGCCGCCACCACGGTGGTCAGCACCACGATGTTGCGCGCGAGGGAGCCGCGGGTACCGGGGCCGGGGGCGTCGCCGGGGCGGTTCACGTGCGGGGAGCGATCGCGCTGTACCCGACGCCCCGGACCGTACGGATCGGGCTCGCGTCGCCGAGCTTGGCGCGCAGCTGCGAGACGAACACGTCGACCATCCGCGTGTCGCCGTAGCCCGGGTAGCCCCACACCTGGGCGAGCAGCTGCTCCCGGGTGAAGACCTGCCCCACGTGCCGGAGCAGGTGCGCCAGCAGGTTGAACTCGGTGGCGGTGAGCTCCACCGGCTCGCCGTCACGGCGCACGGTCCGGCTGACCGGGTCCACGCTGAGCCCGCCGAGCCGCTCGGCCGGCCGTACAGGCGGACCCGCCGCCCGGCGCAGTACGGTCTTGACCCGCGCGACCAGCTCGCGCGGCGAGAACGGCTTGGTCAGGTAGTCGTCCGCGCCCAGCTCCAGGCCGAGGATCCGCTCGGCCTCCTCACCGCGCGCGGTGACCAGCAGCACCGGCGTCCAGTCGCCCGCGTCGCGCAGGGCCCGGCAGAACGAGATGCCGTCCAGGCCCGGCAGGCCGATGTCCAGCACGATGGCCACCGGAAGCATCCGCCGCGCGGCCGCGAGCCCGGCGCTCCCGTCGGCCTCGACGTGGACACCGAAGCCCTCGCGCGCCAGGTAGAGCCTCTGGACGTCGGAGATGTGGCGCTCGTCCTCGACGACCAGCACGAGGCCCTTGGACTCCGAACCCGTCATCACTGCCTCTCACGTGCGGAAACACCGTCGATGCTAACCCCGTCGACCCGGTGTTCCGGCGGGCGCGCCGCCGCCCGTACATTCCCCGAACAATCCGTCCGCCCTGCGCCGTCAGACCTCCGGGAACACCGGCGCGATCCCGAGGGCGGGCGCGATGGCCCGCCAGACCGTCGACTGGGCGGTGGCGAGGTCGACCCGGGGGTCGTCCAGCATCAGGCGGATGCCGAGGCCGTCGCACAGGGCCAGCACCAGCGTGCCGATCGCGGCGACGTCGCAGTCGGTGAACTCGCCCGACGCGATGCCCCGTTCCACCGTCCCGGCGACCCACGCGTGGAGTTGGTCGTACAGGTCGACGGCGAGGGTCCGGGCCGTGCCGTCGCGCAGCGCGCGCACCCACAGCTCCTGCCAGAGCTTCCAGTCCTGGCGGAGCTCCTCGTCCGTGGGCAGCATGCTCCGCACGATGCGGGCCAGGACGACCGCGGCCGGGTCCGTACCGGTGTCGCTGCCGGTGTCCGTGCCGGTCCGGGCGAACGAGTGCGTCATCGCCTCGGCGAAGAGCTTCTCCCGGGTGTCGAAGTGGTAGTGCAGCAGGGCCTTCGAGACACCGGCGTGCTCGGCTACCTTGCGCATGCTGACGTGCTCGAAACCGATGTCCGCGATCACCTCGCACGCGGCCGTGAGGATGCGTTCCCGCGTTTCGAGTGCGCGCTCGGCCTTGATCACGTTGGCTGCTCCCCGTGTCGGCGACGCCCGGTGGGTCGGTGGGTGGGTGGTTGAGCGGGTGGCGGTGGAAGGCCCGGCGGGCGGACCCGTCGGACCACCATCCTCGCGCATCGGGCCCCCGGTCCCCGGCCGTTGGACCGCGGCAGCCGGGAACAGGGTCGGTGGCGGGGTCGGGGCGGGGCCCCTCACCGGGTCAGGGATAGGTGTGGAAGCCCCGGCCCGTCTTGCGGCCGAGCAGGCCCGCGTCGACCATCCGGGCCAGCAGCGGAGGCGGGGCGTAGAGGGGCTCCCGGTACTCCGCGTACATCGACCGGGCGATGGCCTGGACGGTGTCCAGCCCGATCAGATCGGCCAGGGCCAGCGGCCCCAGCGGATGGGCGCAGCCCAGGGTCATCCCCTGGTCGATGTCCTCGGCCGAGGCGATCCCGGACTCGGCCATCCGCACCGCGGCGAGCAGGTACGGCACGAGGAGCGCGTTCACCACGAAGCCCGCCCGGTCCTGGGCGCGGACCACCCGTTTGCTCAGCACACCGGAGGCGAACTCCCTTGCGCGCCGGACCGTTTCCTCGCCGGTGAGCAGCGAGGGGACCAGCTCCACCAGGGGGAGCACCGGGACGGGGTTGAAGAAGTGCAGGCCGACGACCTGGGCCGGTCGCGAGGTGGCGGCGGCCAGCCGGATGACCGGTATCGACGAGGTGTTCGTCGCCAGCACCGCGTCCCGGCGCTCCACCACCGCGTCCAGCCGTGCGAACACCTCCAGCTTGGCCCGCTCGTCCTCGGCCACCGCCTCGACGACCAGGTCCCGGTCCGCCAGCAGGGACATGTCGGCGGTCAGCGTGATCGGGCCGAGCGCGGCCTGCTGGTCGGCGGCCGTCAGCTTCCCGGCGGCCGCGGCCCGGGCCAGGGAGCGCCCGATCCGCTCCAGGCCGGCGTCCGCGGCGGTCCGGTCCGTCTCCACCACCAAGACGTCCCGTCCGGCGCGGGCGCAGACCTCGGCGATGCCGGATCCCATCAGTCCGCAGCCCACGACCCCGACGCGCTCGACATCGGTCACCGGGTCACCGGCAGCTGCAGGACTCCCGTGCCGCGCTTGACCAGTTCACCCGCGACGATCAGCCGCTGGATCTCGGAGGTACCCTCCCAGATGCGGTCCACGCGCAGTTCGCGGTAGAGCCGCTCGACCGGGTACGAGCGGTCGTATCCGCGGCCGCCGAAGATCTGCAGGCACCGGTCGACGACCCGGCCGGAGGCCTCGCTCGCCGACAGCTCCATCGGACTCGTCGTCCTCGCGCTCGCCATCCCGCGCCTGTTCGGCCGCCGCGGCGGCCTCGATCTGCTCTCCGGGAAGTGACCCCCATGTACCCGACCCCCGTGTACGACCACCCCGCCGTCCGGCTCGACCGGATCGGCAAGCGGTACCGACTCCGAGGCCTACGCCGTCCACGACGTCACCCTCGACATCGCCCCCGGCGAGTTCTTCTCCCTCCTCGGTCCCTCCGGCTGCGGGAAGACCACCCTGCTGCGGATGACCGGCGGCTTCGCCGACCCCACCGAAGGCAGCGTGCTGCTCGACGGCCAGGACGTCACCGGCCTCCCGCCCAACAAGCGCAACGTCAACACCGTCTTCCAGAGCTACGCCCTCTTCGACCACCTCTCGCTGGCCGACAACGTGGCCTTCGGCCTCAAGCGCAAGGGCGTCGGCCGCGCCGAGATCCGCCGGCGGGTCGCCGACATGCTCGACCTCGTCCAGCTCGGGGGACTGGCCGGCCGCAAGCCCCCCACCCTCTCCGGCGGCCAGCGCCAGCGCGTCGCCCTCGCCCGCGCTCTCGTCAACTGCCCCCCAGGTCCTGCTCCTGGACGAGCCGCTGGCCGCCCTCGACCTCAAACTCCGCCGCCGCATGCAGGTCGAGCTCAAGCAGATCCAGCGCCAGGTCGGCATCACCTTCGTCTTCGTCACCCACGACCAGGACGAGGTGCTGACCATGTCGGACCGCCTCGCCGTCATGAACCCCGGATCCTCGTCCACCACCGGATCCACGACGCCTTCCTCGCGGCCTTCGCCGCCGAAGCGGCCGCACTCCGTGCCGGAGTCGACTTCGGGCCCCTCAACAACGCGGCCCAACTCGCCTCGGTGCGGGCCCTGCTGGACCGGCTGCCGACCCACGCCGAGATCGTCACCGGTGGCGGCCGGCCGCCCCGCCCCGGCTTCTTCCACGAGGCCACCGTGGTCGCCGGCGTCCGCCAGGACGACGAGATCGTGCAGGAGGAGACCTTCGGCCCCGTGGTGACCGTCCAGTCCTTCGCCGACGAGACCGAAGCCCTGCACCTGGCCAACGCCGTCCGCTTCGGCCCGGCCGCCAGCGTGTGGACCACCGACCACGACCGGGCGATGCGCGCCACCCGCGCCCTCCACACCGGCATCGTCTGGGTGAACACCCACGGCACCACCGTCTCCGAGATGCCGCACGGCGGGGTCAAGCACTCCGGCTACGGCAGCGACCTCTCCCTGTCCGGCCTCCTGGACTACACCCAGGCCAAACACGTCATGCTCTGACCTCGTGCCGCGGGTGCCGTGCCGCCGGCGCCGGGCCGCCCGACGTGCCCGGGCGCGTCCCGCGGGGCACCCTGGAGGCATGGCCCGAGCCAACGACCAGGTCGAGGCTCTGCTCCAGGAGTACGCGGACCTCATCGCGATCCGGGGCGGGGAGGCCTTCAAGGCGCGCGCCTACGAGAAGGCCGCCCGGGCCGTCGGGGGCCACCCGCAGGACGTGTCCACGCTCGACGCCAAGGGCCTGCGGGAGATCCCCCACGTCGGCAGATCCGTCGCCGACAAGATCATCGAGTACCTGCGGACCGGCCGCATGAGCGTGGTCGACGAGGCCCGGGCCGACGTGCCGGCCGGCGTGCGCGAGCTGGTCGCGATTCCGGGTCTCGGGCCCCGCAAGGCCATGGTGCTCTACGAGGAACTCGGCATCAGCTCCGTCGACCAGCTGGTCGAGGCCATCGGCCGGGAACGGCTGCGCGACCTGAAGGGTTTCGGCGAGCGGACCGAGGACAACATCCTGCACGGCATCTCCGTGCTGCAGAAGGCCGGCGAGGGACGGATCCTCGTCAGCGCCGCCATGGACGTCGCCGAGCAGCTGGTCGCCGCCCTCTCGGAGATCCCCGGCTGCGTCCGGTGCACGTACGCGGGTTCCCTGCGCCGCATGAGGGAGACCATCGGCGACGTCGACATCCTGGTGGCGGCCCGACGGGCGGCTCCGTTCATGGAGGCGCTCACCACCCTCCCGCAGACGGCCGAGGTCATCGCGCGGGGAACGAAGAAGACCTCCGTACGCACCGTCACCGGCCTCCAGGTGGACCTGCGCGTCCTGCCCCCCGCCTCATGGGGCGCGGGGCTCCAGTACTTCACCGGATCCAAGGCGCACAACATCCGCACCCGCGAACTCGCGGTGCGCCAGGGCCTCAAGCTCTCCGAATACGGACTCTTCGACGCCGAGAGCGGCGAGAACCTCACCTCCGCGACCGAGGAGGCGCTCTACGTCAGGCTCGGACTGCCCTGGATCCCCCCGACCCTGCGGGAGGACCGCGGCGAGATCGCGGCCGGCCTGCGCGGCGAACTCCCGGACCTGATCAGGGAGAAGGACATCCGCGGCGACCTGCACACCCACACCGACCTCACCGACGGCCTGGCCCCGCTGGAGGACATGGTCGCCGCCGCTGCCGCCCGCGGATACGCGTACTACGCGGTGACCGACCACGCCCCGAACCTCTCCATGCAGCGCATGACCAGCGAGAAGATCCTCGCCCAGCGCGAGCGCGTACGGCAGCTGGACGGCGCGCACCACAAGATGCGCCTGCTGCACGGCACGGAGCTCAACATCGGCCCGGACGGCGCACTGGACTGGCCCGACGAGTTCCTCGCGGAGTTCGACCTGTGCGTCGCCTCCGTGCACTCCCACTTCAACCAGAGCAGGAGCGAACTCACCCGCCGCCTCATCCGCGCCTGTGAGAACCCGCACGTCGCCGTCATCGGCCACCCCACGACCCGCCGGATCGGCAAACGGCCGGGCATCGACGCCGACTTCGACGCGGTCTTCGAGGCCTGCGCGCGGGCGGGCACCGCCCTGGAGGTCAACGCGCACCCCGAACGCCTCGACCTCCGCGACGAGGACATCCTGCGCGCGAAGCGGTACGGCGTGAAGTTCGCCGTGAACTCCGACGCGCACGCCACCACGCACCTGCCGTACATGCGCTACGGGGTGGCGACCGCGCAGCGCGGCTGGCTGACCGCGGACGACGTCGTCAACACCTGGCCGCTCACCCGGCTGCGCCGGTTCCTGGCCAAGAAGGACACCTGACGCCGGCCCCGTGAACTGATGCCCGCAGGCACGCGCCGCACCGGCGGCACCGTGTGCCGCCGTCGACGGATCCGTTGCCAGATACTGAACGAGATCCGGAACCAGGCGCCCAACGCCAAGATCGTACTGGTGGGCTACCCCGGGCTGTTCAGCCCCACCGCCTGCATCGTCGAGTACGACGACCGCGAGGTGGCCCTCTTCAACTCGTGGGCGGACGTCCTCGACGACAGGATGCGGGACGCCGCCGGGGCCACCGGTGACGTGCCCAGCAGGGGCTCGCTGCACCCGAGCGAGCTCGGTACCACCGCCTACGCCGAGGTCCTCCAGGAGGCGCTGAACGGCACACTGCACTGACCGCACCGGTGGTGCCGTCCGCACGGCGGGGCGGCGCCACCCCTTCTCCGATGGTCAGTAGACCATCCACCGGCCCCCGAAGAGCACGTCGAGCACGAGTTGCACCCCGAGACCGACCAGCACGAACAGGGCCAGCACCAGGACGGCGACGATCGCGAACTGCCGGCCGGGATGCCTCAGGAAGCGGTTCCAGGTTGTCCGCCGCATCATCATGGACCCACCATGTCCCGCCGGGTGGAACGGCGGGAGGGCCCGTCCGGTGCGCTGACGCGCGCCCGGTGCGGCGGCTCGCGCCGGGGCCGTCACCACGGTGCCGGTCACATGACGCGGGCGGCGATGGCCCGGGCGCAGTCCAGGGACTCCGTGTGCGTGGTGTCCACCTCCAGGTCGTACACCACGCCGAGGTGGACCCGCTCGGCCTGGGATTCGGCCATCCCCCCGGCCCGGTCCCCCCGGGCGATCTCGCGGGCCGCGGCGACCGTGCTCTCGCACCTGACGCCGACCCACAGCACGTCCAGACCGTCGAGGGCCTCGCGCCACCGTTCCTGGGACGCCGCTCCGCCGAGGAAGACGTCGTCGACGATGACGGGGGCGCCCGCGCGGGCCGTCGCGGCGACACCCGCCATCCACGCCGCTTCCAGCCGCCGGAACTCCGATCCGATCTGGACACCGCCGTCCGCGGCGAACTCGATTCCCGCGTCCGACGCCCGCAGGGAGGCGGGCATCGCCTCGACCAGCGAGTCGACGGCCGCGGCGAGCCACGGCTCGGGCAGCACCGCCTGCAGACACCGGAGGATCCCGGACTTGCCCGCGCTGGACCCGCCGTTCAACACGATCACCTGAGTCGTCACCAGGTCACGGTAGGGGCTGCGTCGGTCGCGCTCGAAGCGGTTTTCGCCGTGCTCGGCCAGCGCGCGGCCGGACACCCCGGTGCCGGCCGGACGTCCTCCCACCCGCTCGCCTCGCGCACTCCGGCCTGGCGGGGTCAGGGGCCGCCGGGACCCGCTCCGTCCAGGAGCCGGGTGCGCCGCGGGCCGTCGGGGCGATACGGGATCGGGTCGCCGAGGTGCTGGAAGTGGACGGCCGCCGGCCGTCCTGCCGCGTACGCGTCGAGCCCGGCCCGGCAATACGCGATGATCGGCTCCGGCAGCGCGTCGAGCCGGTACCAGCCCATCGCGTCGCACACCTCCGGCTCCCGCACTCCCGGCGCGCCCGTCCAGCGCCTGACCTCGAAGAACAGGCCGAGCCTGGCGTGGCCGCCGGGGCCGCGGTGATGGACGGTCACCGCCGAGGCCACGTCCCCGAGGGCGATGAGGACGCCCGTCTCCTCCCGGGCTTCACGGACCACGGCCTCGACCACGTCCTCGTGCGGGCCGTCGAGGTGCCCGGACGGCAGGTGCCACATCCCGGCCGCGTAGACCGGGCCCGCCCGCCGGGACAGCAGGACCTCGGGCCCCCGCTCGCCGTCGCGGCGCAGGATCAGGTGCACGTCCACCGGGAGGGTGTACCGGCCCACCGCTCCCGGGTGGTCGCCGGCGGTCACCGCCAGCCCATCTCGGTGTAGAGCCGCCCCGCCCGGATGCCCTCGACCGCCGCCCGGGCGTACGGCACCATCGGCTCCGGCAGCGCGTCGGCCGGCCACCAGTCCCAGCTGACGCACTTCTCCGGCTCGCGGACCTCCACCTCTCCCTCCCACCGGTGCGCACGGAAGACCAGTTGCAGGCGCGGCCGCGAGCCCGGGGAGTCGATCACGTGCACGACGTGCGTGAGCTCGATGTCCTCGGCCCGCAGCACGAGGCCGGCTTCCTCCCGCGCTTCGCGGATCACGCAGGCGACCGCGGACTCCTGTTCGCAGTGGCCGGCGAGGAAGTGGTGGTGCGAGGCGCCGAACGCCGAGTCGGGGTGGCGCAGTCCGAGCAGTACCCGGCCGTCGCGCTCCAGGTAGAGGTGGGCTCCGACGATGTTGGGCAGGGCCCCGCCGCCCGGTGGACCGGGGGGCGCCGCAGCCGACGTACGCGGGCGGGGGACCGGTTCCGTCCCGTCCACCAGCGCCCGGTGCCGGTCGATGACCTGCTGCGTCCACGGGCACATCGTCAGGTGCGCGGTCGTGCGGGCGTCGAACCAGCGCAGCATGATCCCCTCGCTGAGCGGCAGGGCGTCGGCATCGCCGTCCCAGGCGCCGAGGTAGACCTGGATCCGGCCTCCGGTGCCGCCGGGTCCGTGACCGTCGACGACCGTGAACGGTTCCAGCGGGACCGTCAGGCCGGTCTCCTCCCTCAGCTCCCGCGTGATCGCCTCCCGCGCGGTCTCGTTCCCCTCGCGGCCGCCGCCCGGGATGCTCCACGTCCCCGGGTCACAGATGTGGGGCTTGTTCGCGTCGCGCAGGTGGAGCAGGTACTGGCCGCGCGGATTGACCAACAGGGCGGCCGTACCGTCTGGTTCGCCGGAAGGGGTGGACGACATGGCGGTCTCCTCCTCGTGTGCGGGTCCGGGCCCGTCACGGGCGACATCCTGCCCCGCTGCCCGACGCGGAATGCGCGGCGGTCGGGTACGTCGACTTGTGGCGATCGTTGTGAGCGTATGGAGCTATTCGATTGGTAGATCTTGACGCTCGGAATCCGGATTCATAGAGTCGGCGCGGCCTCACTCAGCCGCAAGGAGTCCCAGATGTCTGTTCGCCGCCCGCGGACCCTGCTCGCGATGACCCCCGAGCTCCGGTCCCGCCTGCTGGACGACGCCACCGCCCGACGGCTCGGCGAAGTGGCCGACCTCGAACCGGACCTCGTCGCCGACGACTTCGGAAAACCCGAGGCCGCGCGGGCCCTGGCGGAGGCGGAGGTCCTGCTCACCTTCTGGGGCGCCCCCGCCGTCGACGCCCGGGCGCTGGCTGCCGCGCCCCGGCTCAAAGCCGTCGTGCACGCGGCCGGCTCCGTCAAACAGGTGGTCACCGACGCCTGCTGGGACCGGGGCGTCGTCGTCTCCTCCGCCGCCCTGGCCAACTCCCTCCCGGTGGCCGAATACACCGTGGCCATGGTCCTCCTGTCCAACAAACGCGTGCTCCAACTGCGGGAGGACTACCGCCGCGTCCGCGGCAGCCGCCACGACTGGCACCTGCGCTACGGCGAGGTGGGCAACTACCGCCGGACCGTCGGCATCGTCGGCGCCTCCCGGATCGGCCGCCGGCTGATCGAGCTCCTCCGCCCGTACGATCTCGAACTCGTGCTCTACGACCCGTATCTGACTGATCATCAAGCAAGCATGCTCGGGGCCCGCGGCGTCGAGCTCGACGAACTCTGCCGGATCTCCGACGTGGTCAGCCTGCACGCGCCCGCCCTGCCGGAGACGCGTTCGATGATCGACCGCCGGCGGCTGGCGCTCATGCGCGACGGCGCCACGCTCATCAACACGGCCCGCGGTTCCCTGGTCGACGGGCCCGCGCTCACCGACGAGTTGACCTCCGGCCGACTCCACGGGGTCATCGACGTCACCGAGCCGGAGGTCCTGCCGGCCGACTCCCCGCTGTACGACCTGCCGAACGTACTGCTCACGCCGCACATCGCGGGCTCCTTCGGCAACGAGCTGCACAGGATGGCGGATTCCGCCATCGATGAGATCGCCCGGTACGCCGCCGGGCTGCCGTTCGCGCACCCGGTCCACCGCGCGGACCTCCACCGGACGGCCTGACCGGCAGCGGACCCCACCTGAACTGATCGTCTTGATCAATAGTTCAGATGGTCTTGACGTTCAAGTCACCTGAGCGAATGATTCACCCCGTTCAGCCCACTCGCCAAGGAGCAGCTGACATGAAGGTTCGGTCCTTGCGTGCCTGCGGCGCGGTGGCCGCAGCGGTGTCCCTCGCCCTGCTGACCTCCGCCTGCGGTGCCGGTTCCACCCACTCGCCTGCCGCCGCGGACGACGGAAAGCCCGTCACCCTCACGTACTGGACCTGGACCGGCGGCGCCGAGGCCGCGGCCGCCGCGTTCAACAAGACCCACACCGACATCCAGGTGCGGTTCTCCCAGATACCCGGCGGCGCCGACGGCTACAGCAAGATCAGCAACGCGATCAAGGCGGGCGACGCCCCCGACGTGGCGACCGTCGAGTACAGCATGGTCCCCGAATTCGCCAGCCAGGGCTACCTGGAGGACCTCATCGCCTCCTTCGGCGAACTGGTCGAGGAGAGCTTCCCCGCGGGAGTCCGGGACCTGGTGACCTTCGGCGGCAAGACCTGGTCCGTCCCCTTCGACGCCACCCCGCAGGTCTACTTCTACCGCAAGGACCTCTTCGAGAAGTACGGCGTGACCGTGCCGAAGACCTGGGACGAATACCGCACCGCCGCCGAGCGGATCAAGGCCGACGACCCCGCGGCGCGCATGGGCTCCTTCCCCGCCGACGCCCCACTGCAGGCGGCCCTGTCCTGGCAGGCCGGCGCGAAGTGGTTCCGGATCGTCGACGGCGCCTGGAAGCCCGAGATCAACGACGCGCCTTCGCAGAAGGTCGCCGCGTTCTGGCAGGGCATGCGCGACGACGACCTGGTCTTCGACTACGGCGCCGGCACCCCCGAGGAGAGCAAGTCCAAGGCCGACGGCACGACCGTCAGCATCCTGGGCGCCCCCCATCCCCCACTGGGGCACCCCGGCCAGCGGCATGTACGGCGGCACGAGCTTCGCCGTGACCAAGGGCAGCAAGCACGCCGGGGCCGCCGCCGAGTTCATCAAGTGGGTGACCACGGACCCGGCCTCGATGGAGGCCCGGATCGGCGCGCTGAAGAACCCGAGCAGTGCCCTGCCCGCGAACCCGGCCATGGCGGCGGTGGCCGCGAAGGCCTTCGACACCTCCTACTTCGGCGGCCAGGACCTCTACGGGCTGACCGGTCAGCAGGTCGGGACGATCGTCCCCGGCTGGACCTGGGGCCTGGGGCAAGGTCAGCGCCGACTTCAAGGAGGGCGCGGCCAGGAACGGCCTGGCCGGCGGACTGGTGAAGGCCCAGGAGTCGGCCCGTACCGCGATCGAGAGCCGCGGTCTCAAGCTCGCCAGGTGAACCGGCCGGCGGCGGCCCGCCCGATCCGCCGGCCACGACCCCTCACGGGATCCGGCCCGCAGAGCCCGGACCGAGGCCGCGGCAGCCCGGCCCCGGCCCCGGCCCCCGGATCCCGCAGTCCGCACTCCGAACCGCCAAGGAGCCTCCCGTGGCCTCACCCCCCAGCCCCCCGCCGCGTACGCCGCCACGCGCGCGGGTACGCCCCGCGCGCCCGCTCCGCCGCGGCCAGCGCGGCGCCGCCACCCTGTTCCTCGCCCCCTTCTTCGCGCTCTTCGCGTCGGCGAGGGGCCTCCTCGACACGGTGGTCCCCGGCAGCCGGGACGGGTCGACGGTCGGCCAGAAGGCGTCCGTGTACTGGCCGTTGCCGTACGGGGCCCCCACCACTGGAGCATGCCCGCGCCGGCGTGCCAGCCGCGGAGGTTCTCCCCGTTGCCCGTCTCGTAGAAGCCCATCCGCCGGGAGGCCATGCTGATCGTGGCCGCCCAGCCGGGCCGGCGGTGGACGGCCCGGTCCATGCTGGGGAACAGGCGGTGCCCGGTCGGCTCCGCGACCGCCGTGACGGAGCCGTCGTCCAGTACGGCCCCCAGCCGGGCCAGTGCCGCGACGCCCAGGTCGGTGTCCGAGAGCACCGGGCTGTAGTAGTCCCGCTGCGCCCAGCCCTTCACCAGCCCGCGCCAGCGCTGCCGCTCCGCACTGCTCGCAGCGGTCCCCAGCAGGGTGATGGCGGCGAGGACGCCGTGGCCCCGGCCGTGGTCGCCGCCCTGGAACCCGTAGGAGTTGGTCCTCGGGTTGCCCCGGCTGGTGGAGCGGCCGGACACCGCGTCCGTCATCAGGCCGTTGTAGAGGAACGGGGCGAAGGACTTCTCCACCGAGTCGAGGACCAGCTGCCGACCCGGGTCGGTGACCTCCCAGGTCGAACCGCTGAGCAGCGCGAAGAGCCCCGCCAGGCCGCCCAGCAGCACCGCACCGTAGGAGCCGGTGTAGGAGAGGTGGGTGTGCTGTACGAAGGACCCGTCGGCGTAGAAGCCGTCTCCGCCGGTGACGACGGGGAAGACGGGGGAGAGGGCGTCGCGGGCGAGCGCGACCTTGGCCGGGTTCCGGCCGAGGATGCCGCGCAGCGCCAGGGAGCGGCACAGGTCCACCCGGTTGGCGCCGGTGCTGGTGCCCGTGTACCGGGCGACCGAGGAGTCGGGGACGAAGCGGTCGACCGCCCCGAGGTAGCCGGCGAGCTGTGCGGGGGAGAGCTGCGCGTACAGGACCGTGCTGATGTCCAGCAGCAGTTGGGGTGAACCGATCTGGAAGTCCCACCAGTTGCCGAACGGGCTCTTCGCCGGGTTGTAGACCAGCTCGTGGAGGTGGTCGAGCCCGGTCGTGATGTCGGTGGCCAGGCCGCTGTCGCCCGTGAGTCCCGTGCCGGGCTGCGCGTACGCCTGGGCCATCGTCCCCAGCCGGGCGTAGCTGGCGGTGACCGAGGCGGAGAGGGTCAGGGGCAGGTCGGGCCAGAGCGAGCCGGCGGCGACCGCCATGGCAGCGCGCTGTTCGGCGGCCTGGTCGCCGAGCAGGGCCAGCTTCCCGGCGAACGGCACGGACGCCGGGTCGAAGCCGCTGCCCAGCACCATCTCACGCCGTCTGTCGCGGAGTTGGTCGAACTCGTCGCCCGCGGCCGAGGCGGTACCGGCTGGGCGGACGGTGACGGCGGAGGCGATCGCGGTCGCCAGCGCGGCGCTTCCGGAGAGGCGCAGGAAGGAACGGCGCGACCGTGGAGCGGACATGGAGCCTCCGGAGCTGGGAGGTGCCCTGACGACCGTTTCTAGCATGCGTGCGAAATCGCGCTCAAGAGGCGTGTATGAACCGATCGTATCGATCGATCCGTCGTGAACGGTGGCGCCGGCCCGCGTGGTGTGTGGCCCCCGCACCCCGGACGGATGACCGCCTCGGGGGCGGGTCCGCACGGGGTCCAGAAGTACGGTGCGCGCGACCTCTCGAACAGGACTCCGTCGAACGGTCCCACGGCTGCCGGGCTCCGATGCCCCCAAACGGGGGCCGCGAGGACACCCCTTCGAGGGAACCGGGCTCCTGAACCAGGTCGGGCGGCGGTCAGCTGCCGAATGAAAGGGGGTGGTCCCCCTCGGGGCCGCGCGGTGCTCAGGCACCGCTGTGCGGTAACAAGGAGATGTCACGTGTCGCGTGTTCTGAAGAGTGCAGGCCTTGCCCTGGTGCTGGGCCTGGCGGTCATCGGCGGTGCGTCCTCGGCGTCGGCGGACGCCCACGCGGAAGGTTTCGCGATCGGCTCGCCCGGCATCCTCTCGGGCAACGTGGTCCAGGTCCCGATCCACATTCCGATCAACCTGTGCGGGAACAGCATCAACGTGATCGGTGCGCTCAACCCGGCCGCCGGCAACGTCTGCGTCAACGCCTGACGTCGTGAACCCCGGCTCATCCCGGTCGCGGACAGCGCCGGGATGAGCCGTCCGCACCGCCGCCGTCAGGCGGGGTGCGCACCTGTGCCGTGGCGCCCCCCGCGCCCCCGGCGCCCCCCCCCCGGCGGGGGCCCCCCCCCCCCGCGCCCCCGCCCGCGCCCCCCCCCCGGCCGCCCCCCCCCCCCCCGGGCGGCGCCCGCCCGGGTTTGCCCCGGCCCCCCCCGCCGCCGTCGGGGGGGGGGCCCCCGGGGGCGGGGGCGCCGGCGCCGCCGGGGGCGCCACCACGCTGTCGTGGACCTCGACGACGAGCGCACCGGCCGGCTCACCATCCGCGGCAGCCATCCACCCTCCGGTGGGTGGCCGGGCCGTCCCACCCGCGGGGGTGCGGTCCCGGCGTGCGAGGCTGTGTCCGGCACAGGGAGGAGACCACACCATGCACACGCCGAGCCGGCCCGAAGACCTAGACCATCCCGAGCTGTTGTGGGCGAGGGCGGTGACCATGGCCATGGTCGACGCCGCATGCACGACCAGCACCGAGTTCTCCCTCGACGACGACGGCCTGTGGTGCCACTCCACCGGAGCGGGCGGCTGGTGGCGCCTGAGCCTGTTCGACGGGGAACGCGCCGTGTTCTGCGGCCAGGACCCCGACGGCAGCCACACCCATGCGGCCGGCGAGCAGATCGACTTCCTGGCGGGCGGCCCGGCCTGGCTGCCCTGGGAGCTCCTCAGGGACGACGCCGAGGGGAACCTCTTCGGCTTCGTCTACTGGTGGGAGGGCGGAGCCTGGCACCGGATCCCCTACCCCGACGAGCTGAGGGAGGACGGCCTGGACGGGGCCGCCCCCTGGGTCGGCTCGCAGGAGGAGTTCCTCGCACTCGCCGTGGCCTCGTACGACGCCCCGTACGACCGCGCACGGAGCCTGACCGAGGCCGTCGCCCGCTTCGAGGCGCTGGCGCGGGAACGCAAGGCCGACGCGGACGCCGTGGCGGCGCTGCTGGCCCCGGGCCACACCGAAGGGCGCCCCGCGCCGCAGGCCGAGGTGGCGCTCGACCTCGCCACCCGCGCGGGCATCCTCGCGTAACCACGTGACGGGGCCGCCGCACGTCATGTGCGGCGGGCCCGTGGGCCGTTCGGCGCGGCTACTTGAGCGCGGTGAACGCCCTGGTGAAGGCCAGCGGCTGCTGGAGGATCGAACTGCACGTGGCATCGGCGTAGTTGACGGCGCCGGCCGCACACTGCTTGTCGCGCGTCGAGGACCACATGGCCAGCCGGCCGATCCCCTTCGACGCCGCGAACTCGACCAGCTGCGTCGCGTCCGCGACGGTGAAGACCTCGCTCGCGACGTCGTTCACGCCGATCATCGGCGTGACGGCCACGGCCTTCCACGCCGCCGCGTCGGAGAGCCCGAGCACACCCTTGAGCTGTGCCTGGGTGGCCGTTGCGGCCTGGATCGCGTACTGCCCCATGTCCCCGCTGTACGCCGGTCCGTAGTCCATCGCCATGATGTTGACGGCGTCGACCCGCACGCCGTTCTTCTTGGCGTCGGCCAGCAGCGCCACACCCGGCTGGGTCAGCCCCTCGGGCATCACGGGCAGGGTGAAGGCGACGTCCAGGCCGGGGTGGGACTTCTGCAGCTGGGCGATGGCCTGCGCACGGCGCGCGTTGGCCGCGGTGTCCGGCAGGGCCGCGCCCTCGATGTCGAAGTCCACCTTGGTGAGCCGGTACTGGTCGACGACCTTCCCGTACGCGGCCGCCAGGTCGTCCACGGTGGCGCAGTTCAGGGCCAGTTCGTGCCCGGCGGCTCCGCCGAACGACACCCGCACGTCGCCCCCCTTCGCGCGCAGCGCACCGATCTGCGCGGCGACCTTGTCGTTCGCGAGGTCCGTGACACCGCCCCACAGGGGCGCGCAGCCACCACCGGAGGTGATGAAGGCGAGGTGGAACTCCTTCACGCCGGTCTTGGCCGCCGTGTCGAGCAGGTCGTAGGCGGGGTACAGGGAGGTGTCCACGTACGGGGCGAAGCGCGCGCCGCTGCCGCCGGGCGGGGGGACGGGGGTGGTGGGGGTCGGCGTGGGGGAGGGCGACGCGGTCTTCGTCGGCGCGGCGGAGGTGGCGGGCGCGGTGGGCGCTGCGGTCGCGGTCGCGGTCGCGGTGACGGTGGGACGGGCGGTGGGCCGCCCGCTGGGCTGGGCCGTCGCGCCCTGGTCCACGGAGCACTTCACCCCGTTGATCAGGCATCCGGTCGGGTCGCCCGGGGAGTCGGACCCGCTGGTCACGAAGCCGACGGTGACGGAGGCCCCGGCGGCGAGCTCCCGGTTCCAGCTCGCGGGCCGCACGGTGACCCGCCGGCCGGAGACCGTGTGGGTGCCGTTCCACAGGGAGTCGACCTTCGTACCTGCCGGCAGGTCGAACTGGAGCGTCCAGTCCGACTGCACCTGACCGGTGTGGTTGGTGATGACGTACTGGCCGGTGTAACCGCCGCTCCAGGAGCTGGACTTCGTGTACACGGCGCCGACGGAGGCCGCCTGGGCGGTCCCGGTGAAGGCGAAGGCCGCGCCTCCGATCACGGCCGCCGCCACGATCGCTCCCGTGAGCTTCGCCTTGCGGCTCGTCCTGCGCCGGTGCCCGACTGTGCTGCCCATCGCGTGCCTGCCTCTGTTACTGGGGAGTTGGGGTATGCGGCAGCACGCTAGCCGCCCCGAAACGGACATTCGTTCGTTTCGGCCCGCCCCGGATGAGTCTTAGGTTCCGCTTAAGGCGGCGGTAAGCAGGGGCTGAGGAAACGGCGTTGTGGACCCGGACAGGCGGAAGGGGGTGGCACCCGCACGCGGGTGCCACCCCCTTGCGTCGTGCGTCCTACATGGAGGAGTCGTCGAACGGGTTGTTCATCACGCTCGAGGCCTCGCAGGTCGCGATCACACCGCTGCTGGCGCCGATCTTGCAGACCTCGAAGTAGGCGTTGTCGATCCAGCCCGCCTCCAGGTACGTGCTCCACGAGGCGGTCGTCTGGCCGCTGGGCACGGTCCGCATGCTCCAGACCCTGTGGCCGCTCGCGCCGTTGGTGATGAGGCGGATGCCCACGACGTAGCCGTCGGTGGCGCGGTCCTGAGCGACGATCTGGATCGGGTCGAGACGGTAGGGGTTGATCCCCCAGCCGATGACCATGCGCCCGTAGTACGAGTTGGCCGAGACCGTCGCCTCGGTGCCGGACGCCGCGGCCGCGGGGCTGGCGATGAGCGGAATGACGACGGTGGCCAGAGCCGCGGCGGTGGCGACGAGGCTGCTCTTGAGACGCAAGGGTCCCCCAAGGGAAACGTGTTGGCTGGAAATGCATACTCTAGCTCGAATTCGACCATGCCCGATCACGTCTGACGATGCCCCAACTCGCCTCGTGGGAGGTGCCCTTCGGCCGTTGATGGGCCGCTCGCCGGTAGCACCACCTGCCGGGGTGTCGGCCACCGGTCACCGCCGGTCGCCCGGGAAGGCAGCCGGCTCCGCCGGCCGGATCCCACGTGCCGCATCCTGTCGTGGGAGCCGGCGGGCTGGGGTCAGCCGTGGGTGGTGTCGATCACGCAGAAGCGGTTGCCCTCGGGGTCGGCCAGCACGATGAAGTCGGGGTCCTCGGGATACGAGTCCCAGTCGACGTGGCGGGCGCCCAGCGCCACCAGGCGCGCCACCTCCGTCGCCTGCTCCGCCGCGTCGGCCGCGTACAGGTCGAGGTGGACGCGCGGGCGTTCCTGTACGGGCGTGACGCTGCGGCCCAGTGCCAGGCCGGGCCCGCCGCCGGCCGCGGGGACCAGCACGGTCCAGCCCTCGTCCACCTCGCCGTCGCGCGGCACGTAGCCCAGGGCCCGGCTCCAGAATTCCGAGGCGCGCCGCACGTCCGAGGCGCCCATGACGATCGTTCCGATGGTCAGCATGATCCGATTCTGGCAAACGCCGATCCCGTTCCCCCCGGGGTCGTTCCGGTCCCTACAGGGACCGTTCGATCGCCACCATCGCGGCGTCGTCGCCCAGGGTGTTGCCCACCGCGTGGGCGAGCAGGTCCCGGCACAGGTGGTCGAGCAGGGCCCGCGGGTGCATGCCGGAGCAGGCGGCCAGGCGCTCCGCGAGCGGGTAGAAGGCGCCCTCCCGGTCACGTGCCTCCAGAACGCCGTCCGTGTAGAGGAGCAGGACGTCACCCGCCGCGAAGGCGAAGCTCTGCGCCGTGACGGGCGCGGCCGCGAGACCGGCGAGCCCGAGGGGCGGCCCGGGCTGGGACACCTCCAGGCGTACGACCCCGCCGGCGCGGGGCAGGAGGAGCGGCGGCGGATGGCCGCAGCTGACCAGGTGCAGCACCGGTTCCACGTCGGGAACGTCCAGGACGGCGGCGGTCACGAAGCTCTCGCCGTCCTCGCCCGGGACGCCGCCGCGGCCGTCGTCCTCCGAGCCGTCCAGGTCCGGGGAGACCGCCGCCTCCAGGTAGTTCACCAGGCCCGGCAGCTCGGCCTCCTGGTGGGCGGCGGCCCGGAAGGCACCGAGGACGAGCGCGGCGTCCCCGACGGCCTCCAGGCCCTTCCCCCGGACGTCACCGATGATCAGCCGCGTCCCCGTGGCCGTACGGGCGGCCGCGTACAGGTCGCCGCCGATCTGGGCCTCGGCGGCCGCCGCGAGGTACACGGAGGCGATGCTCAGCGGACCCATCCGGTCGCGCAACGGCCGCAGGACCACCTCCTGGGCGGTCTCCGCCACCGAGCGCAGCTGGATGAGTTCCTTCTCGTGCACCTCGCGCAGGTGGGCGAAGAAGGTCACGAACCCCGAGATCATGACGAGCGCGATGATCTGGAAGGTGTGGTTGAGATCGGTCAGGGTGGTGCGCGTCGCCGCGACGATCACCTGGGCCAGCACGGCGACCAGGCCCACGAAGCCCGTCATCCGGGGCCCCGCGAACGAGGCCGTCACCGCCGGAGCGGCGACCAGGAACGGCCCGAGGTGGACGTCCGGCGGAGCGAGGACGTCGACCAGCGTCACGAGGGCGATCAGCGCGAAGGGGACCGCCAGCTGTGCGTGGCTGACCCGCAGGGCTCGGTGGTGAGGAGGGCGTGCCGGCCGGAGATCCATCCCACCTGCATACACCGCGAGGCGTGCCGGATCCCCGAAGCCAGGCCGTCGGGGCCGCGGGCCTGTCGTGCGGAGGAGACCGGACGACGGGCCGTGGCAGGCCCAGCGGGGTCCCCGCGGGCCCTTCCCCGTGCCCATGCCGGCCCTTCCGGGTCCGCGTGCCCTTCCGGGTCCGGTCGTCCTTCGGGGTCCGGCCGTCCTTCCGTTCCTCCGCCGGTCCTTCCGTTGCTCCGGCCGCCCTACGGCCGACGGCGGGGCTTGCCGCTCTTGCCGCCCTTGGCCGCCTTGGCGCCGGATCCAGCACGCGGGTTCTTGCCCGTGGTCTTGCCGGACGCGGTCTTGCGCTGGCCGCCGGAGCCCGAGCCGGAGCCCGTCTCGGGGCGCTTGCGCTTCGCCTTCGGCTGCGGCGGCGTCGGCGGGCGACCCCGCGTGCTGTTCACCGTCCGGCCGCGGACGATCCCGATGAACTCCTCCACCAGGTCGGTGGTCTCCTCCTGCGGCCACGACAGCGCCACGCGCGACTCGGGCGCGTCCGAGACCGGCCGGTAGGTGAGGTCCTTGCGGTGGTGCAGACGGGCCAGCGACTGCGGGACGACCAGGACGCCGATCCCGGCCGCCACCAGCTCGATCGCGTCCGCCGTCGTCTCGGGTCGCTCGATCGCGGGCCGTCCCGGCAGCTGCTCCCACACGAGGGTGTCGTCGAGGGGATGCAGCACGATCTCGTCGGCCAGGTCCTCGGTGGACACCTCTTCGGCCGCTGCGACCAGGTGGTCCTTGGGGACGACCACCACCGTGGTCTCGGTGTACAGCGGGATCGCGCTGAGGTCCGTACGGTCCACCGGCAGGCGGACGAATCCCGCGTCGGCGCCACCCTCCCGCAGCACGCCGAAAGCCTCGCCGGGGGACACCGCGACCAGGGTCAGCGGGACGTCCGGCAGCCGCTCGTTCCAGATCCGCACCCACTTGCTGGGTGTCACCCCGGGGACATAAGCGAGCCGGAACGAATGGGGTACTTCCGAGCCTGTCACCCCGCCAGGTTACCCGGCGTGGTCGGAGGTAGCGCACACGCTCGATACTCTTGACACCATGACGTCGCACCAGAACACCCAGACGATGAAGCCCGCGACCGCGGCGAAGAAGCTGGGCGTGTACCTCGAGGCCACCCCCGCCGAGTTCCAGGAGGGTGTCGTCTCGCGCAGTGAATTGAGTGCGCTCCAGGCCGACCCGCCCGCGTGGCTGCAGGAGCTGCGCCGCAACGGCCCGCACCCCCGGCCGGTGGTCGCGGCCAAGTTGGGCGTGTCCATCGCCGGTCTCGCCCGCGGAGGGGTCACCGAGCCCCTCACCACCGAGCAGATCGAAGCGCTGAAGCAGGAATCTCCCGAGTGGCTGGAGAAGGAGCGCGCCACCCAGGCCGAGGTCCGCAAGGAAGCGGTCCGGATCAAGGAGAAGAACGCGGAGCGGGCCGAGAAGGCCCGCGGACAGGAGTCCTGACCTGCGGCTCCGGTCACCGTCAGGCCTGGCTTCCCCGGGGGAGGCCGGGCCTGACGCCTTTTCCCACGCCTTTCCCCCCGTGGCGGATCTTCCCTAGGTCGCGGTCAGAGTGCGCAGGGCCTGGCCGAGCCGGGCCTTCCGGCTCTCCGGCGTGAGGGCCTGGAGCAGCGGCAGGATCAGCTGGTAGCGCCCGGTCTTGTCGAGCGCCTCGAACGCCTTCCGGGCTCCGGGGTCCGCGTCGAGCGCCGCTGCGAGATCGGGTGGCACCGACGCCGTGCTCTGCGGTGCGTAGGCGCTCGCCCACCGACCGTCCGCCTGCGCCCTGCGCACCTCGGCGAGCCCGGGCTCGCGCATCCGCCCCGCGGCCGTCAGCGCCGCCACCTTGTCCACGTTCACCCGGGACCACAGACTCTTGGGGCGGCGCGGCACGTAGCGCTGCAGGTAGTGGAGCTCGTCGAGGGCGCGCCGCTGGCCAGAGATCCAGCCGTAGCACAGCCCGATGTCGACCAACTCGTCATCGGTGACGGACGGGATGCCGGACTTCTTCTTGGCCACCTTGATCCATACGCCCTCGTGCCGCGTGTGGTGCTCGGCGAGCCAGGCCTCGAACGCCTCGGCGTCCGCGAAACCGACGATCTCCACCCCGCCCAGTTCGTCCATCCGCCCAGGCTATCCCCGACCCGGCCCGGTCGGACTCGGCCCTGCTCCAACGAGGTTCTGCGGGTGGCGAGTTCGAGCACCACGATGCCCGGCCCCGCCCGAGGACGACGATCCGGTCGGCGGTGTCCGCCGCCGCGGAGCGCCTCGCCCTCACCGTCGGCCGCCGGCTCGCCGCGCCCGGTCGTCGGAACGCGAAGCGCGCCGAGTGCACCGCCCCTCCTCGGAGGCGCGCTCGTCGCGGGCGCCGCCATCCGGAGTGGGTGACGGTGGGGCCGGGTCGAGAGGAAGAACGATTCCTCAGGCGGTCACGGTGTCCGTGCGGGCTTCGTCGCGGAGTCCGGAGGACGTGGCCGGGCGGGAGGCGAACAGCCCGTCCACGGCGAGGGCGCCAGGGCCGGTGAAGACCAGTAGGAGGAAGGCCCAGCAGAACATGGCGGAGGCCTCGCCGCCGTTCTGCAGCGGCCAGAGCGCGCCGGGCTGGTGCACGGTGAAGTAGGCGTACGCCATCGAGCCGGAGGCGACGAAGGCTGCCGACCGGGTGCCGAGGCCCAGCAGGACGAGGACGCCGGCGACGAGCTGGATCGCTGCCGCGTACCACCCCGGCCAGATGCCGGTGGCGACGGTGCCGCCGCCGTGGGCGCCGCCGAGGACGCCGAAGAGCGAGGCGGCGCCGTGCGAGGCGAACAGCAGTCCGATGACGATGCGGAACAGGCCGATGGCGTAGGGCTGGGCATGGTGGAGACGCGTGTTCACGGGGGGCTCCTTCGGTTGGGGACGGGTCCCGAAGTCGTGCCGAGATGCTCAAGCGGAGCGAGCCAAAGGTTAGGTAGGCCTAAGTGGCAGTGCAAGTGCGACTTTCGGCCACCGGCCGAGGGGGATCCGACGCTACCCCGCCGCCGAGAGCCGGGACCGGCGGCACGCGGGTTGGCTGCGCCGCTTGGGCGGGGTCGGCTGGGGGCCGGTTGTGGTGGGGGCGGGCGCGCGCCGGGGCGTCTCCTCGGGCGCCGAACGTGTCGGGAGGTCGGATAGCTCGGCGGCAGTGCGTTCGGCACCCTGCGGGGATCACCCCGACACACACCCACCCCCACCCCA
>NZ_JBIAJH010000036.1:0-66587 GCF_042871845.1 Streptomyces sp. NPDC005533 | reverse complement strand
AGCACCCACGACCCCTCGCCTGGACGAAAACAGCCGACGAAATCCTCGACAAGGTCGCCGCCTACTGCCACCGAATCTCTGACTCAGGTCACTAGCCGACAACCGAACTGCGCGCCGCCCTCAGCCGACCGGGCCGGGGGCGGCGCCGCGTCACGTCGGGCCACGGCCCCGGCGCCGCCTTCCGCCGGGGTCCGTGCTTCCATGTTTCCGCGTTCGTTCGCCCGCACGGCCCGCTCCGGAGGCCGCGGAGACGACTTCCCGAAAAACTTTCTGCATAAGTGTTATCGGGGCCACCGTCGACGGTCTCCCATGTATCGGGCATCATCGACCGCCGGTACGGACAGGGAACAACACATGAGTACTCAGCACACGGCAGCGCTGGTGGCAGCGGCCCGCGCGGGCGACGCCCGCGCGCAGGACGAGCTCGTCAGCGCCCATCTCCCGCTCGTCTACAACATCGTCGGTCGGGCCCTCAACGGCTCGTGCGACGTGGACGACGTGGTGCAGGACACGATGCTGCGGGCGCTCGACGGGCTCGGCGCCCTGCGCGCGGACGAGAGCTTCCGGTCCTGGCTGGTGGCGATCGCGATGAACCGGGTACGGGCGCACTGGCAGGCCGGTCAGAGCGGCTTCGGCGAGAGCACCCTGGAGGCCGCCTACGACGTCGCCGACCCGGGGGCCGACTTCGTCGACCTGACCGTCGTACGCCTCAACCTGGCGGGCCAGCGGCGGGAGACCGCGCGGGCGACGCGCTGGCTGGAGCCGGAGGACCGCGCGCTGCTGTCGCTGTGGTGGCTGGAGTGCGCCGGCGAGCTGACGCGGGCCGAGGTGGCTTCGGCGCTGGAGCTGTCCCCGCAGCACACGGCGGTCCGCGTCCAGCGGATGAAGGCCCAGCTGGAGTCGGCACGGGTGGTGGTGCGTGCGCTGGAGGCCAATCCGCCGTGCGAGGAACTGCGGGCGGTGAAGGCGGGTTGGGACGGCCGGCCTTCGGCGCTGTGGCGCAAGCGAATAGCCCGGCACGCGCGTGAGTGCGTACGGTGCTCCGGTCTGTGGAGCGGACTGGTTCCGGCCGAGGGACTGCTGGCGGGACTGGCCCTCGTACCGGTCTCGGCGGCCCTGCTGGCAGGGGTACGCACCGCCGGGGCGGCAGGCTTCGCCCCCGAGACCGCTGCCTTCGCCGACGGCGGCGAGGGGGGCTTCGCGGACACGGCGACGCAGCTCACCGCGGTCGACAGTGCGGGTGGCGGCCGGGGCGCGCTGCGCAAGCGCCGGCGCAGCGGGCGCCGCCGGGTGATCGGCGGTGCGGTACTCGCCGCCTGTGTCGCGGGCGGCGGGCTGGTGTACCTCGGCGCATTCACCGGCCCCGGCCATCCTAAGGACGGCGGCGCCACGCCGGCCGCCCCGCTGGCGCTCTCGGCGACCGAGTCCGCGCTGCCCTCGGAGTCGGCCTCCCCGTCGCCGTCGACTTCCCCTTCGCCCTCCCCGTCGGCCTCGGCCCCGCCCAGTCCGTCCGCGAGCCCGAGTCCGACGCAGAGCCGCAGCACCTCGCCGAGCCCGCGCCCTTCGGCGCCCAAGCCGGCGCCGGCCCCGCCGGGCATGGCCGGGCAGGTGCTGGCCCTGGTGAACACCGAGCGGGCGGCCGCGGGCTGCGGCCCCCTCAAGGAGGACCCGCAGCTGCGGGCGGCGGCTCAGGGACACTCCGACGACATGGCGGCGCGGGACTTCTTCTCGCACACCAACCCCGACGGCGCGGACCCGGGGCAGCGGACCACCTCGGCCGGCTACCGCTGGTCGACCTACGGCGAGAACATCGCCAAGGGCCAGCAGACCGCGCAGTCGGTCATGGACTCCTGGATGAAGAGCCCGGGCCACCGGGCGAACATCCTCAACTGCTCGTTCAAGGACCTCGGCGTGGGCGTCCACCAGGGTGCCGGCGGCCCTTGGTGGACGCAGAACTTCGGCGCCCGCTGACGTCCCGGTCACGGTCGGCCCCACACCCCGTGGCAGGTCCACTCACGGACCGACAGGGGCGCGGAGCCGGCCTTGACACCCGAGCCGCGCCTTCGTTCAGGGGCGCGGCTGGATGCCGCGCAGTTTTTCCGGGTTGACGATGGTGCGCAGCGCGGTGATCCGGCCGTCGGCGACCTCGAGGGTCATCGCGCCGACGTTCACGCCGTCGAGGACGAGCAGGAGGCCGGGCTCGCCGTTGATCTCGGCGACGTGCAACTCCCCCTTGGCTGCCTGGGGTTTGGCCAGGACGCCGAGCCACCAGCGGGCGACGTGGTCGGCGCCGTGCAGCGGGCGGCGCGCGGCGGTGACGACTCCGCCACCGTCCGCCCAGCTGACGACGTCGGGGGCGAGGAGTTCGAGGACCTCGGCCAGGTCCCCGCCCGCGCAGGCCGCGCGGAACTTCTCGGCGATCTCCCGCCGGTCGGCCGCGCCCGCGGTGAAGCGGGGGCGGCGGGCCTGGACGTGTTCGCGGGCGCGGTGCGCGCACTGGCGGACGTTCGCCTCGGACTTTCCGACGACCTGCGCGATCTCGGCGTAGGGGTAGCCGAACACCTCGCGGAGCATGAACACCGCGCGCTCGGTCGGGGTCAGGGTCTCCAGGACGACCAGGACCGCCATGGAGACGGTGTCGGTCAATTCGGCCTCCTCGGCGATGTCGGGTGAGGTGAGGAGGGGTTCGGGGAGCCAGGGCCCGACGTACGCCTCGCGGACGGCCTGGGCGGACTTCAGCCGGTTCAGGCTCAGGTTGGTGACGGTGCGCACCAGGTAGGCCCGGGGATGCTCGACGGCCGTCTGGTCGGTGCGGTTCCAGGCGAGCCAGGCGTCCTGCACGATGTCCTCGGCGTCGGCGACGCTGCCCAGCATGCGGTACGCGGCGGCGAACAGCAGCCGCCGGTGCTCCTCGAAGTGATCATTCATGATCGACACCGTGGCACCGGCCTCCTGCTCGATCAAGTGGGGTCCACCTGCCGGCGGGGCCGCCCGTTTCGTCTCGTTCATGTCCGGGGGACAAACGGCCGGCGCCGGACGTGACACCCGTGCGGGGTGATCCGCGTCTCACGGCCGCCGGCCCCGGACCGCCCAGGCGCGGGCGGTGAGGGCGACCGAGCCGTCCGGGCCGGTGGGGAGGGTCGTGGCGAGCCGGGTGCGCAGCCGGTCCCGGGCGGCGGGGGCGAGGGTGGCGACGTAGCCGGGAGCGGGTCCCTGGCCGGACAGGAAGGGCTCCCACAGCTCCGCGAAACCGTTGAAGACGGTGGGTACCTCGATGGGGGCGACGCTCACGTCGAGGAGTCCCGCCCCGGTCCAGAGCGCGTGCAGCGGACCCGGGCGGCACAGCGGGAACCGCCGGCCCTCGTCCCGGGTGGCGGCGGCCGGATCGACCGAGGCGGCCGCGTCCCAGAAGTGGCGCAGCAGGCCCATGCCCTCGGCGTAGTCCCACACGTACGCCGCGACCAGTCCGCCCGGGCGGACGACCCGGGCGGCTTCGGCCACCGCGGGCCCGGGTGGTTCCAGGAAGTTGAGGGCGAGCCCGCTGACGGCGGCGTCGAACACCGCGTCGTGGAACGGCAGCGCCGACGCGTCGGCCACGGCGAAGCCGGCCGGCGCGGGTACGGCGGCCCGGGCCGCGCGGAGGAATCCGCGGGACCGGTCCACTCCCACGACGGCGCGCGGCCGGCACCGGGCCGCCACCGCCCCGGTCAGCGCTCCGGTGCCGCAGCCGACGTCCAGCCACCGCAGACCGTTCCGGCCGCCGAGGCCTGCCACGAACACCTCGGCGACCTGACGGCTCCACCGCCCCATGTACCGCTCGTAGGCGTGCCCCCGCGCCCACACGTCGGGCGGCCGCTGCGCCATGGGGCGGCTAGTGGTGGAACCCGGAACGCGGCGCCTCCGTGGGTACGGGCGGGGGTGAGGCCGTCAGGTGCTCCACGGACCGGCGCATGTCTGCGGCGAGCAGGGCGATCTGGTCCCGGGTCACGCCGTGTCGGATGAGGACGCGCTGGATGACCGTTTCCTCCCGGTCGGCGGGCAGCGGGTACGAGGGCACCTGCCAGCCCCTCATGCGCAGCCGGTCCGAGAGGTCGTAGAGGGTGAAGCCGGCCGCTTGCGGGTCGGTGAGCTTGTACGAGACGGCCGGCAGGCCGCCCTCGCCGTCGTAGAGGAGGGTGAAGGGGCCCATCGCGGCGATCTCCCCGGCCAGGTACCGGGCGGTCTGGGCGCAGGCGTTCTGGACGCGCCGGTAGCCGCCCCGGCCCAGGCGCAGGAAGAGGTAGTACTGGGCGATGATCTCGCCGCCGGGGCGGGAGAAGTTCAGGGCGAAGGTCGGCATGTCGCCGCCCAGGTAGTCCACGTCGAAGACGAGGTCCGCGGGCAGCAGGTCGGCGGTGCGCCAGACGATCCAGCCGACGCCGAGGGGCGCGAGCCCGTACTTGTGGCCGGAGGTGTTCACGGAGGCGACGCGCGGCAGCCGGAAGTCCCACACCACGTCGGGGTGGAGGAAGGGTGCGACGAAGCCGCCGCTGGCGCCGTCCACGTGGATGGGGACGTCCCAGCCGCTCTCGGCCTGGATGCGGTCGAGTTCGGCGGCGATCTCGGCGACGGGCTCGTAGACGCAGGTGTAGGTGACGCCCAGGATGGCGACGACGCCGATGGTGTTCTCGTCGACGTACGCGGCGAGCTGATGGGGCAGCAGGCCGTTCGCGCCGGCCTCCAGGGGGACCTGGCGCAGCTCGACGTCGAAGTAGCGGGCGAACTTCTCCCAGCAGACCTGGACGGGGCCGCACACGAGGTTCGGACGGTCCGTGGGGAGGCCCGCGGCGCGGCGGCGTTCGCGCCAGCGCCATTTGAGGGCGAGGCCGCCGAGCATGGCGGCCTCGCTGGAGCCGGTGGTGGAGCAGCCGGCGGCGGTGGCGCCGGCGGGGGCGTTCCACAGGTCGGCCAGGATGTTGACGCAGCGGGACTCGATCTCGGCGGTCTGCGGGTACTCGTCCTTGTCGATCATGTTCTTGTCGAGGCAGTCGTTCATCAGGCGGTGCACCCCCTCGTCCGACCAGGTGGTGCAGAACGTGGCGAGGTTCTGGGCGGCGTTGCCGTCCAGGAGGAGTTCGTTGCGGAGCAGTTCGTAGACGACCTCGGTGGGCGAGTGTTCCTCGGGCATCCGGTACTTGGGGAGGACCTCGCCGCTCAGCGCGGACGCGAACACGTCCGTATCGGCGTCAAGGGCGCGCGCGTCCTTCGTCTCATGAAGAGCCATATCGGGACTATAGGGGACAGAGTCGCTCAATTCGGGATGGGATCGAGGCGACGCGAGGGGTGGATGACGCTCTGCTTCCGGCCGACCCTGCGGTGTGACCTTCCACATACGGGCCCCGGCAGTCCGAAGAAATTACTGCCCAGTAGACTCGCTCCCGAAGATCTTCCCGTTCGGACCCCAGGAGCCGGTCAGGACGGGAAGATCACCCAACTTGTTCTACCCGCAACATATCCGCCGATGTCCGGATAGCGGTCCGTCGTTCGCCCGGCCCTGATACCTCTCTGGCCATGAACAAGATCACCCGCCGTCAGGCCTTGGGTACAACTGCCGGTGCACTCACCGTGCTTGGCCTGACCGCCGCAGCCGCGAGCGTCGCCACAACCGCCGCCGCGACCCCCACCGCGTCCACACCCCCGGGCACGGTCGACGAGGTCTACAAGGGCCGCCGCATCCAGATCACCCCGGGCGAGGGCGGCCACCACGGCGGCCACCACTCCCCCGGCCAGCCCACCGTACGAATAGACGGACGCGAACTGCACGTCATGCGCAACGCGGACGGAACCTGGATCAGCGTGATCAACCACTACGAGACGTTCTTCGACCCGACCCTGCTCGCCCGCGCCGCCGTGCGCGACCTCCAGGGCGCCGCCCTCGCCCCCTTCGGAGGTGCGGCATGACCGTCCGCAAGAACCAGGCCACGCTGACCCCCGACGAGAAGCGCGCCTTCACCTCGGCCCTGCTGGAGCTCAAGCGCACCGGCAGCTACGACCGCTTCGTCACCACCCACAACGGCTTCATCATGAACGACACCGACTCGGGCGACCGGGTCGGCCACCGCTCCCCCTCGTTCCTGCCCTGGCACCGCCGGTTCCTGCTGGAGTTCGAGGCGGCGCTGCAGAAAGTGGACGCGAACGTCTCACTTCCCTACTGGGACTGGACCGTGGACCGCACCTCCCGCTCCTCGCTCTGGGCCCCCGACTTCCTCGGCGGCACCGGACGGGCCCGCGACGGACAGGTCCTCGACGGCCCCTTCGCCTACTCCACGGGCAAGTGGAACGTGAACGTACGGGTGGACGGGCGCGCCTACCTGCGCCGCACGCTCGGCGAGGGCGTCGCCCAGCTGCCGACCAAGGCCGAGGTGGACGCCGTGCTCGCCATGCCGGTGTACGACGCGGCCCCGTGGAACAGCTCGTCGAGCGGCTTCCGCAACCACCTCGAAGGCTGGCGCGGCGCCAACCTGCACAACCGTGTGCACGTGTGGGTCGGCGGCCAGATGTCCACCGGGGTCTCCCCGAACGACCCGGTGTTCTGGATGCACCACGCCTACATCGACAAGCTGTGGGCCGACTGGCAGGCGCGCCACCCGCAGTCCACCTACCTGCCGGCCGCCGGCACGGCGAACGTCGTGGACCTGAACGACACGATGCGGCCGTGGAACGACGTGACCCCGGCCGACATGCTGGACCACCGGAAGTTCTACACCTTCGACACCGAACCGGCCGCCGCCAGCCAGCGGTAGTGCAGTTCGGGGCGGCCGACCTGGCCGTACCGGGGGGTGCGGTCCGCGCGGCCGGTGTCCACCAGGTGCTCCAGGTAGCGGCGTGCGGTGATCCGGGAGATCCCGGCCGCCTCGGCCGCCCCCGCCGCGGTCAGTCCCTCGGACGCCGACCGCAGCAGCGCGGCGACCCGGTCCAGGGTCGGCGCGCTCAGCCCCTTGGGCAGCTCGGCCGGGCGGGGTGCGCGCAGGGCGGCCATCGCCCGGTCCACGTCGTCCTGGCCGGCGGCCTCTCCCGCGGTCGCGCGGAACTCGGCGTAGCGCAGGAGCCGTTCGCGCAGCGTGGGGAAGGCGAACGGCTTCAGCACGTACTGGACCACACCGAGGGAGACGCTCTCGCGCACCACGGCCAGGTCCCGTGCGGAAGTCACCACGATCACGTCGACGGGATGTCCGGCGGCGCGCAGCCCGCGTGCGTAGCGCAGACCGTGCCCGTCGGGCAGACCGAGGTCGAGCAGCAGCAGGTCGACGCGGGTCCGCTCCAGGACCCGGGTGGCCTCGGCCAGGGAATGGACGGCTCCCACGGCGCTGAAGCCGGGCACCCGGCTCACGTAGAGCGCGTGCGCGTCGGCGGCGACCGGGTCGTCCTCGACCACCAGGACGCGTACGTCGCCCGCGCTCACCGCGGGCTCCCTGCGGCCGGATCCGCCGCGGCGCCCCGCGGGGCCACGGCCTGATCGGGCTCCGCCCCCTGCGGGGCCGGCAGCCGGACGGTGAACTCCGCTCCGCCGCCCGGGCCCTGCGCGGCGGTCACCGTGCCGCCGTAGCGCTGGGCCACCTGCTGGACCAGGGCGAGACCGAGGCCGCGCCCCTCGCCCTTGCCGGACCAGCCCCGGCGGAAGACGTCCACTCCCTCGGGCAGTCCGGGTCCGTTGTCCGCGACCCGCAGCAGCAGCTCGTCCCGTTCCGGCCGCAACGTCACCGCGATCCGCGCGCCCGCCACGGCGGTCACGGCGTCGACCGCGTTGTCGATGAGGTTGCCCAGCACGGTGACCAGGTCGCGGGCCGGCGGCAGGCCGCCCCCGTCGGCGAGGCTGCGGCTGTCCGCGGTGACGACCAGCTCCACGCCCCGCTCGTGCGCCTGCGCGGCCTTGCCCAGCAGCAGTGCCACCAGCACCGGCTCCCCGACCGCGGTGACCACCTCGTCGGTGAGGGCCTGGGCCAGTTCCAGTTCGGCGGTGGCGAAGTCGACCGCCTCGTCCGCGCGGCCGAGTTCGATGAGGGAGACCACGGTGTGCAGCCGGTTGGCCGCCTCGTGGGCCTGCGAGCGCAGGGCCTGGGTGAAACCCCGCTCGTGGTCCAGCTCGCCGGTCAGCGCCTGCAGTTCCGTGTGGTCGCGCAAGGTGACCACGGTGCCCCGGCGACCGCCGCCCGCCACCGGAGAGCTGTTGACGACCAGCACCCGGTCCGCGGTCAGGTGTACCTCGTCCACCCGGGGCCGGTCGGCGAGCAGGGCTCCGGTGAGCGGGGCCGGCAGACCGAGGTCGGCGACCCCGGTGCCGGTGATCTCGCCACCGGGCAGGCCGAGCAGCTCCCGCCCCGCGTCGTTGATCAGGGTGATCCTGCGCTGCCCGTCGAGCATCAGCAGCCCCTCGCGGACCCCGTGCAGGGCCGCCTGGTGGTAGTCGTACATCCGACTGAGCTCGGCCGCGTTCATGCCATGAGTGTGGCGGCGCAGCCGGGCGTTGACGACGTACGTGCCGACCCCGCCGAGGGCGAGGGCGCCGGCCGCGACCCAGGCGAGGGCGGAGAGCTGCGCGCCGAGCCGGTCGCTGATCGCGCGGACCGTGATGCCGGCGCTCACCATGCCGACGATCCGGCCGTCGTCCTCCAGCGGGGTGACGACGCGGATGGAGGGGCCGAGGGTGCCCGCGTAGGTCTCGCTGAAGGTCTGGCCGCGCAGCGCGGGAGCGGTGTTGCCCATGAAGGGCTCGCCGATCCGGCGCGGGTCGGGGTGGGTCCAGCGCCGCCCGTCGGGAGCCATGATCGTCACGAAGTCCACCCCGGAGTCCGCGCGGACCTTCTGGGCGTAGGGCTGGAGCTCCACTGACGGATCGCTCCCGCCGGCCGCCGCCCGTACGGCCTCGCGTACGGAGGGTGAGTCGGCGACCGCGCGGGCCACCGCGCCGGCCTGCCGCCGGGCGGCGTCCTCGGCCTGGCCGCGGGCGGTGGCGTACGCGTAGACGGCGCAGCCCACGACGACCAGCGCGACCAGCAGGACCTGCATGGCGAAGAGCTGGCCGGCGAGGCTGCGCGGGGGTCGGGGGAAGCGGAACATGGCGCTCAGTGTGCACCGGGTCGTGAACTCAATGAACGCAAGGGTGACCGGGGTCACAGCCCTGGGCGATGGTCTCCCGGAACGCAATCACCACCGGGAGGCATCGTGGCCGCCAGACGCGACAGAACGCACTATCTCTACATCGCGGTGATCGGCGCGGTGCTGCTCGGCATCGCCGTCGGCTTCGCCGCACCCGGCGTGGCCGTGGAGCTCAAGCCCCTGGGCACCGGTTTCGTCAACCTCATCAAGATGATGATCTCCCCCGTGATCTTCTGCACGATCGTGCTGGGCATCGGGTCCGTCCGCAAGGCCGCCAAGGTGGGCGCCGTGGGCGGTCTCGCCCTCGGTTACTTCATGGTCATGTCCACGGTGGCGCTGGCCATCGGCCTGCTGGTGGGCAACCTGCTGGAGCCGGGCAGCGGGCTGCACCTGACCGAGGCGGCGCGCAGCGCGGGCGAGGCGCAGGCCAAGGCGGGCGGGGCGGAGAGCACGCCGGAGTTCCTGCTCGGGATCATCCCGACCACGCTGGTGTCCGCCTTCACCGGGGGCGAGGTGCTCCAGACGCTGCTGGTGGCGCTGCTCTGCGGGTTCGCCCTGCAGGCGATGGGCGCGGCGGGAGAGCCGGTGCTGCGCGGCATCGGACACGTCCAGAAGCTGGTGTTCCGGATCCTTGCGATGATCATGTGGGCGGCCCCGGTGGGCGCCTTCGGGGCGATCGCGGCCGTGGTCGGAGCCACCGGCATCGACGCGCTGAAGTCCCTCGCCGTCATCATGATCGGCTTCTACACGACCTGCCTGCTGTTCGTGTTCGTGGTCCTGGGCACCCTACTGCGGGTGTGTACGGGGGTCAGTGTCTTCGCGCTGCTGCGCTATCTGGGCCGGGAGTTCCTGCTGATCCTCTCGACCTCCTCGTCGGAGTCGGCGCTGCCGCGGCTGATCGCGAAGATGGAGCACCTGGGGGTGTCGCGGCCGGTCACCGGCATCACCGTGCCGACCGGGTACTCCTTCAACCTGGACGGGACCGCGATCTACCTGACGATGTCCTCGCTGTTCGTGGCCGAGGCGATGGGGAAGCCGCTCGCCCTGGGCGAGCAGATCTCGCTGCTGCTGTTCATGATCATCGCTTCGAAGGGCGCGGCCGGGGTGACCGGCGCGGGCCTGGCCACCCTCGCCGGCGGACTCCAGTCGCACCGGCCGGAACTGGTCGACGGCGTCGGCCTGATCGTGGGCATCGACCGGTTCATGAGCGAGGCCCGGGCCCTGACCAACTTCGCGGGCAACGCGGTCGCGACGGTGCTCATCGGGACGTGGACGAAGGAGTTCGACCACGCGCGGGCCGCCGAAGTCCTCGCGGGCAGGCTGCCGTTCGACGAGACCACACTGGTCGACGACGGGCACGGGGCGGAACCGGCCGGAACGGAACCCGCCGGAACGGAACCGGCCGGGACGGACAAGGCACCGGCGGCCATGCCGGCTCCGTCGCACGGCCCCAAGGACGGCGTACCGGTCTAGCCGGTCCGCCCGCACGGGCGGGCCGGCCGGGCAGGGCTCGCCCCCACGGTGCCCAGCCCGGCCGGCCCGCCGCATTCTCCGCACTTGCACCCATAGTCGGAATTCGGCCACCGATAAACGAACCCCGGTGCTGCAAAAGGTACTTCCGTAACCGGCCGCGTGCATGACATCTTGCGTCCACCACTTGTTTCGTACGACCCGGCATGACCACCGGGTCTTCGGAGGACGCATTGATACCCCACATATCCAGCCGACCTCGACGTACCCTCGTGCTGGCCGCCACGCTCGGCGCGGCACTCGCGTTCGGGGCACCCGCCGCGCTCGCCGGCACCGCCCCCGTCTCTCCGTCCGGCTCCCCCGCCTCCGCCCCCGCGGCGGCGGCACCCAAGGCCGCGGCCCCGACTTCCCAGAGTGCGACCTGGGTTGCCGGCACCCGCGCCTACCTCGTCATCACCGCCCCCGGTGACACCACCGCGGTGCGGAACGCCGTCACCGCCAACGGCGGCACGGTGTTCCAGTACTACGACGCGATCGGCGTGATCGTCGCCCACTCCGCGTCCGGCACCTTCGCCACCACCATGCGCGGTGTCAGCGGCGTCCAGCAGGTCGGCGCCACCCGCACCTCGGACGTCCCCGCGGACGCCTACAACCCGGCGCTGCCCGCCAACCCGGCGCAGGCCACGACGCCTGCAGGCGAGCCGGTCCGCGCCGACATGACGCAGATCAAGGCCGACCAGGCCTGGGCCGTCACCACCGGCTCCGCCTCCGTCAAGGTCGGCATCCTGGACACCGGTGTGGACGACCAGCACCAGGACCTGGCGCCGAACTTCAACGCGGCGGACTCCGCGTCCTGCGCGTACGGCAAGCCGGACACCCGCACGGGCGCCTGGCGGGACGTCGGCACCCACGGCACGCACGTGGCCGGTACGGTGGCGGCCGCCAAGAACGGCAAGGGCGTCATCGGCGTGGCCCCGGGCGTGAAGATCTCCTCGGTGCGCATCGCCGAGCCCGGCTCCTCGCTCTTCTTCGCCGAGAACACGGTCTGCGGCTTCATGTGGGCCGGTGACCACGGCTTCAAGGTCACCAACAACAGCTACTACACGGACCCGTGGCAGTTCAACTGCCCGGACAACGCCGACCAGGCCGCGATCATCGAGGGCGTCAAGCGCGCCCAGGAGTACGCCGAGGGCAAGGGCTCGCTGCAGGTCGCGGCGGCCGGCAACTCCAACATCGACCTGGCCAACAAGACGACCGACACCGAGTCCCCGAACGACTCCACCCCGGTCACCCGCACCATCACCAACGCCTGCCTGGACATCCCGACCGAGCTCCCGGGCGTGGTCACGGTCTCGGCGATGGGCACCACCGCGAAGGCCTCGTACTCCAACTACGGCCTGAACGTCGTCGACGTCACCGCCCCCGGCGGCGACACCGTCGGCATCTACAGCACCCAGCCGGGCGGCAAGTACGGCACGATGAGCGGTACGTCGATGGCGTCCCCGCACGTCACCGGTGTGGCGGCCCTGCTGGCCAGCACCAACCCGGGCATCACCCCGGCGCAGCTGCGCGACAAGCTGGCCACCCAGGCCAACGACGTCGCCTGCCCGTCGGACAGCCGCTGCAAGGGCACCACGGCGAAGAACGGTTTCTTCGGCGAGGGCCAGGTCGACGCCCTCAAGGCGGTCGGCTCCACCCCGCCTCCCGGTAAGTACTTCGAGAACACCGGTGACTTCGCCATCGGCGACAACACCACCGTGGAGAGCCCGATCACCGTCAGCGGGGTGACCGGCAACGCCCCGGCCACCCTCAAGGTGGGCGTGAACATCGTGCACACCTACATCGGTGACCTCAAGGTCGACCTGATCGCCCCGGACGGCACCGTCTACACGGTCCACAACCGGGCCGGCGGCAGCACCGACAACATCAACCAGGTCTTCACCGTCAACGCCTCGTCCGAGGTCGCCAACGGCACCTGGAAGCTCCGCGTGAACGACAACGCCGGCGGCGACACCGGCAGGATCGACTCCTGGAACCTGACCTTCTGAGAGGGCGGTCCTAGGACCTGAGCACGTCCGCGAGCCAGTCGAAGACGACCTCGCAGTGCTGTTGGGGGGCCATCGGGGAGCAGTGCAACTGCGCCCCGGTGGCCTCCTTCATCTTCACGTACTCCTTGCGGGAGGTCAGCAGGTCGTACATCTGCTGCGGCTGACCCGGGTAGAAGGTCTCGAAGTCGTAGTCGAGGACGAGCACCGGTGCCTTGATCCGCGGTACGAGCTTGGTGACGTCGAGGCCGATGGCCACCTGCGCCGGGGTCCAGACGTCGGTGAGGACCTTCCCGGCGCGGGCCTGGAGCAGGGCCTGACGGTCGAAGATCTCGAAGCGCTTCTTGACCGTGAAGGCCAGCTGCGGGGTCAGCTCCGGGACCACGTCCTCGTTCCAGATCCGGTTGGTCTCCTCCTTGTCGGGCGTGACGATGTCGCGCAGCCCCTTGTCGAAGCCCAGCCACGGGCTGACGCAGCCCGGCTGGCAGACGACGGCCGCGAGCCGGTGCTCGAAGGCGGCGGCGCGGGCCACGAGGTTGCCGCCCATGCTGAGGCCGGTGAGCGCGATCCGTGCGCTGTCCACGTCCTTGCGCGCGTCCAGCCAGTCGACGATCGGGCGGACGACCTCCTCCCACTTGGTGGTGAAGGGCATCTCCTCCACGAAGAGCAGCTGGCCCTGGCCGGGGCCGTCGTAGACGAGGGCGTTCCAGCCGCGGTCGAGGGCCGCGGACACCCCGTAGGTCCACATGTCGAGGTTCTGCCCGTCGCTGCCGTTGGTGAGGATGACGGTCGGACGGGCGGTCTCGGGGCCCGCGGGTCGGAAGAACCAGAGCGGCAGGCGGGTGCGGCCGAACGGGACCTCCGCGCGGACGGCGGCCGGGCTGCAGAGCCCGGCGAAGGTGTCCCATGCCGTGCGTCCGGCCCGGTAGAGCGCTTCCTCGTCCCCGGGGTGGTCGGTGCCGAGGACGTAGAACAGCGCCTGCGCGTAGTACTGGGCGGCGCGCAGGGAGCGGAAGCGCCGGGTCTGCGAGGGAGCCTCGTGGCCGCCACGGCCGGCGGTGGGCGGCGCGGCGAGCTTGTCGCCCCAGGAGCGGAAGGTGTCGCTGAAGCTCTGCTCCGACAGCCCGGCGGCGTTGATCGCGTTTGACGGCGGTCAGTACCTCGCCGACCTCGGAGGCATGCATTCCGGCCCCGCCGAGGGCCAACAGAGCGGCGAAGTTGAAACCGGGTCGGCGAAGAGCTTCATCGCCCCCGGCGCGGGGTCCGCGTCCGCGGCCGGCTCGGCCGAGGCAGACGGGTCGCCCGAGGCGGACGGCCCGGGTGCGGCGGCGGCCGCCGGGGCGCCGCCGCCCAGGGCGAGGGAGCCCGCACCGGCGGCGAGTCCGGTGAGCGCGGCGCGGCGGGAGAGCTCGGACGGCTGGTGCGGCGAAGGAGCGGTCATGCTGCGGACCGTAGGAGCAGACCCGGTGGCGCCGCAGCCAGCCACACCCGGCGCTCATCCGAACGGCCGCGCGGCCGGGCCGGCTACCGGGTCCGCAGCACGCAGTCCCCGCAGAGCCCGCCGCCGGGCACCCGGTAGTACAGGCAGCAGCTGCGCCGTACGAAGGCCACCCCGAGGCCCTCCTCGTGGAGGAAGGCGCCGGTCCCCGCCAGTGCGCCGCCCTCGGCCAGCAGGGCGCCCGCCAGCGCCACGGCCGGGCCGCCCGGCACCCGGTCGATGAGCACCCGCAGCGCCCCGACCAGCCCGGACGCCGCGTTCCCCCGCAGGACCTTCGGCGAGACACCGAAGCGCTCACGCAGGCCCGCGTCGAGCACGGCCAGGTTCCCCAGGACGCTCTCGCCGAGCGTCTCGGCCGGCCGGTCCGCGGGCTCGGGCAGCCACAGCTCCAGCGAGCCCGCGTCCGGCAGCCGCCACCACACCCGGTCGGCGGCCAGGTCGGGCACCCGCCCGGCCAGCGCCGCGCAGCCCAGCCCCAGCGACCACAGCCGGGAGGCGATCCCCAGCTGGGCCGTCGAGGCGGCCACCCGCCCGGGGCCGCTGCCGAGCCGCCGGCCCACCTCGGCCACGTAGGGCCCCAGCCGCTCCCCGTACAGCGCCGTCAGCGGCCGGAAGCCGGGCCCGGGCGGCTCCGTCCCGTACGGGACGGTGAAGAAGGGCCCCACGGCGGCCAGTCGCCGCAGTACGTCGTCCATGCCCGCCATGATCTCAGGCGGGGCCCGCGGGCCCCACGGCCGGGCGCGGCCGGCTCAGAGCCCTGCGAGGAACTCCAGCAGCACCCGGTTGAAGGCCTCCGGCTGCTCCACGCCGGGCAGGTGACCGGCTCCCTCGATGACGGCGAGCACCGCGTTCGGCAGCAGCACGTGCAGCGCCTCGGCCTCGGTGACCGGGGTGTAGACGTCGTCCGCGCCGACCAGCACCAGGCAGGGCTCGGCGGTCTCGGCGAGCACGGGCCGGTAGTCGGGGCGCTCGGCGCGTCCGCGCAGGGCGGCGGCCGCTCCCTGCGGGTCGGTCGTGCACATCATGGCGCTCACTCGTGCGGCTGCCTCGGGCATGCCGGTCACGTTGTAGGGCGCCAGCATCTTGTCCATGACCTCCTCGGCGTACGGCCGCATGCCCTCCGCGATCAGCCGTTCGGCCGTCTCCCGGCGCAGCTTCGCGCCCTCGTCGGTCTCCGGGACGGGCGAGGTGTCGGAGAGCACGAGGGCCCGTACCAGACCCGGGTGGCGCAGTCGGAGCTCCATCGCGATCTGACCGCCCATGGACACACCACCGACGACCACCTGTTCGATGCCCAGGCGGGCGAGGAGGGAGGCGAGATCATCGGCGAGATCGGCGAGCAGGGCCTTGCCCGGCACGACCGGGCTTTCCCCGTATCCCCGCAGGTCAGGGGCAATCACACGGTATCCGGCGGCCGTGAGCGCGGCCGTCTGGGGGGCCCACATCGTGCGGTCGAAGGGATGTCCGTGGATCAGGATTACGGGCGCTCCGGCGCGGGGACCCAAGTCCTCGAAAACCAGCGTCACACCATTGCCAAATTGGGGGTTCATGAGAGGACATTAAGGGGCTACATTGAGCCACTCGCGTTCACCTGACAGCCGGTTGCCTTTCACTCGTGTTTTGCACGGGGGGCGACGTCATGGACGCAGACTGTGCAACCACCCCACCGCCCAGAAGGACCGAAGGCTCCGTGCCCGTACCCGTACACCTCGCGGGCCGCACCGTGCGGCTCGAGCCCCTCGCCCCCCGCCACACCGAGGCTCTGGCCGTGGCCGGGGCCGAGGATCGTACGACTTACGCCTTCACCCCCGTACCCCATGGGGTGCAGGCGTCCCACGAGTACATCGACCGTGCCCTCGCCGATCAGGCGGCGGGTCGATCGCTCCCCTTCGCCATCGTCAGAGCCACTGACGGGCGTGTCGTCGGTTCGACCCGGTTCCTGGAACTCGACTACTGGCAGGGGCCCCTGGTGTGGCCCGCCGTGCCGGGCGTCCCGTTCGGGGATCCGGCGACGGCGATCCCCGATGCCGCCGAGATCGGCAACACCTGGCTGTCCCCCACCGCCCAGGGAACCGGCATCAACACCGAGGCGAAGCTGCTCATGCTCCGCCATGCCTTCGAGACCTGGGGTGTGAGGCGCATCTCGCTGCGCGCCGACGCGCGCAACGGCCGGTCGCGAGCCGCGATGGAACGTCTCGGCTTCACCTGCGAGGGGGTCCGCCGGGCCCATTCGCGGGGACTGGACGGCGCCGTCCGCAGTACCGCCTTCTACTCGATCCTCGACGAGGAGTGGCCGGCCGTGCGGTCGATCATCGAGCTGAGGCTGTCGGCCGGCGCGCAGCGCAAGCGGCGCCGCAAGACGCTCATCCCGGCCTAGCCGGAACAGACAAACGGAAAAACGGTCCTGCCCCCGCTCCGACCTGCCGACAGCCGGTCGTGAGGGGGGCCGGGCGTACCCGGCCCTCGCCGCGGCCTCCTCATCCGAGGAAGGCCGGGGCGAGGGCGGAGTCCATGAGCCGGGCGGGGGCCCCGCTCCCGTCCGCCGGTACGGAGTACAGGTCGGCGCCGAAGTCCCCGGGCAGGGCGTAGACGACGGTCCGGTCGTCGGTCCACACCACCTGGTCGTCCACACTGCGCTCCTCGGCGAGCGGGGTCTGCGCACCGGAGGCCAGGTCCATGGCGTACAGCCGCCAGGGAGCCTCGGCCGGCAGGCCCGGCACCCGCTTCTTGAACACCACCCGCGTCCCGTCGGGTGACAGCGACGGGCATTCGACGTTCTCGCGCAGGGTGGTCACCGTGCGCGCGTCCACGTCCCCGCGGACCAGGTGGGTCCGGCCCCCGGTCGCGAGCGTCGCGTAGAAGGTCCGCTCGTCGGCCGCGAAGGTGACTCCCCAGAAATTCACGTCGGCGCTGCGGTACGGCCTGCCGTCCTTGAGGATCGTGAAGTCCTCCAGCGAGGCGTCGAGCCTGCCCGTGCGCAGGTCGAGCACCGACGTCCGCGTCGAGAAGTCCGTGCCCGCGTAGGAGTCCCCGCCGACGAAGACGGTCCAGGCGACGAGGTGCCCGCCGGGCGAGACCCGGGCACGGGTCGGGACGCCGTTCAGCGGATGCGCCGACAGCTCCTTCAGGCGGGCGTCGAGGACCACGGCCTTGTAGCCGTCCTGGACCCCGCCCCGGTCCGCCCGGAGGCAGATCCCGGTGCCGCCGGCCGCATGGAAGCGCAGGCAGCTCACCCCGGACGCGGTGCGGTCCCCCTCGGGGGCGCCGGCCGGGACGGTGGCGAGCTCGTCGCGGTGCGGGCCCCAGGCCATGTTCCGGAACACGATCCGCCGGCCGCCCTCGCCCGGGGCCAGCGAGAGCGCGCCCGCCGAGAGCCGCGGTCCGCCCGCCCGGGCGTGGTCCTTCTCCTCGGCCCGGGAGGACGCCCGCAGGACGGCGAGCACGCCGACGGCGGCGAGCAGGAGCACGGCGGTCGCGAACAGCAGGATCCGGCGCTGGAAGGTCACGGAGCGGCTCCGGGCGGGGTGGGGGTCCGGGGGCTTGGGCGGGGGCACCATACCCAGCGGCCCCCGCATGAGCCAGGGTCGTACGGCGGCGGGTGGGAGAACTCCATGTGACGTGCGGGCAGCAGGCAATGACCTCCCCCAGGGCACCCCAAGAGAAGGAAAAATGCGGAACCCTGACATGCTTTCGTTCATCCTTCGAACGGAAGGATCCCGCTTCCAGACCACCCCGCCCCTCTGGGGCAGCACCAGCCGGAGAGCCACCGCACATGTCGTACGCACCCGACGGGCAGCAGTACCAGCCGTACCGGCCGCAAGGGCAGAGCCCGCAGCCGCCCCACGGCGACCAGTACGGCCAGCCGTACGGACAGCAGCCGTACGGGGCCGGGGGCGGGCAGCAGCAGCCCCCCGGCCGGCCGCAGCCTCCGTACGGGCAGCAGCCGCAGTACGAGTACGAGCCGCAGGACCACCACGAGCAGCCCGAGCCCCCGCGCCGCAGGTCCCGGGGCAAGCGCTGGCTGATCGCGGGCGCCGGCGTCCTCGCGCTCGCGGGCATAGCCGCGCTCGTGATGAACCACTACGAGATACCCCCCTTCACCGACAAGGGATCCGCCGTGTCCTTCGGGGGGCAGCCCTCCGCGGGCGGCGGCAAGAAGAACGACGCTCCGCAGCAGGCGGCGAACTCCAAGATGCTGATGCCGACGGGTCCGGCCGCCGACTTCAAGAACTCGATGACCCTGCCCGACGGCACCCACGTGGCCGTCACCACGCTGGACGGCAAGAAGTCCGGCTTCAAGGGCAAGGTCTGGGTCTGGGCGCCCAAGGAGTACAACGACCCGAAGTTCGCCAAGAGCGGCTTCCCGGTCATGATCGCCCTCCCGGGCGGCGCCGGTTTCCCCAGCAACTACTGGATGGGCACCGACCTCGGTCTGCAGACCAGCATCGGCAAGTGGTACGCCGAGGGGAAGAGCAAGCCCTTCATCCTGGCGATGCCGGTCCTCAATCCGGCGCCGGACGACAAGGGCGTCTACTGGGACGGCTCCGACATACCCGGCCAGCCCAAGATGGGGACCTGGCTGACCGAGGACGTCCCGGACCTGATGAAGGCGAACTTCCGCACCGTCAAGTCCCGTGACGGCTGGGCCTTCATGGGTTCCTCGACCGGCGGGTTCGCGGGTCTGAAGGCCGTGCTGAAGCACCCGGACAAGTTCAAGGCCGTGATCGCCTCCGGCCCGGACATCGTCCCGGACTCCTCCCTGTGGAAGGGCCACGACAAGGAGAAGGCCGAGAACAACCCGGAGGTGCTGGCGAAGCAGCTCATCGACAGCAAGGGTCCGGACGTCTACCTGGCCTTCCAGGTCGGTGACAGCGAGAACAACAAGAAGACCCTGCCGGACGTGCAGAAGTTCATCGCCACCTACGGCAACAAGGGGCCCATACACGCCGAGTTGAGGGTCATCAAGGGCGGCCAGCACAACGCCAAGACCTACGTCCCCAACATGGGTGAGGGACCGGTCCAGTACATCAGCAAGGTCATGGAAGGACCCGTCGAGTAACCACCGGCGTCCCCGCACGATCGAGCTCCGGCCCGCCGAACAGCTTCGGCGGGCCGTCGCCGTCCCAGGGCGCCCAGCCCGGGTCGCCGGTCACCGCGAACCGCACCCAGGCCGCGTGCATCTCGTCGGCCAGCGCCTGCGGGGCGTCCGGCCCGGCGAGCCAGGCGGCCTCCGGCGCGGCGAGCGTGTCGAACACGAAGCCGATCTCCAGGGCGTGGCAGGCGCCGAGCCCCGGGACGCCGGAGGGCCAGCCGAACTCGTACAGGAAGCTCGGGGCCGCCCGCCGCGCCCCGGCGAGCCTGCGCAGCGGGTCGCGCAGCAGCCGGTCGGTGAGCAGCTGGCCGGCGAGCTCGGCAGGCCTTGCCGCGGGCCATGCGGCGCGCAGCGCCCGTACGTCGGCCCGCTCCTTCCCGGCGCGGGCCCGGGCCAGCGCCACCGCGAGCGGGCCCAGCCGGTCGAGCAGCCGCATCCCGCCGGTGGGGGCGAGCCAGAGCCGGTACTCGTCGCTGGTCCATCCGAGGAGCAGGGGCACGTCCGCGGAGACGGCGGAGCCGGCCAGGGCGTCGAGGGGGTCGCCGGGGATGGTGCCGGGATCGGCGACCAGGCCGAAGGCCGGCCCGCCGAGGAGCGGGCCGGAGCGGCGCAGCACGGCCGCCTGGGCGGCGAGCAGGGTGGGCAGGGCGGTGGCCGTGAAGGCCTCGGCCGTGGCGTCGACCTTGAGCAGGGAGGCCATCCGCCGGACCATGGTGCGCACCTTGTCGCGCGGCAGGACCTCGGGGGCTCCGCTCTGCAGGACGGCCCGGGTGAAGAGCCCGGTGGCGCGGGGGGCGGCCAGGAGGGCGCCGATGCTGATGGCTCCGGCGGATTCGCCGAAGAGGGTGACGCGGGCGGGGTCGCCGCCGAAGGCCTCGATGTTGTCGCGGACCCATTCCAGGGCGGCGATCTGGTCGAGCAGGCCGCGGTTGGCCGGGGCGTCGGGGAAGAGGCCGTAGCCGAGGACGCCGAGGCGGAAGTTGCAGGAGACGAGCACGACCCCGTCGCGGGCGAAGGCCGAGCCGTCGTAGACGGGGACGGCCGAGGAGCCGCGGGTGTGCGCGCCGCCGTGGATCCACACCATGACGGGCAGCCGGGCCCCGGGCGCCGGATCGGGGGTCCACACGTTCACGCTGAGGCAGTCGTCCCCGGGGATCTCGGGGTCGGGCAGCAGGGCCGCGAACGTGTCCGGGTAGGGCACCTTGGGCGCGGTGGGGCCGAAGGCGGAGGCGTCGCGCACGCCGTCCCAGGGGGCCGGGGGCCGGGGCGCCGCGAAGCGGAGGGGGCCGACCGGCGGGGCGGCGTACGGGATGCCCCGGAAGACGGCGGTCCCGTCGGGCCCGGTCCGGCCCTCTACCACACCGGCCGCGGTCCTGACCCTCGGCCGGCCGCCGACCGCGGCTCCGGCGTCGCCCACTGCGCTCATCCCGTCCTCCTGAACCCTGGTGCCGGTCGCACGGTCGCACAGCCGTCCAACGGGTGACAAGGCGTGACCGTGCCCGGGCCCGCCCAGGTTGGACGGGCATGCGAATCGTGCGTATCCACCACACCACGGTGCCCGTCCTGCTGCTCGCGGGCGCCGCGCTCCTCGGCGGCCCGGCCCTGGCCGCGACCGGGCCGGATTTCCAGTACGTCGGCCAGGACGACCAGGTCCACGGGCTCACCGCGCCGAAGGGCTGCGTCAAGGCGGAGGGCGGCGGCGCCCGGGCGGTCACGAACGGGACCCGGGGCGCGGCGACCCTCTACCGGGACCCGGGCTGCTCGGGCCGGGTGGTCGGGGTGCTGCGGCCCGGCGCCGTCGGCCAGGTGCAGCCGTACTTCGCCTCTGTGGGTTTTCCCGTCACCGGGTAGGCCCAGCGGCCGTGACCCCTCGGCCGCCCCTGCGTTGTATGCCATGTCAAATGCCGCACACTCTGCGGCGCCCCACATCTCACGAGGAGATCTTGATGTCGCGTATCGCGAAGGCATTCGCCATCACCGCTGTCACCGGTAGCGCCGTGGTCGCCGGTGCCGGTCTGGCCGTCGCCGATGCCGGAGCGCACGGTGCGGCGGTCGGCTCCCCCGGTGTCCTGTCGGGCAACCTGCTCCAGGTTCCGGTCCACGTCCCGATCAACGTCTGCGGCAACACCGTGAACGTGATCGGTCTGCTGAACCCCGCGTTCGGCAACACCTGCGTCAACGCGTCGGGCCACGACGACGACCACCACACCGAGGGCGAGGGCTACGGCCACTGATCGCCTGATCGACTGATCGAAGGAAGGGCCCCCGCCGGATCGGCGGGGGCCCTTCCCGTGCCCCGTCCTCTGCGACGTCACTCGTAGCGGTAGAGGTTCCGGTGGCCGAGGACCTCCCGCGGGGGGATGTTCCACGGTGGCATCGGCTCGTCGAGGGAGATCACCCGGCCCTGCTGGAGGTCGCCGCGGGCGAGGGGGGTGGCGGGCAGGTAGCCGGCGGCGGGGTGCTTCTGCTGCCAGCGGTCCCAGATCAGGTCCACGAAGGCGTGGTGCAGCCAGAAGGCCGGGTCGTTGGGGGCCGTGCCGCCCGTCATGTGACCGCCGATCCACTGGTGGACCTTGTTGTGGTTGCGCCAGCGCTCGCTCTTGGGGGCGGCCCAGCCCTCCAGTTTGTTGCGGAAGCCGCCGTCGGCGGCGGTGGAGTCCCACGGAGCGCTGTCGTAGACCGGGTCGTCGATCGCCCACTGCAGTTCGGCCGCGGTGGGCAGTTTGATCGGGTTCTGCGGCCGGCCGAGGTTGCGGGTGAGGAAGGCGGACTCCGTGATGCCCACGGTCACCGTCCAGTTGCCCCTGTCGTAGGCGAACGGGCCGGTCATCACCTTGCGGTCGCTCGAGCGGCCGGTGCCACCGAGGAAGTCGTCGGCCCAGAGGGAGGAGACCGGGCTGGTGTCGGTCGTCCAGTCCCAGTACGGAATGGACACCCCCGCGTCGACCTCCTGCAGCTTCCGCTCGAACTCCAGCAGGTAGAGCCGGTGCCAGGGGAAGAAGGAGGGCGACATGTGCCCGACGCGCAGCTTGCGGTCGCGGTCGGGCACGAAGTACTTGTCGTGGGTGCGCACGAACGTGTCGTAGGTGCCGTTGCGCTTCAGCTCCAGCACCGCCGCTGTGAACCGCTTCTTCTGGGCACTGGTCAGGTTCTTCTGGTTCTGCCGGGTGTGCAACGCGGGGCTCCTCCCGTTCCCGTGGATGTGTCAGCCGTGGTGCGGGGCGGCCGCGAACGCCAGCTGCGCCGTGCCCAGTTCGTCGACGGCGGCCCGGGCCAGTTCCATCGGCGTCCCATAGGACTGGAAGTGGTTGATCCCGCTGAGGTAGCTGCCGTCCGCCCGTCGCATGACGTGCAGCGGGCGGCCGTCGATGCGGACCCCCGCGACGTCGACGGCGATGTGCCGGCCGCGGTACGTCTCCTCCTCGGCGAGCGGCGCCGGGGTGAGGGTCTGCCGGGGGCGCCGGGCGCGCAGGACGGGCGCCAGGGCCGCGGCCGTACCCGCGAGCACGGCCGCGGTGAAGGCCGTACGGAGGACCGCGCGGCGGGTCGGTGGTACGGCGTCGGATGCAGCGGACATACGGTCTCCCTCGCTCGGTGGTCGGCGGCTACGGGTCTAACGCCGCGCGGCGGGCGAAGTCACCCGTGAGCGTGACGGGGCCGCTTGTAGTAGAGGGTGGTGGGGTGCAGACGCCCGGCCGGATCGGTGGCGTAGTCGGGGATGGTGCCGACCTCCGTCCAGCCTGCGGAGCGGTAGACGCGCTCGGCGCCGCTGCCGGTCTCGGTGTCCAGGAACAACAGCACCACCCCGGCACGGGCGGCCGCGCTCTCGGCCTCGGCGAGCAGCGCGCGGGCGGTGCCCCGGCCGCGGGCCGCCGGGTGGACCATGAGCTTGCGCAGCTCGGCGCGGTGGCGGCCGTTGGGCTTGGACTCCCGGTACCAGCTGACGGTGCCGTCGACGCGGCCGTCGTCGCCGCTGCGTGAGACCCACAGGGCGAGGGATCCGTCCTCGACGGCGGGCAGCAGGGAGTCCCACCAGGCGGCGGCGCCCTCGTGGTCGAGGCCGGCGAGGAAGCCGAGGGAGGAGCCGCCCTCGACCACCGCGAGGAGGAGCGCGGCGAGTTCGTCGCGGTGGGCGCGGAGTCCGGCCGCGTCGAGCGCGGTGATGGTCTTCGTCATGCGGTGAGCGTAGGGATCACCCGGGGAGCCGCGGCGGGCGGGGCGGGTGGAGGTCGCGGAAGACCGCGGCCGTGCGCGGGGTGCCGACCGTGTCCGGGGCCCCGGCGCGGTCTGCGTACCCGTCCTCGCGCGGGCGCCGATGACGGCCGGCCCGACGGCCTCAACGACCATGCGGGCGCCCCGCCGAGGTTGCCGCACCCGGCGGCGGCACCGCTGCGGCGAAGGTGCGGTCCCCCGCTCCCCCGCACCTTCGGCCTGCCTCGTGCCTCGTGTCCTCCCGTGGCGGGGCGACGCGTCAGTACAGCTTGTTCACCGCCGTGCGCAGGACGCCCTTCCACGCGTCCACCGGCGGGGCGCCCCAGTAGCTCGACCACTCGACGAGGGTGACGGTGTCCCCGTCGCGGCCCACGCCCCACAGGTAGTTGAAGTAGGGACGCTCCTGGGCTGCGGCGTCGACGGTGTGCATGCCCTGGAGCGTGGCGCCCTCCTCCACGTTCACCACGCCGTGGTCGGATCCCGTCGCGGTGATGCCGGGCCGCTCGTTCTCCCGGCGCGGACAGTCGGCGAAGTTACGCCGGGCCGCGTCCGCGAACTCGACGGCCTCGGCCTCCGTCGCGAAGACCACGACCTTCTGCTGTGCGGAGGCGGTCTCCGCGGTGGAGAACTCCCGGTGCCAGACGTTCACCTCGGGAGGCTGCCAGGACCAGTCCTGCAGGCAGACGTACCGCGAGCCCCAGCCCCGCTCGACGGGCGGGGCCGACCACCCGACGCCGTCCCCGAGGCGGATGTCGGAGATGTACAAGGTCCCCGGCCTCGGCCGCCACGGCTCCGCGCCCACCGCCGTTCCCGCCGTCACCACGGCCAGCACCGCGGCCGCCGCCACGGCGGCCGCTCCGCGCCTCACCCCACGTACCCGCATCGGTTGACCCCCCGAGTGTCCGGTGTCCGCGCCCCGGCCGGGGCGCGGACACGTTCCAGCCTGCGCAACGCCGCCCGGGTCAGGGAGGCCCTTCGGAGACGATGACCTGAATTCCCGTGGGTCTGTCCGAAAACGACAAAGGCCCCAAGTAGGAATCTTTCCCTCCGGCTCCCGCGGGTCTACGGCGCCGGGAGTTCGGCGAAGTCCGCGACCAGGCCGCGGTGGTGGCCCGCGGTGCCGAGGGCCAGGGAATCGGCCTTGGCCCGCTTGAGGTAGAGGTGGGCGGGGTGCTCCCAGGTCATGCCGATGCCGCCGTGCAGCTGTACGCACTCCTCGGCGGCGCGGACGGCCACGCCCGAGCAGTAGGCCTGGGCGACGGCGATCGTGAGCGGCGCGTCGGGGGCCCCGGTGGCCAGGGCGTCGGCTGCGGCCCTGGCCGCCGCGCGCGCGGACGCCACGTCGAGCCAGAGCCGGGCGAGGCGGTGCTTGAGGGCCTGGAAGGAGCCGACGGGCCGGTTGAACTGGTGCCGGGTGCGGACGTGCCCGACCGTCTCCGTCAGGCACCATTCGGCCAGCCCGAGCTGCTCGGAGGCGAGCAGTCCGGCCCCCGCGAGCAGCGCGCCGGCCACAGCCGCCCGGGCGGTGGCCGGGTCGGCGAGCCGGGTGCCGGCGGCCGCCCGCAGGGTGACGGTGGCGGGCGGACGGGTCAGGTCCAGCGGGACCCGCGGGGTCAGTTCGGCGGAGGCCGCGGGGACGGCGTACAGCCCCGTGTCGGCGAGGACCAGCAGGACGTCGGCGGCCACCGCGTCCGCGACGGAGGTGACGGTGCCGGTCAGCACCCCGGCACCGGAGTCCCGGACGGCGGGCGGCAGGGGCGCCCCGGGCGCGAGGGTCAGCGGCACGGCCGGTGCGCACACCGTGTGCCCGGAGGCCAGCTCCCGCAGCAGCGGGGCGGCCTCCGCGGTGTCGCAGCCGAGCAGGATCTCCGTGGCGAGCACGGCGCTCGTCAGGTAGGGGACGGGCGCCACGGCCCGGCCCAGCTCCTCCAGGACCACGGCCGCCTCGCGGTGGCTCGCGCCCTGTCCCCCGAGCTTCTCGGGTACGAGGAGCCCGGCGGCGCCGATGCCGACGGCGAGCGTGTTCCACAGCGCCGGGTCGTGCGGCCGTCCGGTCTCGGCCCGGGCGAGGACGCTCTTCGCGTCGCAGCGGTCGGTGAGGAGGGCGCGTACGGCGGAGCGGAGCTCCTCCTCGGTCTCGGAGTAGAGCAGGTCGGCCGGCGTGGTCGGCGTCGGCTGCGTGGTCGGCGTAGTCGGCGTAGTCATCGGGAGAGGTCCTTCCACGCGATGTCCTTGTCGTCGCGCGGCTCGGGGGGCAGGCCGAGGACGCGTTCGGCGACGATGTTGAGGAGGATCTCGCTGGTGCCGCCCTCGATGCTGTTGCCCTTGGCGCGCAGGTAGCGGTAGCCGGCGTCGCGGCCGGTGAAGTCGACCAGTTCGGGCCGGCGCATGGTCCAGTCCTCGTACAGCAGGCCCTCCTCGCCGAGGAGTTCGACCTCCAGTCCGCTGATCTCCTGGTTGAGCCGGGCGAAGGTGAGCTTCATGCCCGAGCCCTCGGGGCCGGGCTGTCCGGCGGCGAGCTGCTGGCGCAGCCGTTCCCCGGTGAGGCGGGCGACCTCGGCCTCGACCCACAGCTCCAGCAGTCGCTGGTGGAGGGCGTGGGTGCGCAGTGCGGGGCGCTCGCGCCAGGCGGTGACGACCGGTGCGATCATGCCGCCCTCGCGCGGGATGCGCATGCCGCCGATGGAGACGCGTTCGTTCATGAGGGTGGTGCGGGCGACGGCCCAGCCCTCGCCCACCGCGCCCAGGCGGTGGGCGTCGGGGATGCGGACGCCGGTGAGGAAGACCTCGTTGAACTCGGCCTCGCCGGTGATCTGGCGCAGCGGCCGGACCTCGACGCCGGGGGCGTGCATGTCGCAGAGGAAGTAGGTGATGCCCTGGTGCTTGGGGAGGTCCGGGTCGGTGCGGGCGATCAGGATGGCCCAGCGCGCGGTGTGGGCGCTGGAGGTCCACACCTTCTGGCCGTCCACGATCCAGTCGCCGGAGCCCTGCTCACGGACCGCGCGGGTGCCGAGCGCGGCGAGGTCGGATCCGGCGCCGGGCTCGCTGAAGAGCTGGCACCAGACCTCCTCGCCGACCCACAGGGGGCGCAGGAAGCGGTTCTTCTGCTCCTGCGTGCCGTACGCGAGGATCGTGGGCGCGGCCATGCCGAGCCCGATGCCGATGCGGCGCGGGTCGTTGTCGGGGGCGCCGGCGGCCTCCAGCTCGGCGTCGACGACGGCCTGGAGGGTGCGGGACGCACCCAGGCCGCCGAGGCCCGCGGGGTAGTGGACCCAGGCGAGTCCGGCGTCGAAACGGGCGCGCAGGAAGTCGGCGCGGTCGGTGTCGGCGGGCGGGTGGGCGGCGAGCAGGTCCCGCACCCGGGCGCGCAGCTGTTCGGCGGTGATCGCGGTCATCGGGACACGCCCGGCTGCCGGGGCATGGCCAGGACCACGCGGCCGGTGGTGGCGCCGTCGGCGAGGCGCTGTACGGCGTCGGCGACGGCGGGGAGTGCGACGAGTTCGCTGATCAGGGGCTTGATGGTGCCCTCGGCGGCGAGGCGGGTCAGTTCGGCGTGGCAGGCGAGGATCGCGCCCGGGTCCTTGGCCGCGTAGAGGCCCCAGTGGAGGCCGAGGATCGAATAGTTCTTCACGAGGGCGTGGTTGAGGGCGGGGGCGGGGATGTCACCGCTCGCGAAGCCGACGACGACGATCCGGCCCTCGAAGGCCACGCACTTGGCGGAGGCGGTGTACGACGCGCCACCGACGGGGTCGTAGACCACGTCGGCCCCGCGCCCGCCCGTGTACTCCTTCACGCGGGCGACGACGTCCTCGGTCGTCCGGTCGATCACCAGGTCGCAGCCGAGTTCCTCGGCGGTGCTCGCCTTGGCCTTGCCCCCGACCACCCCGATGACGGTGGCCCCGGCGGCCTTGCCGAGCTGGACGGCGGCGCTGCCGACCCCACCGGCGGCGGCGTGCACGAGGAGGGTCTCGCCCGGCTGGAGGCGTGCCCGCCGGTGCAGGCCGAACCAGCCGGTCTGGTAGCCGATGTGCAGGGCCGCGGCCTCGGCGTCGTTCAGGCTCGGCGGGGCCGGGAGCAATGTCCGCTCGGAGGCGATCACGTACTCGGCGAAGCCGCCGTGGGGCAGGCTCGGGGTGGCGATGACGCGGCGGCCGTCGTCGGTGAGGCCGCAGATCTCGACGCCGGGGGTGAAGGGCAGGGGTGGGCGGATCTGGTACTGGCCGCGGACGAGCAGCGCGTCGGGGAAGTTGAGGTTCGCCGCGAGCACCCGCAGCCGTACCTCGCCCTCGCCCGGGACCGGTTCGGGAATCTCCTCGAGGCGCAGGGCCTCGCGGGGTTCACCGGGGGTATGTACTCGCCATGCCTGCATCCGGGGCCTCCAGCCGCCGTCGAGGAATCACGCTCCGCGCGCATACTAAGCGGTCGCTTGCCCTTCTGTGAACCCATCGCCTTCGAAGGTGTGTGCAGCGGGCCGGTTCGTCGTGCAGCATGTGTCCCGTAGATCAACAGTGATCGACATCGGTCAACAGGCATCTGCCGCACGGCATATGACCAGCACCATCGGGGGGATTCGCACCATGGACAGCATCAGGATGAGAAGCGTGACGGCCGCGGCGGGGGCCGCCGCCGTCCTCGCGGGGCTGATCACCGCCGCCGGACCGGCCTCCGCGGCCTCCGGCGCCGCCGCGTGCAGCCCCGCCGTCGAGCTGCTGCCCTCCCTCCCGGGGGTGAGCGGGGGCAGCGTGGCGGGCTTCGGCACCGGCGCTCTCGTGGTCGGCGAGAGCGGCGGCCGCCCCGCCTACTGGACCGGCGCCGAGCACACGGTCCACGCCGTTCCGCTGCCCGCCGGCTTCGACCGGGGCAGCGTCAAGGCCGTCAGCGCCGAGGGGCTGATGGTGGGCACGGCCACCCGCGACGCGGACAGGGCGAGCATCGCCTTCACCCACCGGCTGGGCGCCGCGACCTCCGAGGCCCTGACCACGGCCCTGCCCGAGTGGCAGACCGTCGGCGTCGACGTCAACGAGTCGGGCCGGGTCGTCGCCGTGGACGACGGCGTCGCCAAGGAGTGGGTGAACGGCGAGGTCGTACGCGAACTCCCCGTTCCCGAGGGCGAGATCCCCGGCACCAGGATCACCTCGCTGAACGGCATCAACAAGCGGGGCGACATCGTCGGCACGGCCACCGGCTCCTACTTCGACGCCGAGAACGACATCATGGTCACCAAGACCTTCCCGGTCGTCTGGCCGGCCGGCGGCGGCTACCCGCCCTACAGCCTCCAGGTGTGGAACGGCTACCACCACTCGTACTCCACGATCGGCAGGGACATCGACGACCGCGGCCGCGTCGTCGGCCTGGAGGACTACTACTACCGCAACGACCCGAAGCTGACCCCGGCCGTCTGGAAGAAGCCGTACGACGCGCTGCCCACCGACCCGGGCCGGCTGACCGGCTACCGCGACCTGGAGCTCTCGGGCAGCAGCCCCACCACGAACGTGGCCGTCGGCACCGCCACCACCTTCGAGGAGAGCTGGCCCAGCTACTTCCAGGCCGTCTACTGGCCCGGCAAGGGTGCTCCGCTGGCGCTCCCCTTCCCGGCCGGCGCCCCCGGCGCCGTGCCGCGCACCCGCGCCTTCGCCGCCACCGACGACGACCGCGTGGGCGGCACCGTCGAAGACCGGGAGAGCGGGGCGGGCGGCGCCGTGATCTGGACCTGCGCGAGCAGGCAGGCGTACGCGCCGAAGAGCTGATCCTGTCGGGGGCATGGTGATCTCGGCGCCCGCGCGCTATCGATGCCCCATGACGGACGAGATCCCGCGCGGCCTGCCCGCGCCCCCGCCGCTCGGCGCCGCCGCCCTGCCCCCCGGTACCTACGCGGGGCAGGTGGTCCTCGTGACCGGCGGCGGCACCGGGCTGGGCAAGGCCATCGCCACCGAGTTCGCCCGCCTCGGAGCCGATCTGGTGATCGCCGGCCGCCGCTCCGAGCAGCTCGAGGCGGCGCAGGAGGAGCTGGCGGCCGTTCCCGGCGCGGGCCGGGTGACGGCCGCGGTCTGCGACATCCGGGACCCGGAGCGGATCGCGGAGGTGTTCGACGCGGCCGAGGCGGCCGTCGGGCCACCGGACGTCCTGGTCAACAACGCGGCCGCCAACTTCCCCTCCCCCGCGGAGGACCTGTCGCCGAACGCCTGGCGGGCGGTCGTCGACATCACTTTGACCGGGACCTGGTTCGTGACCCGCGAGTTCGGCCGCCGCCACCTCGCCGCGGGCACCCCCGGGACGATCGTGAACATCGGCGCCTCGTACGCCTGGACGGGCGGGCCCGGCTTCGCCCACAGCGCCGCCGCCAAGGCCGGGGTGAAGAACCTGGTGGAGACCCTGGCCGTCGAGTGGGGCCCGTACGGCATCCGGATCAACGGGCTGGTGCCGGGGCTGTTCCCGCACGCCGACATGACCGAGGACGTCCGCGGCGGCCTGGAGCGGGCCGCGCCCGACTCCAAGGACGCCCGACAGCCCGCGCTGCGGGTCGGCGCCCCGCGCGAACTGGGCTGGGCCGCCACGTTCCTGGCCTCGCCGTACGCCCGCTTCGTCTCCGGCCACACCCTGGTGGTCGACGGCGCGAACTGGCAGCGCCGGTCGGTGGTCAACCCGGCGGTCGTCCCGGTACGGGAGCAGCTGGGGCGCGGCCCCTTCACCCCCTGACGACGTGGATTGTCAGTGGCCGGTGCGAGGATCGGATCATGTCTCTCGCCGATCTGACCCTTGACCGCTGGCGTTCGCTCGACCCGGCCGCCGCCGGACGCCTCGCGCACGAGGCCGCCGCGCAGGTGGGCGGCCGGGTGGTGCTGCTCGACGCCGTGGAGCACCTGGGCGGGCCGCTGCACCGCGTCCGCATCGAGCGCGAGGGGCAGGAGTTCGCCCTCATACCCGGCGGGACGGTGCGGCTGGGGTTCGACGCGGACGCCTTCACGCCGACGCCCGCGCAGAGCGCCGACTACACGGAGAGCGTGGACGAGGGGTACGGATACGGCCACCCCGACCTCCCGTCCTATCTCGCCGCGGTGCTCAGCCCGCCGCGCACCGCGACGCTGGCCACCGTGCTCATGGCCGTGGAGGACGAGGCCCTGAGCGACCACCCGGCCGGCCTACCGGGCGCCCTCGCGGCGCGCGGCCTGCGCATGCCGGGCGCCGACGAGTGGGAGCACGCGTGCGGGGCCGGGGCCCGCACCCTGTTCCGCTGGGGGAACGAGTGCCCCCTGGACGAGCCGTCGTACGGAGACGGCGGCGTGCGGCACGAGGCGAACGCCTTCGGGCTGCACATCGCCTACGACAGCTACGGCACGGAGCTGAGCGGGGACCCGACCGCGGTGCACGGCGGCGACGGCGGCGAGGCCGTCTGCGGTGGATACGGCGACCTGCTCGGCTGGCTGCCGCTGGCCACCGCCAACCGCAACCCGTACATGGCGGAGTTCGTGTACGGGCCGGAGGGCGAGGACATGTACGCGCAGTTCTCGACCCGGCCGGTGCTCAGCCTCCGCTGAAGCGCGGGGGGCGGCGGGCCGCCTTGGCGCCGTAGCCCTCGCGGCAGTCGTCCGAGGTGAGGGTGAGGGCCGCCGTCATCGCCACCCGGTCGAGGGCCGCGGGCAGGGCCGCGTCGGCGTACGCGTCGACCGCGCGCTTGATGCCCTGGACGGCGAGGGGCGCGTTCGCGGCGATCTCCGCGGCGAGGACGCGGGAGACCGACTCCAGTTCCTCGCCGGGGACGAGCAGTTGGACCAGGTTCAGGCGCTGCGCCGTCGCCGCGTCGATGCGGCGGCCGGTCAGGGCCAGGTACTTGGCCCATCCCGCGCCCGCCTCGCGGGCGATGCGGAGGTCGCCTCCTGCGTCCACCGCCACACCCAACCCTGCTTCGGGCAGGGCGAAGACGGCGTCCTCGGCCGCCACCCGGACGTCGGCCATCAGGGCCAGTTCGAAGCCGAAGCCGAGGCAGTAGCCCTGGACGGCGGCCACCACGGGCTGCGGGAGGCGGGCGAGGACCGCGAAGCGCTCGTGCACCCAGCGGATGCCCTCGTAGTAGTTCCGGGTGCGCTCGGCGGCGGATCCGCCCGTGATGCCGCCGCCGGGGGCGCTCACGTCGATGCCCGCGCAGAAGGCCCGGCCCTCGGCCCGCAGGAGCACCGCCCGGACGGAGGCGTCGAAGCGGATCCGGTCCGCCAGCAGGCCGAGCTGGCGGGTGGACTCCCAGCTCCAGCCGTTGAGCTTGTCCGGGCGGCACAACGTGAGGACCGCGAGGCCGTCCGCGACCTCCAGTCGGATCCGCTCCTCACCCTCCGCGATCTCCGTGGAGATGGTGTCGATCACCGTGTCCCGCACCCCCGGTCCGATGGCTGACGACAGAAGAACTGACGAGTCGTCAGACTAGGGGTGGCGGATCAGCGGGGGAAGACCTCGAAGGGCACGGCCGGACGGCCGCCGAAGCGGGCCGCCGCCTGTTGGGCGTTCCCGGTGAGGAAGGTGCGGACGTACTCCTCCGGGTCCTGGTCGGTGAGCACCTCGATGTACGCCTTGTGCTCCAGCAGCGACTTCACCGATCGCTCCAGCCCGGGACCGGCGTCCGCCGCGTGCGTCGGGGTGGCGGATCCGGCCACCGCGACCCAGCGCACGCCGTTCCACGGCTCCAGGCCCTGCTCGATGAGCTCGGGGAAGATCCAGCGGTTGCCGGCGTCCCCGGCCGCGTCCAGGACGGCCCGGCCGACGGCCTTGTGGTCGGGGGTGTTCCAGAAGCCGCCGCCCTGCGCGCCGCCCCACGTGTCACGGTGGTTGAGGGTGACGACCAGCTCGGGCCGGTGCCGGCGGATGGCCGCGGCGATGTCCCGGCGCAGACCGAGGCCGTACTCGACGACGCCGTCGCGGTAGTCCAGGAACTCCACCTCGGACACGCCGACGACCGCGGCGCTCGCCCGCTGCTCCGCCTCCCGCAGCGGGCCGCATGCGGCGGGGGCGATGCTGTCGATGCCCGCCTCGCCGCGCGTGGCGAGGAGGTAGACGACCTCCCGCCCCCCGTCCGTCCAGTCCGCGATGGCGGCCGCACACCCGTACTCCAGGTCGTCGGGGTGGGCCACCACCGCGAGAGCGCGCTGCCAGTCGGTGGGCATGGGCTGCAAGGGGGTCTGCTGATCAGGTTGTTCGGTCATGTCTCGCACCCTAGGCGAACGGACCGTCAGGGACACGTGGTGGCGCCGCTCGACGCCACGGGGATCTTCCTCGGGCCGACCCGGCGTGGGACCGGACGGTGGGCGGCTGCGTGCGAGCGGGCAGTCGCACGCGGTCGGCGGCGCCCACCGGCCGGCCCCCGGCATCGCCCTGCCGCCGACGCCGGGGGCCGCGCCTTCGTGGAGCGCCGCCGACTCACGCCTCGTCGCGGACGAGGGACAGCAGCCGGTCCAGGACGTGGGTGCCGCTCGCGCGGAGGCCGTCGTGCTCGAACTCGTCCGTCACCCAGGTCCGCAGGCCGCGCACGGCGCGGGCCGTGGCCAGCGAGTCGGCGGTGTCCACGTACATGTCGTCGTGGTAGACGGCGGCCGCCACCGGCACCTCGTTGGCCGCCAGGCGCGCCGGGTCGTAGAGCGGCTGCCAGCCGGTACGGGCGGCCAGGCGTTCGGCCGTCTCGCGCAGCGGGACGAGGGCGGGGTCGGTGGTGAAGTGCCAGGGGTGGATGGTCTCGCCGGTGAAGAGCATCGGCTCGTCGCCCGCGAGGGCCTTCGCCGCGTCGAACCGGGGGTGTCCGGCGCGGACCCGTTCGGCGGCCCAGCCGGTGGGCGTCGCCGGGTCCTGGGCGTAGATCGCCTCGTGGACCAGCGCGTAGAGGGGGTGACCGGCGAAGGAGAGGAGGGCGCGGACGCCCTCCAGGAAGGCGTCGGAGAGGGCCGGGCCGGCCGGGGTCGGCACGAAGGCGTCCTCCAGCAGGTAGTGGAGCTGGTGGCTGCCGTCGCCGCCGCCGAGGAGGATGCCGAGGGACTGGAAGGCCTCGACGGTGAGAAGGTGCCCGCCGGGGAGTTCGGCCGGCCGGTCCGCGAGGTGGGCGGCGATCCGGCGGGCGCGCTCGACGTCCATCGGGTAACGGGCGTAGTGCGCCAGGTTCTTGCGCTCGATCCGGGGGAAAGCGGCCTCGTACACCTCGTCGGCGGTGGCCGTGAGGGAGGGCAGGCCGCCGGTGATCAGGGCGGCGCTGAGGCCCTCGGGTGCGGTGGAGAGGTAGTGGGTCGCGCAGAATCCGCCGAAGCTCTGGCCCAGCACGGTCCAGGGCGCGCCGCCGGTCAGGCCGGGGCGGATGGCCTCGGCATCGCGCACGATGGAGTCGGAGCGGAAGTGGGCGAGGTACTCCGCCTGCTCGGCCGGGGTGCCACGGAGGGGCAGCGTCTGCCGGTTCAGCGGGGTGGAGCGGCCGGTCCCGCGCTGGTCGAGCAGGAGCACCCGGTACTCGGTGAGGGCCCGTGCCAGCCAGGCCTGCCGGCCGACGAAACGGCGGGCGCCGAAGCCCGGACCGCCCTCCAGGTACAGCAGCCACGGCAGCGTCTCGGGGTCCTTGCCGGTGGCGACGACCTCCCGGGCGTACAGCTCGATCCGCTCCCCGTCCGGGCGGGCGTGGTCCAGGGGGACGGTGAACCGGTGGTCGGTGAGGACCGTGCCGGGCTGGCGGTAGCTGTGGGCGATGGTCACGGGCGGCCCCCTGGGGTGCGAGGTACGGACATCGCGCCCCGGCCGGGTGGCGGCGGGGCGCGGTGGTGGCGGTGGGCCGAGTCTATGGGGTGCCCTGCCGGCCGGGCCGGACCCAGCCGGCACTGCGGCCGCGGCCGGCACTCCGGCCGCGGCCGGCGGGAGGTCTCAGAACTCGACGACCGAGCGCAGCACCTCGCCGCGTTCCATCCGGGCGAAGGCGTCCTCGACCCCGTCGAGCGGAATGGTCTCGGAGACGAAGGCGTCCAGGTCGAGCCGGCCCTGCAGGTAGACGTCGATGAGCACCGGGAAGTCGCGCTCCGGCAGACAGTCCCCGTACCAGGAGGACTTGAGGGCTCCGCCGCGGCCGAAGACGTCGAGGAGCGGGAGTTCGAGCTTCATCTCCGGGGTCGGCACGCCGACCAGGACCACCGTCCCGGCGAGGTCGCGCGCGTAGAAGGCCTGCCGGTAGGTCTCGGGGCGGCCCACCGCGTCGATGACCACGTCCGCGCCGTTGCCGTCGGTCAGGCCCTGGACGGCCTTGACCACGTCCTCCGTGCGGCCGTTGACGGTGTGGGTGGCGCCGAGGCCGCGCGCCCACTCCAGCTTCCGGTCGTCCAGGTCCACCGCGATGATCTTCGAGGCGCCCGCCAGCCGGGCTCCGGCCACCGCCGCGTTGCCCACGCCCCCGCAGCCGATGACGGCCACGGAGTCGCCCCGGCCCACGTTGCCGGTGTTCAGGGCGGCGCCGAGGCCGGCCATCACCCCGCAGCCGAGGAGTCCGGCGGCGGCGGGGGCCGCGGCGGGGTCCACCTTGGTGCACTGGCCGGCCGCGACCAGGGTCTTCTCGGCGAAGGCGCCGATCCCGAGGGCCGGGGACAGCGGGGTGCCGTCCTCCAGGGTCATCTGCTGGGTGGCGTTGTGCGTGGCGAAGCAGTACCAGGGCCGCCCGCGCTTGCAGGCGCGACAGGTGCCGCACACCGCGCGCCAGTTGAGGATCACGAAGTCACCGGGGGCCACGGAGGTGACGTCCGGGCCGACGGATTCGACGATCCCGGCGGCCTCGTGGCCGAGCAGGAAGGGGAACTCGTCGTTGATCCCGCCCTCGCGGTAGTGCAGGTCGGTGTGGCAGACCCCGCAGGCCTGGACCCGCACGAGCGCCTCGCCGGGTCCCGGGTCGGGCACGAGGATCGTCGTCGTCTCCACCGGTGCGCCCTTGCTCCGGGCGATGACCCCTCGTACGCGATGCGTCACGTCGTACCCCGCTCTGATCGAATCGGTCTGGATCAACGAACGTACACGGGCGGCACGCGGTACGGGAGTTGTGTCACGTTTCGGCGCGCGACGCGACCAGATCCGGCGGTACGGCGGCCCGGAGCGCCGCGCCGAAGGCCGCCACGGCGGGGTGGGCGCCGGCCCCGCTGCGGAAGGCGAGGCCGGTACGGCGCCGCACGGGCAGCCGGGTCAGGCGCACGGCCGGGTCCGCGGGGCCGGTGACCCCGAGCTGCGGTACGAGGGCCACGCCCTGGCCGGCCGCGACCAGCGCGAGCACGGTGGCGAACTCGTCGACCTGGTGGCGCACCCGCGGCGTGAAGCCGGCGGCCTCGCAGGCCCGTACGGTCATGGCGTGGCAGAGGGTGCCGGGCGTGGCGGTGATCCAGGGCGCCCGGGCGTGTGCGCGCAGGGCGGCGCCCGCGTCCGGGCCCTCCGCCGGCTCGGGGGTCTCCCCGGCGGGCGCGGCCAGGTACATCGCCTCGACGAAGAGCGGCTCGGTGGCCAGGCCCGGCTCCTGTGGGGCGGGGACGAAGTCGTACTCGTGGACCAGGGCCACGTCCAGGTCGCCCGCCCGCAGGGCGTGCGCCACGGCCGCCGGGTCGGTCTCGGAGACCATCGGCTCCAGGGCGGGGTGGCGCAGGGCGAGGGCGGCCAGCGCGGCCGGGACGATGGCCCGGGTGGCGGTGGGGAAGGCGCCGATCCGCAGGGCTCCGGCCAGGCCGCCGCGCGCCTCGGCGAGGTCGGCTTCGGCCTGCTCCAGCCGTTCGAGGACGGCCTCGGCGTGCCGGACCAGGTTCTCCCCCGCCGGGGTGAGCCGCACCCGGCGGCCGGTGCGTTCCAGCAGGGGCAGGCCGGCCTCCCGTTCCAGCACGCCGAGCTGTTGGGAGACCGCCGAAGGGCTGAAGGTGAGGGCTTCGGCCACGGCGGCGATGGTGCCGCGGCGGGCGAGTTCGCGCAGCAGGCGCAGGCGTCGTACATCGAGCATCGGCTCAGCTTACGGTTCGGGTAAGGAACGCGAACTGGATTTGACGCTCCGGGCGGGTGAGGCTCTTCGGCATGGCACAGGACACGGCACGGCACATGACGCAGCACACGACTCAGGACATGACGCAGCACACGGCCCGGGACCTCGCACCGCACACGCCGGGAGATCTCTCGCTCCACGGGATCCACGTACCGCTGGTCACTCCCTTCACCCCCGCCAGGGACGTGGCTGCCCCGGCCCTGGAGGCGCTCGCGCACGAGGTGCTCGACGCGGGCGCCACCGGGATCGTGGCCCTCGGCACCACCGCGGAGGCCGCCTGCCTCGACGAGGCGGAGCGGGACCTCGTGACGGGCGTGTGCGCCGGGGTCTGCCGGGAGCGGGGGGCGCTGCTGACCGTCGGCGCCGGGGCGAGCGGCACCCGGGCCGCCGAGGCCTCGCTGGCCCGTCTGGCGCGGTGGCCGTGGGCACGGGCGGCGCTGGTGACCGTGCCGGCGTTCGTACGGCCTTCGGCGCCGGGGGTGCTGGCGCACTTCGCGCGGCTGGCGGAGGTGAGCCCCGTACCGCTGATCGTCTATCACATCCCGTACCGCACCGGGCAGCCGCTGGACGCGGTCGCGCTGCGGGCCCTCGGGTCCCTCCCCGGGGTCGCCGGGATGAAGTACGCGGGCGGTGGCATCGACCAGGACGCGGTGGCGCTGCTCGGGGACCTGCCGGCCGGGTTCGAGGTGCTGGCGGGCGACGACGCGTACCTGTCGCCGTTGCTGGCGCTGGGCGCGGTCGGCGGGATCCTCGCCTCGGCGCACCTGGCGACGGAACGGTTCGTGGAGCTCGCGGCGGCCTGGCGGGCCGGCGACGTGGCCCGGGCGCGGCCGCTGGGGCACGCGCTGGCCCGGATGTCGGCGGCGGCCTTCGCCGAGCCCAATCCGGCGGTCGTCAAGGCCGTGCTGCACGCACAGGGACGCATTCCGAGCCCCGGCGTACGACTCCCGCTGCTGCCGGCTTCGGAGGCGGCGGTGGCGGCCACCCTGGAACGGCTGGGCGAGCTTCCGGCCGGCCCGCCACGGTAGGCGGCGGACGCCGGAAAGAGTCCACGATGGGCGTTTCGACACGTTATGGGCCTGCCGTCCGAATGAGGCGCATGCACACCGGACTTGACCGTATTGCGCCCAGGGCCTCCGACCCGTGATGTGAGTCACGCGGGAGAGGCCAACATCATTTCCACACGACGGCCGATTCCCTTTTCCCGGAAAGGGAATCGGCTATGTCGCCGCGGGGTCTTCATGGTCATTTAACGGGCCGATAGCGGGATGTCGATCTATCGGTGGAATTCGGGGCTTGTTCCCGCCCTCAGCGCTCACTTACCTTCACCTCACTCCAGGTGGTCCGCTCGCCGAATAGGCCGCCGCCCGGGCTCTTCCGTCCCCCCACGTGAGGAATTCCGCCATGCCTGCAAAGGGTAAGCACCGTCGGCCCAAGCACCACCCGATCACCCGCAAGCTGGCCCTGGCCGGCACCGGTGGCGCGGCCCTCACTCTGCCGCTGATCAGCGCGACCACCGCAGGTGCGGTGCCGACGACCGCCGCCCCCGCGGCCCTGACCGCCGCCCCCGCAGCAGGCACCGCCACTCCCGCCACGTATTCGGTGGTCGCGGGCGACACCCTTTCGGAGATCGCCGCGGACCATTCCGTGAGCGGCGGCTGGCAGCAGCTCTACGCGGCGAACCGGAGCGTCATCGGCGACGACCCGTCGATCATCCGGCCCGGCGTCAAACTGAAGCTCGGCGCCGAGGCGGAGACCGCCCGTGCGAGCCGGTCCGCCGCCCGGCCCGCCCTCGCGGCCGCCGCAAAGCCCGCCGCAAAGCCGGCTGCAAAGCCGGCCAGCGCGTACCCGAACAACCTCGACGGGTGGATCCGCGAGTCCCTCGCCGTCATGGCCAAGCACGGAATTCCCGGCAGCTACAACGGAATTCACCGCAATGTGATGCGGGAGTCCTCGGGCAATCCGATGGCGATCAACAACTGGGACATCAACGCCCAGAACGGGATCCCGTCCAAGGGCCTGCTCCAGGTCATCGACCCGACCTTCCAGACCTACCACGTGCCCGGCACGTCGCTGAACTCCTACGACCCTGTCGCCAACATCACCGCCGCCTGCAACTACGCGGCTGCCCGCTACGGCTCGATCGACAACGTCAACGGGCCCTACTAGAACCCGCCTCGGTGACGGAGGGCGCGGACCGACGGGCGGCGCGGACGAGGATCCGCAGGGGCGCCGCCAGGCCGTAGCCGACGTCCCGTCGCAGGGCACCCACGCCCGCGCGCTCCACGCGGGTCAGCTGGTGCTCCATGAGCTCCCTCATCGTCGCGATCACCGGACGCAGTCCGGGTTCGGCGAGGTCGAGGATGCCGTGGGTGGCGTCGAGGGCCGTGCGCGCACGCCGGCTCTCGTCGGCGAGGAGGGCGCGCACGCCCGGGGTGTCACGGGCCTGTTCGAGGTCGGCGCGGGTCACGGAGTGTGCCGCGAGCCGCTCGCGCGGGATGCAGAGCCGGCCGTCCGCGAGGTCCCCGCAGAGGTCGGCGAGGAAGTCCACGCGCTGGGCGGCGTCGACGAACCGCCGCCAGCCGGCGGCCTGTTCGGCGTCGGGGCCGCCCCGGTACTGGAGTCCGGTGAAGACCAGTACGCCGGGCCACGCGTAGGCGTCGAGATAGTCCTGGAAGTCCTCCTCGGCGGCGAAGCCGTCGAAGGCGGCCTCGGCGGTGGCCGCGCCCTCCAGGAAGCGGGAGACCCAGTGCGCGGGGAGGGCGCGGGCGTCCACCGCGTGGGCGTAGGCGCGCAGCACGGGGTCCGCGCTGTCCCCCGATGTCAGGGCCGCCTCGGTCCGCCCGGCCAGCGCGGCGAGTCCCTCGGCCCGTTGCTGCGGGGTGCCGGTCTCGGCCACGTCGTCGACGAGGTTCATGAAGGCGAGTCCCGCGGCCAGGTACGGCACCAGCGGGGGCGCGGCGAGCAGCCGCAGCGCGAGGTACGGGGCCGGTTCGCGGCGGAGCACCCGGCGGGCGGCGTGCGTGTAGTCGTCCCGCAGCCGCGGGGCGGAGATTCCGCCCGCGGTGAGGGTGGTGCGCCAGCTGGGCATGGTGGTCGAGCTCCTCGGTGTACGTGCGGGCGGCGGGGAAGGCAGCGTGCGTGCGCGCGCCCTCGCTCGGCTCCGCGCGGCCCTGTTCGGGCACGCGGGATCAGGTGGCGGTGACCTTCCTGAGGCTGCCGTCGGTCTTCCACAGGACGTAGCCGCCGCGTCCGTACTCGTCGCTGAGGTACGTGCGGACGGAGGGGACCTGGTCCATCATCCACGGGTCGACGATGACGTGGCGCGAGGTCGGCTTCTCGACCTTCAGGTCCTTCTTGGACTGCTCCAGCATGCCGGGCAGCGCATCCCAGTTGACCGTGGCCATGTCGATCAGCGGCTCCCCCTCCTCGACCGTGCCGTCCGGGCCCGTGCGCGAGGCCGCGCCGTCCCGGTACTGCCAGGAGTCGACGGTCTCGGCACCGGCGGCGGTGGGGATGGAGGCGAGGATGTACCCGTCGTAGAGCGTCATGTCGACGAAGGTGGTCGTCCCCGTCTCCTTCTTGAACGCCTCCAGGGCGGTGCGGACGTTCTCCGGCGTCATCATGCTGCCCCGGGGGGCGTCCGCCTTCTGCGCGCTCGCCTTGGGGGCCGGGGCCGAGGACGCGTCCCGCCCGGGCGGGGTGGCGGAGACGGCCGGACGGGTCGCGGCGCCGCCCTTCGCCTCGTCGCCGCCGGAGTTCCCGTCGGGCATCAGCTGCACGATGCCGACGACACCGGCGGCCAGGACCGCGGTGATCACGGCGCCGATCAGGGCCGGGCGCCGGCGCGGGGCGGACGCCACCGGAACGGGCGTCGTGGCCGCGGCGTACGGCGAGCCACTAGAGCCGTAGGGCGAGGGGGTGTGCGGTGCGCCGGCCGGCGCGTACGGACCGAACTGGCCGTACGGGCCGGGCGACGCGATCGGGGAGGCGGCGGGCGACGGGACGCCAGGGCCGGTTCCGGAACCGGAACCGGAGCCGAGAGCAGCGCTCGCGTCGCGGAGCAGTTGTTCCAGCTGCGCTCCGTCGGGCCGCGCGGCCGGGTCCCTCACGAGCAGCCGTTCCAGTACGGGCCCCAGCGGGCCGGAGCGCACCGGGGCCGGGATCGGCTCGTCGAGCACGGCGACGACCGTGGCCAGGCTGGTGGCCCGGCGCAGCGGATTGGTGCCCTCGGCGGCCACGTACAGCAGCATGCCGAGGGACCACAGGTCCGAGGCGGCCAGCCCCTCCTCCCCGCGGACCCGCTCGGGTGCGATGTACTCGGGTGAACCGATCAGCACTCCGGTCGCGGTGAGCCCGGTGGAGTCGTGCAGCGCGGCGATGCCGAAGTCGGTGAGGACGGCCGACCCGTCGGGGCGCAGCAGTACGTTGGCGGGCTTCACGTCACGGTGGAGGATGCCCTCCGCGTGTGCGGCGCGCAGCGCGGACAGGACGTCGAGGCCGAGGCGCACCGCTTCCGCGGGGGGCATCGGTCCGGACTCCAGGCGGTCGTACAGGGAGCCGCCCCGGACCATCTCCATGACGATCCACGGGTGCCCGTCGGCGCCTTCCGGCGGTTCGACGATGTGGTGGATCGTCACGACGTGGGGGTGGGCGAGGCGGGCGAGGGCGCGGGCCTCGCGGACGGCGCGTTCGCGCAGCTGGTCCGCGAGGCCGGGCTGGGCGGCGGCGGTCGCCGGGTCGGGCGGGCGCACTTCCTTGAGCGCGACCTCTCGGTGCAGGGCTATGTCGCGCGCCCGCCAGACGGTACCCATGCCGCCGCTGCCCAGGGGCGCGACCAGTTCGAAGCGCCCGTCGATCAGCTGTCTGCCGGCCTCACTCGTGTCCATGGCGGATCATCGTAGGCGCCGCCACCGTCAGCAGCGTCGGCGGTCCACCGTGACCGTTCCCTGGACGGTGCCCACCGTGCGGTCGTAGCACCCGCCGGGTGCTTGAGACCCGTACAGCCGGTAGCGGGCGGAGGTGGTCGCGACGGCGTGCCGCTGGTCGCGGGGGACGTTCGCCGTGTAGGTGGCGTCACCCGTGTACTGGTCGTCGAGCCGGGACGAGTCGACGGGCCGACCGCCGCGCAGGGTGACGGTGTCCGCGCGGTCGCCGAGCGAGAGGACGGTGCGCAGCCGGTCGCCTGCGCCGAGGGTGGTCTCGCCGTCCATGGTGTGGGTGCGGACGGTCCGGGTGGTGGTCGGCCCGTGCGTCACGCTCTCCTCGTCGGTCCACGTGGCGTCGAGGGCGTCGAGGTTCTCGCCCTCGGTCCAGCGGTGGACGGACGTGCTGTGCACGGCGCGGGTGACGGTGGTGGCCACCCGGCCGTGGGAGGTGTTCAGGTGCCCGGCGACGGTCAGCCGGTGGCCGCCCTCGGTGTCCAGGCGGTGCTGTCCGCCGGGCGCGGCCGGCGCCCAGCGGGAGTGGCCCGCCGGATCGCTCTGCTCGTGCCGGGTCAGGGCGCCGGTGACGACCTGCCGGGCCTCGTCCTGCCAGAGCAGCAGGTTGGTGGGGGTGCTCCAGCCGCTCTGACCGGCCGGCACCCCGGCGACGGACACCTCGATCCGGTGCGGGCGGCCGTCGTTGAGCAGGGCGGCGTACGGGGTGAGGTCGTAGCGGATCGGCTGGACGTCGAAGGCGCGCGGGCCCGGAGTCACGTACCAGAGGAACGGGTTGGACCAGCCGCCGGTCCAGACGGTGGGGAAGGGCGCGGCGATGCCGGCGAGTTGCCCGTCGACGGAGACGCGGACCTCGCGGTGGGGGCCGTCGGCGGCCTTGCAGGAGTACGGGGCCGCGTCCGGGGTGGTCATGTACCAGTACTCCTCGCAGCCGCCGCCGGAGCCGGTGGCGTACACCTCGGCGACGAGGCGCTCGGTGTTGCGCGGGGTCGTGACCGTCGGGGAGGCGAGGGGCAGGACGCGGTCGGGGGTGTCGGGGGCCGCGGCGCCGCCCTCCGCGGCGTAGAAGGTCAGCGTCACCTTGACGTCGATGACGCCGGTGTAGGTGTCGTCGACGACGTTGCCGATGAGCATGTCGACGGGCTGCGGGCGGGCGAGGGTGTCGCGGTAGCGGGTGACGTCCTTCTCCACGGACCAGGTGATCCCGTCGGGCGAGGGCTGGGGGGTGGAGGTCCGCAGGATCTCGACGCCGCCGACGGAGAGGTGGCCGAGCCGGTCGTACTGGCGGCCCTTGACCTTGCCGTCGAGGCGCAGGACCACCTTCGCCCAGCGGCCGGTGCCGCAGGCCGCGGGCGGCGCGTAGCTGCCCTGGTACGGGGTGAAGTCGCGGAACTGCGCCTCGGCGAGGGTCACCTCGCAGGACCGGGTCGCGGGCCGGGTGACGGGTGGGGCGGGGGTGAGGGGGTCGTGCCAGTCGGTGCCGAACTCGGCGGGCGGCGGGTCGGCCGGGCTCACGCCCTGCGCGGGCGGCGGGTCGGCCGGGGTGAGGCCGTGCGCGGGTCCCGCGGCGGCCAGGGTGCCGGCGGCCAGCGCGATCGCGCCGAGCAGGCCCGTGATCCTGTGTCGTCTCATGGGCCCGCAGTGAAACCCGGGCCGGCCCGGCCGTGCCAGGGCCGCTGCGCGTGCCCTGGCCGGTTCTCGCCGTCAGCCGCGCAGGACGACCACGCCGTCGTCGTCCGCGTGGACCGTGTCGCCGGGGCGGAAGGTGATCTCGCCGATGCTGACGGGCTCGTCCACCGCGCCCTCGCCGAACTTGCCGCTCTTGCGCGGGACCGTGCCCAGCGCCTTGATGCCGAGGTCGAGGCCGCCGAGGGCGACGCTGTCGCGGACCGAGCCGTTGATGATCAGGCCCGCCCAGCCGTTGCTCTCGGCCGCGCCGGCGAGGAGATCGCCGACCAGGGCGGTCCGGGGCGAGCCGCCGCCGTCCACGACGAGCACGGCGCCCTCGCCCGGGGTGTGGACGAGGGCGCGCAGCAGGGCGTTGTCCTCGTGGCAGCGGACGGTCCGTACGGGACCGGCGAACAGGCGGCGGCCGCCGAACTGCCGGAACGCGGTGGTGCAGATGCCGAGGGATTCGCCGTACTCGTCGTACAGGTCGGCCGTGGGGACGGGGGTGACGTTCATGGCGGTACCGGCTTCCTCGCTGCTCGTTCTCGTACACCGCGTGGTCCGGCCAGCGTAGTGGGGCCTTCCTCCGACCGTCGGGCGGTGCCGTGTCCGGCTCGGGGCCGGCGGCTCGGGGCCGGACATCGGCCGGAACCTGACGGGTCGTGGTGCGGGTGCCGGTGGGCGGCGCCGGGTCAGTCCCGGGAGTTGCCGAACAGGATCCGGTAGCCGATGAGCAGGACCAGCGAGCCCGCGATGGCGGAGCCCCAGGTGGCCAGGTCGAAGAACTCCGTCTGGATCGGCTTGTCCAGGAACTTCGCGGAGAGCCAGCCGCCGATGAAGGCGCCGGCGACACCGATGAGGGTGGTGCCGATCAGACCGCCGGGGTCCCGGCCGGGCAACAGGACCTTGGCTATGCCGCCGGCCAGCAGTCCCAGGATGATCCAGCTGACGATCCCCATGCCCAGTCACTCCGCTTCGGTGGTTCGGTGGTCGTTCCGTCACGTCCGGTCGTTCCTCGGGCCGGACGTTCACCGGGGAGGACGCCGCCGTGGCCGAAACGGTTCTCCGGCTCAGGCCGCCACGCGGCCGGCGGGCTCGGCGGACTCGGCCGGGACGGCCAGTACGGCGGGCACGGCGGGCTCGGCCGGCACGGCGGCGGCCGCAGCCGCGGCGGGAACCGCCTGCGGGGGCGCCGCCGCGGCGGACGGCGTCCGGGTCAGCAGGACCACTCCGCGGGCCGCCAGCAGGGCTCCGGCCGCGGCCAGCAGCATCCCCGGCGCTCCGCCCTGGAGGCGCTCGCCGAGCAGCACCATGCCGATGGCGGCCGCGGCCAGCGGGTTGGCGAGGTTCACCACGGCGAGCGGGGCGCCGAGGCCGCCGCGGTAGGCCCGCTGCGAGAGCAGCATCCCGCCGACGGCGAAGAACACGACGAGCAGGGCCACCGCGACGACCCGGAAGCTGAGCAGGGCCCCGCCGCGCCCGCCCGCCACGGCCACCGTCTGGGTCAGGGCGGAGGCCGCCGCGGACGCCAGCCCCGACGCCGTCGCGTGCCGCAGCCCCGAGCGCGGGTCCTTGGACGCGGTCAGCGCGAGGATCACGGCGGCCGTCGCCCCGGAGACGGCCAGCGTCTCGGCCAGGGTGAGGGTGTCGTCCGGGGCCGGCCCGGAGGCCGGGAGGAGGAGCAGGCCGAGACCGGCGACGGTGGCCAGGGTGCCCCGCCATTCGGTGGCCGCGACCCGGCGTCCTGAGCGCCGCGCGCCCAGCGGGACCGCGGCGACCAGGGTGAGCGCGCCGAGCGGCTGCACCAGGGTGAGGGGGCCGTACCGCAGGGCCGCCGCGTGCAGGAGCGCGGCGGCGGCGTTCAGCCCGGCCGACCACCACCAGGCGCCGGAGCCCATCAGCGCCTTGGCGCTGCGCGCGACGGCGGCGCGGGCGAGGCGCTCCTGGGCGACGGCGCCGGCGGCGTAGGCCACGGCCGAGGCGAGACAGAGCGCGAGGGCGAGGACGGTGTCGTTCATTGCCCCGCCCCTACGGGGGCCGCGGCGCCCTGCCGATCCGGCGACGCTCCCGCGACGGCGTCCGCGGCGGGGCCCGTGCGCGCGTCCGAGTCCGAGTCCCTGCGCGGGACCGTGCCCGAGTCGGCGTCCGGGTCCGGAGCCGGGACCGTGCCGGATCCGGCCGCGCGCGGCCGGGGGACCAGCAGCAGGGCCACCCCGAGCAGGACGGCGGCCACGACCGCGTCGAGCCAGTAGTGGTTGGCGGTGCCGACGATCACCAGCAGGGTCAGCAGCGGGTGCAGCAGCCACAGCAGGCGCCACCGGGAGGGGGCCTTCCCGTCGGGGGACGGCGTGCGGGTGGCGGCGATCACGCCGAGCGCGAGCATGAGCGCCCAGCCGAAGTGCAGCGACGGCATCGCGGCGAACTGGTTGGCCAGGGTGTCGGCGTCCGGCGCGGCCCGGTAGACGGTGGGCCCGAAGACCTGCCCGGTGTCGATGAGCCGTGCGGCTTCGAGCATCCGCGGGGGCGCGAGCGGGAAGGCGAGGTGCAGGACGAGGGCGGCTCCGGTGAGCACGGCCAGCACCCGGCGGGTCCACAGGTAGTGCGCGGGTCGGCGGACGTAGAGCCAGATCAGGAAGAGCGCGGTCGCGGGGAAGTGGACGACCGCGTAGTAGGTGTTCGCGGTGTGCACGAGGGCGTCCCCGTGGAGCAGCAGCCGCTGCACCGCGCCTTCACCGGGCAGGCGCAGCGCTCGCTCGGCGTCCCATATTCGCTCCGCGTTGCGGAACGCTTCCCCGGTGCGGTCGGTCGAGAGCAGCCGGCCGGCCTTGTAGACGGTGAAGAAGCCCGCGACGAGCAGCAGCTCGCGTATGAGGCGACGGCGCGCGGCTCTCGGTCCGGCTGGCCCGGCCTCCGGCCCGGCAGGTGTGGTGTGGGAGGTCATCCCCCGGTCTCTCTTCACTGTTTACGCGCACTGCGACACGCCAGTGTATCGATACATTGGCGTATCGATACGCTGGTGTACCGATACGTTCGCGTTCCCGTACACTTCCGTAGTGGAACCGCCGCCGAGGAGCCCCCGAGGAGAGCCGCACCCCATGACGTCGACGCCGCCCCCCGCGCGCCGCTCCAAGATCACACCGGAGCGGGTGCAGGAGTTCTACGACGCCGTCCTGGAGCAGCTGCGTGAGCACGGCTACGAGGCGCTGACCATGGAGGGCATCGCCGCCCGGGCCAGCTGCGGCAAGTCCACGCTCTACCGGCAGTGGAAGACCAAGCCGCAGCTCGTCGCCGCCGCCCTGCGCGCGGGCCGTCACGGCACCCTCGTCGCGGTGGACACCGGCACGCTGGCGGGCGACTTGCGCGAGGCGGCGAGGATCGCGGCCGGCACGTCCGGCCGGGACACCCGGCTGACGCAGGCGCTCGGGCACGCCGTGCTCAGTGACGAGGAACTCCAGGCCGCCCTGCGCGAGGCGCTGGTCGAGCCCGAACTGGCCGCGTTCGACGCGATGGTGCAGCGGGCCGTGGCGCGCGGCGAGATCGCCGCCGACCACCCGGCCGTGGAGTTCCTGCCGGCCCAGCTGATGGGCGTGCTCCGGATCCGGCCGGTACTGGAAGGACGGTACGCGGACGCCGACTACCTGGTCCGGTTCGTCGACGCGGTCATGCTCCCGTCCCTGGGCCTCGCGCCCTCCCACCCCGCCCGGCCCCCGGCCGGAGGGACCCCCTGAACCGGCGGGCCGCCGTCCCGATGACCTGACGGCGACCCGCCCGCGCTGCCTCGTGGGGACGGCGGCAGCGCGCCACCCGGCCCGGGCGGCGGCCACTCACTCGAGGAGTGGCCGCCGCCGGGTCCGTGCGGCACCGCGACCGCGCCGGCGGCCGCCTTCAGCGGACACCGCCCATGACGCGGGCGAACTCCTCCGGATCGACGTCGAAACCGCGCAGTCGCGCCTCGAACGACCAGGCGCCCGAACCGTCGCGGGTGAATTCGACGACGGTGGCCGCGGTGGCGGAGGGCACGGACGCGAAATCGCCCTGGGCGAGGTCGGTGTGTCCCTCGCGGATCCGGAACCCCGTGCCGGCGATGTCGGCGAAGGTCCTCGCGGGGCCTCCGGCGCCCGCGTCCGCGCCCCCGCTCTGGATGACCACGCCGACCACCACCCGGCGCAGATCGGGGCCCATCCGGTCCAGCTCGAAGGTCATCACCTCGTCGAAGCCGAAGCCCTGACCGGTATGGCTGTCCCGGTTCAGGGTGATGGTCCCGTCGGGCGAGCGGCTGCCGAAGTGGACCAGTTGGACCGGCGTGCCGTGCAGGTCCGCGCCGCCGTAGACCGCGGCGACGATGTCGAGGTCACTCGCGGGCGTGCCCGCCGGACTGGGGTCCCACCGCAGCGCGAACTCCACCTTGGCCAGGCCCTTGCGTACACCGGTCACCGAACTCCCCCTTCGTTCACCAGGACTTGCCCCCGCATGATCCCACGGACCCCCGCCGCCGCCCGAAGGACCGTACGTTCCCGGCCGTTGCCCATCGCCGTCCTGTACGGGTTTGCCCGGCCTCGGCGCCGCCGACGCCGAGCCCCGTCGCCGGGGCGCGGGCGGCCCTGTCCTGCCCACAGGACGCGAAGGAGCCGGCCGCACCGAGACCCGGCGGTACGGCGACGCATTGTCGAAGGGTCCGGATGAACCGGGTCTATACCCCTTCGCCCAGGAGCAGGGTGTTCCGTCCACGCGTACGGACCCTGTTCCCACGCCCGCCCCTTTCTCCCGCACCGGCCCGGTTCAACCGCAGGATCTGCGGCTGAACCGGATCGTTATCCTCAAGTTTCGCTCAAATCTAGTGACGCTGTGCCCGCGGGCTTCCTAGCTTCCTCGTACACACGTCTCGACGTCACCGACGTTTCCGCGGTTCCACATGCCCCGGCGATCCCGATGGCGCATTCCGCGTTACCCCAGGAAAGAGTGCAGCATGAAGGTTCCCCAGGCCGGTGCGGTCGCCGCAGTGATCGCCATCGCCCTGACCGCCTCCGGGTGCGTCTTCGGTGAGGACGAGGACCAGGGGACCCTCTCCATCGGCATCAAGTTCGACCAGCCGGGCATCGGCATGCGGGAGACCGGCGGCGCCTTCTCCGGCTTCGACGTGGACGTCGCGACCTACGTGGCCAAGCAGCTCGGCTACAAGGCGGACCGGATCGAGTTCAAGCAGGTCCTCAGCAACGACCGCGAACTGCTCCTCCAGTACAACGAGGTGAAGTTCGTCGTCGCCAGCTACTCGATCAACGAGAAGCGCAAGGAGAAGGTCGACTTCGCCGGCCCGTACTTCGTCGCGCACCAGGACCTGATGACGCGTGCCGACGACGCGTCCATCAACAAGGCCGAGGACCTCAACAGCAAGACGATGTGCTCGGTGACCGGCTCCACCTCGGCCGAGAACCTCAAGAAGAACCTCGCCCCCAAGGCGGCCCTGCTGGAGCTCGGGGCCTACTCGGACTGCGTCGTCGCCCTCCAGGAGAGCCGGGTCGACGCCATGACCACGGACAACGCCATCCTGGCCGGCTACGCCGCCCGCAAGGGCAACGAGGGCAAGTTCAAGCTGACGGGCCAGAGCCTCAGCACCGAGAACTACGGCATCGGCGTCAAGAAGGGCGACAAGGAGCTCCAGCGCAAGATCAACGACGCGCTGAAGAAGATGGTCCAGGACGGTTCCTGGGAGTCGGCCGTGAAGAAGAACTTCGGCCCGAACTACAAGTACGAGCCCGCGCCGCCGATCACCCCCGTCAACTGACGACGGCCGGGACGGGGGCCGCTCCCCCCGTCCCGGCCCCGGCCCCGGTGCTCAGACCACCGGGGCCTTGCCGCGCAGTACGGTCAGGAACTCCCTCATCCAGCGCGAGTGGTCGGGCCAGGCCCGGGCCGAGACCAGGGTGCCGTCGACCACGGTCTCGGAGTCCTCGAACTCGGCCCCGGCCGCCTTCATGTCCGGCTCCAGCGCCGGATACGCGGTGACGCGGCGGCCGGTCAGGCCCCCGGCCGCGGCGGTGATGAGCGGCCCGTGGCAGATCTGGGCGATCGGCTTGTCGGCCTCGGCGAAGGCCGCCAGGATGCGCTGCACCTCGGGGTCGTTGCGCAGGTACTCCGGCGCCCGGCCGCCGGGGACCACCACGGCCTCGTAGTCCTCCGTGACCACGTCCGCGAAGGCCAGATCGGCCGGCCAGGTGTAGCCGGGCTTCTCGGTGTAGGTGTCGAAGCCCTCCTCGAAGTCGTGGACCACGAAGCGCAGTTTCTTCACCTGCGGCGCCGCGATGTGGACCTCGTAGCCCTCCTCCCGCAGGCGCTGGTATGGATACAGGACCTCCAGCGATTCGGCCGCGTCGCCGGTCACGATGAGGATCTTCACTGCCATGGGCTGCTCCCGATGGGGCTGGTCGTCGTCGGTCCGGCCCCGCCCGGGGCCATCGCTACCCTGCCCCCGGCGGACAGCCGGCACACACGAAGATCACCCATGGTCGACACATGGTTTTCACCTGTTCGGCACATGACAATGTGACTCTCGCTCTGCCACTGACACTCCGCCAATTCCCCGGGCGGGGACGGTGCGTATGGAGAGGTACCCCCCACCCGATGAGAATCTCGCGCCTGACCCCCTGGGCGGCCGCCCTCGCCGCCGCCGCCCTGTTCGCCGTACCGGCGGCCGCGTCCGCCGGCCAGCAGCGCACGACCGCTCCCGCGATCCCGACGGCCGCCGCCGCGGCGGACCCGTACGCGGACTACTACGCGAGCGCCCAGGGCAAGACCGGGGCCGCGCTGAAGACCGCCCTGCACGACATCATCAAGAACCAGTCCAAGGTGACCTACGACGGGGTGTGGAACGCCCTGAAGGTCACCGACCAGGACCCGGCGAACCCCAACAACGTCATCCTCGTCTACTCGGGCCGCTCCCAGTCCAAGTCGTCGAACGGCGGCGGGGTCAACGACTGGAACCGCGAGCACGTCTGGGCCAAGAGCCACGGCGACTTCGGCACCGCCACCGGCCCGGGCACCGACCTGCACCACCTGCGCCCGGAGGACGTGACCGTCAACAGCACCCGGGGCAACAAGGACTTCGACAAGGGCGGCAGCCCCGTCAGCGAGGCCCCCGGCAGCCTGACCGACGCCGACTCCTTCGAGCCGCGCGACGCGGTCAAGGGCGACGTGGCCCGGATGCTGCTCTACATGGCCGTCCGCTACGACGGCGGCGACGGCTTCGCCGACCTGGAGCTGAACGACCAGGTCAACAACGGCTCCGCGCCGCTCTTCGGCCGGCTCAGCCTGCTGAAGCAGTGGAACCAGATGGACCCGCCGGACGCCTTCGAGCAGCGCCGCAACCAGGTCATATTCGACACCTACCAGCACAACCGCAACCCGTTCATCGACCACCCGGAGTGGGTCAACTCCATCTGGTAGCACCCGGGGCGGCCGCCGTCACGGCGGCCGCCCCGTCGGCATCCGGGAGTGCCCGCTCAGAGCCGGTCGGCGAGGGCCTGGAAGCCGGACCAGGGCAGTTGCGGCGTGCGCGCGTCCCAGACCTTCTGGGAGAGCGCGGCCAGCGGCAGCCGAATGCCGTCCGCCACCTGGGCCTGGGTCTGGGCGCCGGACAGGTCGGCCCAGACGGCGAGCCGCCCGCCCAGGACCTGGTTCCCGTACGAGGCGGGGACGGCGGTGGTACCGCGCAGGACCAGCGGGGTCCACTCCTCGTAGATCCGCCGCCCGGTGGGATAGGTGAACTGGTTCGGCTCGCCGAGCACGTAGTACAGGTACTCGTCGTTGAGGTTCACCAGCTTGCGGCCCTCGCGCAGGTACTCCAGCGGCGGCCGGGCGCCGATCTCCTTGCCGGTCCAGTACTCGACCTGGATGTCCTTCGCCGCGCTCGTCACCCCGCCCGCGAAGAAGCCGTCGTTCCACGCCTTGAGCGCCTTGCCGGACGGGCGGACCGTGTCGGCGCGGTCGTCGAGCCAGCCCGTGGCCAGGTCCTGCACGCGCGCCGAGGGGCCGTACCGCTGCTGGGCCGCGCGGGCGAGCTGCGGGAAGGAGGCCTGCGGGTCCCGGTAGACCAGCGCCTGGTACTCGTCGGCCCCCAGGTGCCAGGCTCCGCCGGGGAACAGCGGCTGGTATTCGCGCAGCAGTTCGTCGACGAGCTTCGCGGCCGCCGGGTTGGATATGTCCACCGCGCCCTTGACCGCCCTGCCCTGTACGTCGCGCAGTTGCAGGTCGGGGTGGGCGCGCAGGAGCGCGCCGAGGTGTCCGGGCGAGTCGATCTCGGGGACCACCGTGATGTGCAGCCGGGCGGCGAGCGCCGTGATCCCGCGGACCTGCTCCTTGGTGAGGTGCGGGTTCGAGACGATCTCGGGGTGGGTGTCGGACTGGATGCGGAAGGCCTGGTCGTCGGAGAAGTGCAGGCCGAGCTGGTTGAGCTTGAGGTCGGCCATCTCGCGCAGCCGGTCCTCTATCCAGTCGGGGGTGAAGTGCTTGCGCGCTATGTCGAGGTTGAGGCCGCGCTGGGGCTTGGCCGGGGCGTCGTTCACGGTGCCCTCGGGGGCCGAACCGGCGCTCTTCACCGCCTGCTTGAGGGTGCGGGTGCCGTAGAAGACCCCGGCCTCGTCGGGGCCCTTGATCCGGACCGTGCCGTCCTTGACGGTGAGGGTGTACGACTCGGGCTTTCCCGCGCCTTCCAGGGAGAGCTCCACGTCGCCGGCGCGCGGCGCCGCGGAGTCGCCGTACGTGAGGCCCAGTTCCCCGGCGAGCAGCTGCGCCTCGTCCGAGAGGGCGGCGGCGTCGCCCTGCGCGACGACGACGCGGGCGTCGGCGGCGGGCTTCCAGCCGGGGCCGCGGGCGGGTACGTGTTCGCGCACGGCGGGGATGGTGCGCGGGGCCGTGGACAGGGGGTAGGTCTGCGTCGGGGTGGGGGCGGGCGGCGGCGGGGCGGCATCGGTCGGGGCGGCCGCCGTCGTGGAGGATTCCGGGGTGGCGGGGGCGCGCGCCTCGTCCGACGCCGCCGAGCAGCCGGGAACGGCGAAGGTGACCAGCGCGGCCGCCGTTGCCGTCGCGCTGGCCCGGACCCTCCTGTGAATCCTTGGTTTCCGCATCATGCACCCGTGTCCCCCGTACCCAACCTGGCACGGGGGACACGGGCGCGCGACCCGGGAGGGGTCCCGGGCCGGCCGCCATGGACCGGCCGTCCTGGCCCGGCGTCCCGGTCCATGGCGCCTCAGACCAGGGCGTCGAGCGCCGCGGCGGCGAAGGCGTGGTCCTGTTCGGGGGCCCCGCCGCCTACGCCTATCGCGCCCACGAGCCGGCCGTCGCGGTGGACGGGCAGCCCGCCCGCGATGAACAGCAGGGGGCGGTCCAGGGCCGTGGGCAGCGTGTGGAAGGGGCCTCCGGGGCGGACCGCTTCGACGAGATCGGCCGTGGCCGCGTTCAGCTGGAGGGCGGTGTAGGCCTTGCGGGTGCTGGTCTCGCCGGAGATCAGTACGGCCCGGTCGTCCCGGCGGAAGGCGAGCAGGTGGCCGCCGGCGTCGAGGACGGTGACGCTGACCGTGGCCCCGGCCGCTTCGGCGGCGGACGTGGCGGCGCCGACGAGCAGCTCGGCGTCCTCGGTGGTCAGGGCGGCGACGGCGGTGCGCGGGGTGGTGGACATGCCGGTATCTCCTTGCGGGGGGGGGTGTACGGGAAACAGGAGTGGATCAGCGGCTGGCGGGTGCGGCGGCGGTCGCCTCGCGGGCCGCGGCGGACGCGACCACCCGGCCGGCGCCGGCGGCGGCACGCGCGGTCGTACGGCGTTCCAGTGCGCCGGAGGCGAGGGCGAGCACCAGGGCGGAGGCGGCCAGCGCGGCGCCGACCCAGTTCGGGGCGGTCCAGCCGAGGCCGGCGGCGATCACGAGCCCGCCGAGCCAGGCGGCGAGGGCGTTGCCGAGGTTGAAGGCGCCGATGTTGACGGCGGAGGCCAGGGTGGGCGCCCCGGCGGCCTGGTCCAGGACCCGCTTCTGGAGCGGCGGCACGGTCGCGAAGCCGAGCGCGCCGATCAGGACGACGGTGACGGCGGCACCGGCCTTGGTGTGGGCGGTGAGCGTGAAGACGGCGAGCGTGACGGCCAGGGCGCCCAGGGACACGTACAGCATCGGCATCAGCGCGCGGTCGGCGTAGCGGCCGCCGATGAGGTTGCCGGCGACCATGCCCAGGCCGAAGAGGACGAGGAGCCAGGTGACGGAGGAGTCGGCGAAGCCGGCGACGTTGGTCATCATCGGGGTGATGTAGGTGATCGCGGCGAAGACGCCGCCGAAGCCGAGGACGGTCATCGCCATCGCGAGCAGCACCTGGACGTTGCGGAAGGCGGCGAGCTCGCGGCGGATCCGTACACCGCCCTCGGGTCGGGGAAGTTCGGGTACGAGCCGGGCGATGCCGAGCAGACCGGCGACGCCGAGCGCGGCGACGATCAGGAAGGTGACGCGCCAGCCGAGGGTCTGCCCGACGAGGGTGCCGAGCGGGACGCCGACCACGTTGGCCACGGTCAGGCCGGTGAACATCATGGCGATGGCTCCGGCCTTCTTCTCGGGGGCGACGAGCTCGGCGGCCACGACCGCGCCGATGCCGAAGAACGCGCCGTGGGCGAGGGAGGCGACGACGCGGCCGGTGAGCATGACGCCGAAGGAGGGGGCGAGTGCGGAGAGCACGTTGCCGGCGATGAAGAGGCCCATGAGGAGCATCAGCATGCGCTTGCGGGGGATGCGGGTGCCGAGCACGGTCATGAGCGGGGCGCCGAGGACGACGCCGAGGGCGTAGCCGGTGACCAGGAAGCCCGCGGTGGGGATCGAGACGCCGTATGCGCCGGCGACCTCGGGGAGCAGACCCATGATCACGAATTCGGTGGTGCCGATCCCGAAGGCCCCGACGGCGAGGGCGAGGAGTGCGAGAGGCATGGGGGAAGGTGCCCTTCAGGGGAGGGGGGAGGTGTTGGTAGGGGCTGCGGTCCGTCCGCGAGTACTGTTGCGGTCGCCGCCTACATGCGAACACATTAATTGCAGACGCGGGATATTTGCAAGCGCGGGCTATTGCAGACGTGGCCTATCCTGGGATCACACCGCTCGCACCGCACGCTTCGACGGAGGAAGCCCATGACGGCCACGGACAGCGCGTTCACCGCCCTCTCCCAGGGCTGGTGCGCCCTCTCCCTCCTGCACGGGCGGATCGAGTCGCACATCGAACGGGCCCTGCAGGCCGGGCACGGACTGAGCGTGCGCGAGTACTCGCTCCTCGACGTCCTCAGCCGCCAGCACAACGGGCCGGGCGGGCACCTGCGGATGCACCAGGTCGCCGACTCGGTGGTGCTCAGCCAGAGCGCGACGACCCGCCTGGTCAGCAGGCTGGAGGACCGCGGCCTGCTGAACCGCTACCTCTGCGACACCGACCGCCGGGGCATCTACACCGACGTGAGCGAGGCGGGCCTGGCCCTGCTGGCCGCGGCCCGGCCCACGAACGACACCGCGCTGCGCGAGGCCCTGGACGAGGCCGCACGCAACCCGGAGCTCGCGCCGCTGGTGTCGGCCGTGGAAAACCTCCGCCGCTGACACCCGGCGCGTACCGACTGGACTAGCGCGCACCTCCCGTGGCCGGCGGCGAGGAGGTCACCGTCCGGCCCTGCGGAGTGGAGGGGACCGACGACGGCGACACCGACCCCGAGCCCTTCGGCGCGGCGGGCGACGAACGGCTGGGGCTCACCGCCGCGGCCGGGGGCGACGACGCCTCCGGGCTCCTCGACACCTCCGCGCCCGAGCTCGGCTCCGTCGACCCCGCGGACCGCTGAGAAGGCGACGGCGAGGGCTCCGGCGACGGGTGGGACGGGCCGGGGCCCGTGACCTTCGGTGGGGTGGCGGGAGGCGTCGGGCCCGGCGCCTGATCCGGGGCCAACAGCAGGTAGCCGATCCCGGCGGCAGCCGCCGCGGCCAGGCCCGCCAGGGGCAGCGCGAACCGTCGCAGCCTCTCCACCGGCAGCCGCCTCACCTGCGGTCCGGGCGGAACCGCGGGGCGCAGCCGGCGGACGTCGATGCTGTCCGCGCGCGCGTCGAGGGCCTCGCGCAGCCGCTGCTCCACCGGCCGTTCGGCGAGGCGTTCGCCGTCACGCGTCATATCCGTCCCTCCAGAATCCGTTCCAGCGCGTCCAGGCCGCGGCTCGCGTTGGACTTGACCGCTCCCCGGCTGATCCCGAGGGTGGCCGCGATCTCCGCCTCGCTGAGGTCCGCCCAGTAGCGCAGCACGAGGACCTGCCGGCGGCGCGGGGTCAGCCGGCCGAGCGCGGCGAGGACCTCGCGGTGCGCCTCGTCGAGGACCACGTGGTCCTCGGCGGACGGTACGTCGGCGGGCGGTGGCGGGGTCCAGGCCCGTACGGTGCGCCGGCGGCGCAGGACGGAGCGCGAGGTGTTGACGACCGCGGTGCGCAGGTAGCCGAGGGCGTTGTCGACCTCGGCTATCCGCTCCCCGTGACGCCGGTACAGGGCCGTGAAGGCGTCCTGGACCACGTCCTCGGCCGTGGCCAGGTCGTCGACGAGCAGCACCGCCAGCCGCACCATCCGCAGCCGGTGCGCGTGGTAGAGCTGCGTGACGGTGGGCGGCTGCGGCTCGCCGTGGCCCTCGGGCCCGTACGTGTGCGAGGAGCCGTACGAGGGCCCGTACGAGGGCCGGTGCGAGCGCGGGGAGGCCGGCGGGGCGGAACGCTCGCCGCGCAGCAACGACCACAGGCCCCGCCACGCCCGGCCGAAGCCGGGCGTGAGGGGGCCGACGGGTGGTGCGAGGTGGAGCACGGGATTCCTCAGTTCGCGCGGCGCCGTACGGCGTACAGGGCTGCCGCGCCGGCGAGGACCAGACCGGCGGCCCCCGCCCCGAGGGCCGTGGTGGTCGCAGAGGAGCCAGTATGCGCGAGCTCGGCCGCGCCCTCGGTGGCGGCGGGGCCGGGCGCGGACGGGGACGCGCTGGGCCTGGTGGGACCGGCGGTCCCCCGGCTCGACGCGGAAACCTCGGGCGCGGCGCTGGGGCTCGCGCTCGCGCCCGAACCCGCGCTCGGCGGGGTGCTGACCGAGGGCGACGGCTTGGTCCCGCCCGCACTGGGAGAGGCGCCGGCCGGCACGCTGACCGAGGGGGCCGGCGCCGGCGAGCTCGCGCTCGCGGCGGAGGCCGGCCCGGCGAGGGAGACGGCCACGGCGGTCGCGGCAGCGGTGACGGCGGCCCGGCGGACGGCCAGGGAGACGCGCTGGACACGCTTCAGGTTCTTCAAGGTGGTTCTCCACGGTCGGGTCGAGGGCACGGAACTGCGCCCTTCACCCCCGCACGACGCGCGACCCCGCGGGAGGTTGCCGCCGATCCGGAAAAACTTTCCGGCCGGTTTCCGGCAGCCCGCCCGGACCGCCGCCCGGGCCGTCAGCCAGACCGCCCCGCAGGGCGGCGCCCAGGGTGGCGACGCCCTCCTCGATCTCCCCGGCCGAGCCCGCCGCGTAGCCGAGGATGAGGCCCGGCGGGCCGGGCCGGACGCGGTGCCAGGACAGCGGGTGCGCCTTGACGCCCAGGGCCAGCGCCGCCGAGGCCAGGGCCGTGTCCTCGAAGCCCGCGCCGTCGAAGGTGACCATCAGGTGCAGGCCGGCCGCCGCGCCGTGCACCCGGGCCTCCGGCAGGTGCTCGGCGAGGGCCCGGAGCATGGCGTCGCGGCGCCGGCGGTGGCGGCGCCGGACGTGGCGCAGGTGCCGCTCCAGCTCGCCCGAGTCCATCAGCCGGGCGAGGACCAGCTGGGCGAGGACCGGGTTGCCGAGGTCGGCGTAGCGCTTGGCGGCGGTCACCGCGTCGCGCAGCCGCGGCGGCACCAGCAGCCAGCCCAGGCGCAGGGCGGGGGCGAGGAGTTTGGAGACGCTGCCGGCGTAGCAGACGGCCTCGGGCAGCAGGGCGCGCAGCGCGGGGACGGGGGCGCGGTCGTAGCGGTGCTCGGCGTCGTAGTCGTCCTCGATGACCAGGCCCCCGGCAGCGGCCCAGCCGAGCAGGTCCCGGCGGCGCCCGCCGTCGAGGACCACCCCGGTCGGGAACTGGTGCGCCGGGGTGAGCAGCACGGCCCGAGCCCCGCTCGCGCGCAGCCCGGCGACGTCGAGCCCCGCCTCGTCCACCCGTACGGGAACGGTCTCCAGCCGTCCGTACTCCAGCTGCTGTCGGGCGCCGAGCGAGCCGGGGTCCTCCACCGCGACGCGGTGCACGCCCTCCTCGCGCAGGACCTGCGCCAGCAACCCCAGGGCCTGGGCGACGCCCGCGACGACCACGACCTCGTCGGGGTCGGCGCGGATGCCGCGGTTGCGGGCCAGCCAGCCGGCGACCGCCGCGCGCAGGGCGGGCGCGCCCTGGGGGTTGCCGTAGCCGAAGTCGGCCGGGGTCAGGCCGGCGAGCACCCGGCGCTCGGCCTGCAGCCATGCCGTACGCGGGAAGGCCGTGAGGTCGGGGACCCCGGGCGAGAGGTCGATCCGGCAGGGCATGGCGCGCAGGGCGTCCACCAGCCCGCCGCGGTGCGGAGCGGGCGTCGGCCCCGCCGCCGGGGGCGGGGCCGCGACGACGACGGTGCCGCCGCGGCCCCGGCCGCGGACCTGGCCGGTCTCGGCGAGGCGCTGGTAGGCCTCGGTGACGAGACCGCGGGAGACGCGCAGTTCGGCGGCGAGGACGCGGCTCGCCGGAAGCCTGCTGCCGACGGGCAGCGTGCCGTCGGCGATGGCGGCACGGAGCCGGCCCGCCAGCCAGTCGGTGCGGCCGCCCGGTGGGGCCTGGCCGAGGTCGAGCTGGAGGAAGTCCGAACCGCTCGGGCCCGTGGACCCCTCGGCTCGTGACCTCCCACGCGTGCCCCTTTCGGTTGTGGAGCTGGGATTTTTGGACCCCTGGATCGCGCCTTCATTGGACCTGCTCACGGGTCCATTGTGGGGCCACGCTGGATCGCATGCAGAGAACTTCCGCCTCGAACACCACCGCAGGCTCGACCGCCTTCCGGGATCTGGCCCCGGGCGTCACGGGCATGGCACTGGTCGGCAGCAGCGTCACCGTCTCCCGTTCGCTCGTCGACGCCCCGCTGTTCGCCACGCAGGCCGTCCGGTACGCCGCCGCCGCGCTGTTGCTGGCCGCGTTGGCCCGGGCCGCAGGCGTGCCGGTGCTGCGGCCGCGCGGCCGGGAGTGGCTGTGGCTGGCCGGGATCGCGGCGACCGGGCTGGTGCTGTTCAACGTGGCCGTCGTTCGCGGGGTGGCGCACGCCGAACCGGCCGTCATCGCCGTCGCGGTGGCCTCCGTACCGATCCTGCTGGGGCTGATCGGCCCGTTCCTGGAGGGGCGGCGGCCCAGCCGTCAGGTGTTGGTGGCGGCTCCCGTGGTGGTGGTCGGGGCGGTGCTGGTCGAGGGGACGGGCCGGACGGACGCCGCCGGGGTGGGCTGGGCCGCGCTCGCGCTGGGCTGCGAGGCCGGGTTCACCCTCCTCGCCGTCCCGGTGCTGCGCCGGCACGGCGCGTGGGGGGTGTCCGTGCACGCGGTGTGGCTGGGGGCGCTGATGCTGCTGGGGCTCACGGTGCTCTTCGAGCGCCCTGCCGACCTGGGGACGCTCGGGCCGGCCCAGTGGGCGGCGGCGGGGTACCTCGCCGTCATGGTGACGGCGGTGGCGTTCCTGCTCTGGTACCGGACGGTCGCGGCCGTCGGCGCGGGCCGCGCCGGACTGCTGACCGGCGTCGCGCCGGTGGCCGCGGCCGGCGCCGGGGTCCTCGCCGGGAGCGGGGTCCCCGGACCGGCGGTGTGGCTGGGCCTGTCGGTGGTGGTCGTGGGGCTGGCCGTGGGTCTGCGCCCGGGCCGCGCCCCCGGACCGTCCGTCCGCACGCCCCGCGGCGACCGGGCGGAGGCGTCCCCTTGAGGGTGCCGGGCCCACTCCTCGGCAGCAGGCTGAGCCGGGCGAAGGCGCTGGCGGCCCGCGCCGACCTGCCGGTCGCCGGGCTCGCCCGGCGCGTCGGTTACGAGGACGCGGCCTACTTCAGCCGGCTGTTCGGCCGCCGCGTCGGCGGGGCACCCGTACGCCTACGCGCCCAGCAGTCGGTCCGGGGGCCGGGTCGACTGATCCGTCACGGGCTGCGGCGCGCGTAGCAGAAGAGGTGCTCCTCGGGGCCCGCCAGCGGGTCGGCGGGTTGGAAGGGCGCGGTGTGGTGGTGCAGGACCTCCAGGCCGCGGTCGGCGAGCCGGGCCAGGTGGTCCGCGGTGGACAGGCTGCTGACCGTCACCTCGTGGCCCATCCACTCGATGTCCAGGCCCCGGATGTCCCCGGGCACGGTGGCCATCACGAAGTACCCGCCCGGCGCGACCCAGGAGGCCATGCGGTCCAGTGCCCCGGCCACCTCCGGCTGGTCCATCACCAGCAGGGGGAAGAAGGAGCACACGGCGTCGAACCCGCCCGCCTCGGGCGTGTACGTGCGCACGTCGGCCTGTTCGAAGCGCGCTCCCGGGACCCGGGTGCGGGCCAGGGCGACCATGGCAGCCGACACGTCGATGCCGGTCACGTCGCAGCCGGCCCGGACCAGCGACTCGGCGGTGGGCCGCCCGGTGCCGCTTCCCACGTCCAGCACACGGGCCCCGCCGGGCAGCCGCGCGGTGAGCCAGTCGAGCGCCGCGAGCTGGCCGGGCACCTGCCCGAACACCTCCTCGTAGCGCTCCCCCAGCGCGTCGAACACCTCTGCCGCAGACTTGCGTTGACTCATCGGTCCGCCCTTCGTCTCGGGAGAACCACCGTACTGACTGCGGGGGCGGGGCAGGGCCGCTTCCTCATGGCGGGCAGCCGATGTCGATTTCCGCGTCAGGTGGAGGCGGGGACCAGGACCACGGCCGTCCCGTACGCGCACACCTCGGTCCCGACGTCGGCGGCGTCGGTGACGTCGAAGCGCATCATGAGCACGGCGTTCGCGCCGCGCGCCTTCGCCTGCTCGATGAGCCGCTCCATGGCCTGGTTGCGGGTCTGCACCAGGGTCTTGGTGAGGCCCTTCAGCTCGCCGCCGATCATCGACTTCAGGCCCGCGCCGATCTGGCTGCCCAGGTGGCGGGAGCGCACGGTGAGGCCGAAGACCTCGCCGATGACCTGCTCGACCCGGTAGCCGGGGACGTCGTTGGTCGTGACGACGAGGACGCCGGTCTCATGTGCGCCGACCCCGCCGCCGTAGTCTTCGATACCCATGGGCCCCACTCTCGCCCGGGTCTCCGCCGCCCGCATCCGGGGGGCCGCGCGGTCAGCGCATTCGGGCGGCGAGGCCGAACTCGTGGGCCACGACGACGGCCTGGGCGCGGCTGGACAGGGCCGGCTTGCTCATGCAGCGGTGGACGTGCGTCTTGACGGTGGCCGGGCTGAGGACGAGCCGTACGGCGATCTCGGCGTTGGGCAGACCGGCGCCGACGAGGGCGAGCACCTCGCGCTCGCGCGGGGTCAGCGTGTCCAGGCCGGGGTGTGGGGCGCGGGCGGCCGGGGCGGCGTAGGCGTCGATCAGTCCGCGCAGGGCCCGGGGGCTGAACAGCATCTCACCGGCGTGCACGGTGGCGATGGCGGCGAGCAGCCGCTCGGGCGGGGCGTCCTTGACGAGGAAGCCGCTGGCGCCGACGCGGAGCGCGTGGAAGACGTGTTCGTCGGAGTCGAAGGTGGTCAGCACGAGCACCTTGGGCCCGCCGTCGGCCGGGTCCTGGCCGGCCAGGATCCGCTCGGTCGCGGCGATCCCGTCGGTGCCGGGCATCCGGATGTCCATGAGGACGACGTCAGGCCGGGTCTCGGCGGCGAGCCGGACCGCCTCCTCGCCGTCGCAGGCCTCGCCGACGACCTCGTAGCCCGGTGCGGCGGTCAGCAGCGCGGTCAGTCCGGACCGGATCAGGAACTGGTCATCGACGACGAGTACGGACGGCATCCCCGGCACCCCCTCCCGGTCGTGACACGGCGACCCGGAGGCCGCCCTCCCAGCCGCCCTCTGAGGCGGGCCCGGCGGTTCCCCCGCCGGCGGTGCCGTGGACGAAGCGCACGTCAATCCCCCTTGGGTACACCCCTGGTTGTACAGCGTCGACACCCAAGGGGGTAGGCCGGTCTCAGCCCGTGGATGGGCGCGGCCGGAACCGGTCCGCACGTAGGTTCTTGCGTGCACCGGTCCACCGGCCGGTGCCGGCCCTGTCCCCCCGGGGCCCCGCTGCGCGGCCGTGCCCGTTCGGGGGCGGGCACGGCCGCCGCGCACCGGTAGGACAGATTGCTCGTATCGGGCTAAAAGCCGGTGAGCCACCGGGGCTACGACCTCCGCCCTCGTCATAGTCGTCCCTGGCAACCGCCTGGTTGCCGCCACCGCGCCGCACGACGCGGCCGGCGGACGTCTTCGTAGAGGAGCCGGCTCATGCTGAAGCCCACCAGAACCATCCTCGCTGTCGCCACCGGAAGCCTGGTTCTCGGTCTGGTCGGAGCGGGCGCCGCAGTGGCGGACGACGGTGACAACCGACCGCCGCGTGAGATCGTCGTCGGCGACGGCCGGCCCGGCACGTACCCGGACTACAGGCACGCCATCGGCAAGGTCGTCTCCAAGGGCCCGCTGAAGGTCCGCAGCAAGCCGACCACCCAGTCGCGGGCCCTCGGCCACGTGTACCCGAACAACAAGCTCGAGATCGAGTGCAAGAAGTACGGCGAGAAGGTCGACGGGAACCGTCTCTGGTACCGGCTGTACGACGAGAACGACAACGAGAACCTGGACGAGGGGATGGACGCCCCGAACCGCGCCGCCTACGGGAAGCAGCGCTGGGTCTCCGCCCGCTGGGTCAAGAACCTCTCCGAGGTGAAGTACTGCCACTGACCCCGGGTCAGTCCGCCGGGCGTACGGTACGGGGTCCCACGCACTCCGCGCCGTACGCCCGGACCCGTTCGCGCAGTTCCCGGTCCGCCGTGACCACGACGCAGCCGCGGTCCGCATGCGCCGCGGCCAGTTCCACGATCCGGTCGTCGCCGTTCCCGGGGGCCGCGTCCACGCGCACCCCGGGAACGGATTCGACGCCGCGGGCGGCGCCTTCGACGACGAGGATGATCTCCTCGTCCCCGCCGCGCCGGGCCAGCCGGTCGCGCAGCCGCTCGGCCGCGCCCCGCCGGTCCCGCCACCAGCCGTCCGGCACGGAGCCGACGACGTTCGCGCCGTCCACGATCAGCACGCCCGCCATGACGGCTAGAAGTCCCCGTAGTTGACCTGCCAGGTGGGCAGGCCCATCCGGCGCCAGACCGCGACCACCCGGTCCCGGTCGTCGAGCGAGACCCGTACCGCGTACCGGTGACGGACGTGGGCGTCGAACAGCTCCGCCTTCACCACGTCGTCGCGGCGCGTGTCGCCCGCCGCCCGCATCCACAGCTCGTCGTACGGCACCCGGTGGCGCCGCAGCCAGGACTCGGTCTGCGGCCGGTGCTCCTCACCGCGTCCCGACAGCAGCACGATCACGTCGCCGTCGGCCCGCTTGAACGCGTCCAGCGCGTGCCGGACCGACTCGTTGAGCAGGTCGAGCTCGCAGCGCGAGAAGTCGTACGGTCCGCGGTCGCCGGTCAGCGCGAGCGTGCCGTCGATGTCGCACATCACCGCCGACGGCAGCGCCGGGTCGGGGACGTACGCGGTCACGGGCGGCACGGCCGTCACGCCGGACGTCCCGTTCAGCCATTCGGCCGTGAGCCGCCAGCCGCCCTTGCGGGCCTTCGCGTGCTTCTCGGCCAGGACCCGGATGATCTCCTCGCCCACCTGCCGTTCGCGGGCCGCGTCCCGGCGCAGGCACTCCTCCAGCGGGACGTCGGTGAAGTCGTGCACGACGAAGGTCGCGAGCCCGCCGACGGCCGCCTTGAGCCGCTTCGGGATGTGCTTCGTCAGGTGCGTGTTGTCGACGACCACGTCGAAGCCGCCGTCCACGGCCGCGCGGACGGCCGCGTCCTGGACCTCCAGCACGGTCTGCTCGTGCGCCCAGGACCGGCCCCGCCCGGGGTCCGGCAGGTCGAGCATGGCGCGCAGATCGTCCAGGTTGACGCGCCGCATCCGGCCGCCGGACTGCGCCTGGAGGGCGCGGGCCGCGGTGGTCTTGCCGGAGGCGGGCAGGCCGGTCATGAGGTGCACGACGGGCAGCGGGGGCTCCTGCGCCGTGGGGTCCGCGGCGGCCTCCTCCGCGGCGGGCGCCGGGACGCGCGGCGCCACCCTCGGCGCCGACGCGGGTGCGGTGGCCGCGGGCGCGGGCGCGGGTGTCGACGCGGACGCGGGTGCGCGCTCCTCCTCCGACACGGTCCGGTTCTCCTCGTCGCCGATGTAGGGGTCGGCGGTCTCCGGCCGCACCTGCCGCCAGGTCGTGAGCTCGGTCGTCCGGCCGTCCAGCCGCATGAACATCGCGGGGCGGATCGTACGGTCGTCCAGCTCCTTGACCGCGCGGGCGAAGGCGCCCCGGTCGGCGGCCAGGTGCGCGAGACCCGCGAAGGCCTCGTCGATCGCGCGCTCGTGCCGCGCGGCCCGCTCCTCCAGGCGTGCGATGACCTCGCGCACCCAGTGGTCGAACTCGTCGGGGACCTGCTGCAGCAGCGCGTCGAGCGGCTTTCCGCCCCACGCCTCGATCTCGGCGACCGTGCAGTTCAGGCCCTGGGCGAGCTGCTTGGCGGGCAGGCCGGCGAAGCGCTGGATGCCGTGGCCGCGCCAGACGTCCCGCTCGGTGACGCCGGTGAGCACCTTGTGCAGCCGCACGTACTCCGACAGCTTGGCCTTGGCGCGCACGCCGGACGCGAAGCGCAGGACGAAGCCCTCCGCGTCCATGCCTGTCGCGGTGGCGCCGCCGGGCAGCGTGTTGGACTCGGTCAGCGCGATGAGCTCGCCGAGCGGCATGGCGGGCCACACCGTGACGACGGAACCGATGCCCTCCCAGTGCGGCGCGGCCTCGGCGAGCGGCACCTCGGTGCCGTCCGGCCCGAAGGCGGCGAGGAGGACGAGGTCCCGGCGCTCGCCGTAGTCGACGACGATGCGGTTCTGCGGGTACAGGATCTCCGCGAGGTAGGTGGTGCCCGGGCGCAGGGCCGCGGTGTCCTTCGCGTCGAGCCGGCGCTGGGCCCACGTGGCCTGGGCGCTGATGAAGGAACCCTTGGAGGCGACCCGCCAGCGGCCCGCGTAGTGGAAGACGACCGCGAGGCTGCCGTCGACCTTGTCGTACACCTCGAACGGCTCGTCGGGGAGCGCGGGCGCGTACGGCATGCCCGCCTCGTGCTCGCCGACGTTGAAGAACTTCGGCAGTGGCAGGGCGACGATCGCGCCGGTGGCGTCGTCGGCGACGAGTCCGCGGCAGCGGGTGGTGACCTCGTCCCAGACGCGCTCGTACTGGGCCGTCCTCGTGTACGTGTAGATGGACAGCGGCAGCTCGGGGTGCGACTTGCGGGTCACGTACCCGGCGTCGATCGAGGCCGCCAGCGCCTGGGCGGGCAGCAGGTCATGCAGAGTCAGGGTGTCCTGGCTCATGGGTTCCTCCCGGATTGAGATGGCCCATTCTCACCTGTGGGAGGGGCTGCCCGGTACTCAGTTTTCCCTGGTCGGGGCGGCGCCCAGGCGGTTGATGTCGGCGGGGCGCAGGACGTGGCCGGGGACCGCGGTGCCGGGCGTGGCGACGGCGATCATGGCACGGCCGAGGGTGTCGGAGGTGATGACGAGGTTCGGCGCGACCCGCCGCAGCAGCGGGACCAGGGGCGCGGTGAGCGCGTAGAGCACGCGGTAGAGCCGGGTCTTGGACGGCACGCCGCGCACCGGCTGGACGATGCCGGGGCGGAACATGTAGGCGCGGAAAGGCAGTTCCAGGAGGTCGTTCTCGGTCTTCCCCTTGACCCGGGCCCACATGGAACGGCCCCGCTCGGTGCTGTCCGTTCCCTCGCCGGAGACGTAGACGAAGGTCAGACCGGGGTTGGCGGCGGCCAGCGGCCGGGCCACGGCGAGCGTCAGGTCGTGGGTGACGCGCCGGTAGTCGTCCTCCTTCATGCCGACGGAGGAGACCCCGAGACAGAAGAAGCAGGCGTCGTACGCGGCCGGGTCGACCTCCGCGGCGACCAGGTCGGACGGGTCCGCCTGGACGCGCTCGCGCAGTTTGGGGTGGCTCACGCCGAGCGGGGTGCGTCCGATGACCAGGACGCTCTCGACGGAGTCGTCGCGCAGACACTCGCGCAGGACGCCCCGGCCGAGCATGCCGGTCGCGCCGAAGAGGATGACGTTCACGGCAGCAGCCTAGGTGTATTGATCATGAGCGTTGTTGACGCTCGGTGGGTCTTGAACATGGCGAAGACCTCCGGTGTGGTGGGAGCTGTCTAGGAACTCACCGCACGGAGGTCTTCGTGTCCCACCGTAATGCCCGTCTGACCGTCTTCGGTAGGCGACTGCTCGTCGAACGTGTCCGCTCGGGCCGGCCTGTCGCGCATGTCGCGGCAGAGATGGGTATATCGCGGGCCACCGCCCACAAATGGGTCCGCCGGTGGCGGACCGAGGGCGATACAGGCCTGACTGACCGCTCCAGCCGGGCGCACTCGATGCCGCACAAGACCGCCGCCACCGTCGAGGCCCAGGTGTGTGAGCTGCGGCAGGCCCGCAAGCTCGGCCCCGCCCGCATCGGGCCCATTGTGGGCCTGCCCGCCTCGACCGTCCAACGCATCCTGACCCGGCACGGTCTGCACCGCCTCTCCTACATGGACCGCCCGACCGGCACCGTGATCCGCCGCTACGAACGCGACAGGCCAGGCGAGCTGGTCCACGTCGACGTGAAGAAACTCGGCCGGATACCCGACGGCGGCGGCCACAAAATGCTGGGCCGCCAGGCCGGGCGGGCCAGGAAGACCGGCGTGGGCTACGACTACGTCCACTCCGCGGTCGACGACCACACCCGCCTGGCCTACAGCGAGATCCACACCGACGAGAAGGCCGACACCTGCGCGGACTTCCTGCGCAGGGCGGCCACGTTCTTTGCCGGCCACGGCATCGACCGGATCGAACGGGTGCTGACCGACAACGCCTGGTCCTACCGCAAGGCCAAGGCCTGGAAGAAGGCACTCGCCGACCTCGGCGCGGCCGGCAAGCGCACCCGCGCCTACCGGCCGCAAACCAACGGCAAGGTCGAGCGTTTCAACCGCACCCTGCTCGACGAATGGGCCTACCTGCGGCCCTACACCTCAAACGACGAACGGACAGCGGCCCTGGCAGACTTCCTCCACACCTACAACCACCACCGCTGCCACACCGCACTCAAAGGCAAGCCACCCATCAGCCGAATCAACAAGGCTGCGGGTCAATACACCTAGGCCCTGTCGTGGCGCTCTTCGTGGACCAGCCCGCGGCTCCCCCGGCGAGCGGGAAACATCCGAAAGACACCCCTAGTGACCTGAGTCAGAGATTCACTGTTAGTCGGGCATGAGTCGTCCAGGCCCGAAGATTCCGCCGTTGTCGGTCACCGATGCCCAGCGGGC
>NZ_JBIAJH010000035.1:0-69243 GCF_042871845.1 Streptomyces sp. NPDC005533 | reverse complement strand
TCGGGCGCCGAACGTGTCGGGAGGTCGGATAGCTCGGCGGCAGTGCGTTCGGCACCCTGCGGGGATCACCCCGACACACACCCACCCCCACCCCACCCGACCCGCCTGCTCCCCAGTGCCGCCGCACCATCCAGCCCGGCCGCACAAATTCAGCCTCGCCGGCGTTTGAGGCGCGGGGTCCGGGGCGGAGCCCCGATCTTTGAGCCGCACGGCTCTGGCCTCCGCCGCGCAAATCCAGCCCCGCCGGCGTTTGAGGCGCGGGGTGCGGGGCGGAGCCCCGGTCTTTGAGCCGCACGGCTCTGGGCTGCGCCGCGCACATGCAGCCCCGCCGGCGTTTGAGGCGCGGGGCGGAGGCCCGGGCTTTCAGCCGCGCGCTTCCGAGCGGGCCGCCAGGTACTGCGCGAACGTGCCCTTGCCCACCGCCCCCGACGGGACCAGGTGGCCGCCCCGGCAGAACGCGGCGTACGTCCTGCCCACCAGGGGAACGGGGACCACCCGGCGGCGGCGGCCCGTCGCCGCCAGGTAGCCGCGGGCCAGGTCCGTCAGGCGCCGGATCTCCGGCCCGCCCATGTCGGGGACCCGGCCCGCCGGGACGGGGACCGCGAGGTCGGCCAGCCGGTCCGCGACCTCCTCGACGGCGATCGGCTGCACCGGGACCCCCTTCGGCATCGGCACGACGGGCAGCTTCGCCGCCCTTTCCATCACCTGCGCCACCAGGTCGTGGAACTGCGTGGTGCGCAGGATCGTCACTCCGAGCCCGGATCCCTCCAGCATCCGTTCCACCCGCAGCTTCGCCTTGTAGTAGCCGAGCGGGACCACGTCCACCCCGACGATCGAGATGTAGACGATGTTGCGGACCGTTCCGGCCCGCCGGGCCGCCCCGATCAGGTGGCCCGCCGCCGTTTCGTCCCCGCCGCGCGGGCTGCTCGCACAGTGCACGACGACCTCGGCGCCCGCCACCGCCGCGTCCAGCCCGGCGCCGTCCCGCAGGTCGACGGGGTGGTCCGGGGAGTGCCGGCTCAGGACGCGGACCTCGTGGCCCGCCTCCCGCAGCCGGGTGACGACCTGCGATCCGAGGGTTCCCGTGCCGCCCGTGACGAGGATGGTGCTCATGGTCCGTCCGTCCTTCCCTGGGGAAAAGCCTTCGTCAGCAGGGACCGGACAGCCCTCGGGAACGTGACAGCTGGCGCCGCAGGAAGCAAAGCTTCTCCGGGTTCACGACCGTCCGCATGCCGCTGACGAGGCCGTCCTCGAACTCGACCAGCAGGAGCGCCGCCTCCCCGAACAGCAGCGCGGGCGCCCCGTTGACCTCCGCGAAGGTGACCGGCAGGCCCGCCACGTACTTGCCCAGCGCGCCGATCGCGAAGCGGGCCACCTTGTCGCGGCCCAGGATCGGCCGCCGCGCGGCGTTGACCACGCCGCCGCCGTCCGACACGTACCGCACGTCCGCCGTCAGCATGCTCTCCAGCCGGGACACGTCCCCGCTGCGCGCCGCCGACATGAAGGTGTCCACCAGCCCCTGCCACTGCGCGGGGTCGGGCCGGAAGCGGGGCCGCGGGGCTTCCACGCGCCGGGCCGCCCGCCGGTACAGCTGGCGGCAGTTGGCCTCGGAGAGGTCAAGCAGGGCGGCGATCTCCCGGTGGCCGTACGCGAAGGCCTCGCGCAGCACGTACACCGCCCGCTCCACCGGCGTGAGCTGCTCCATCAGCACCAGCAGGGCCATGGACACGCTCTCCCGCTGCTCCGCCGACTCCAGCGGGCCGAGCGTCCCGTCCGCGGTGAGGACCGGCTCGGGCAGCCAGGGGCCGACGTACTCCTCGCGCCGGGCCCGCGCCGAGGTGAGCTGGTTGAGGCACAGGTTCGTGACGACCTTGGCGAGCCAGGCCCCCGGGTGCCCTACGTCCCCGCGGTCCGCCGACGCCCAGCGCAGGTACGCCTCCTGCACGGTGTCCTCGGCCTCCGTGGCGGAGCCGAGCATGCGGTACGCGACGGCGAACATCCGGCGCCGGTGTTCCTCGAAGACCGCGTCGGTCGCGGTGAGATGGGTGCTCACCGGGCCAGCGTAGGGAAGGGCGAGGACCCGGTGGCCGCCGGGCCACCGGGTCCTCGCCCGCTCGTGCGCGGATCAGGGTCAGCAGGCGCCCTGGTCCTTCCAGACGCCCCACTCGCCGGTGGTGCCGGGCTCCTCGTTCTGCGTCCACCACTGGGCCTTCCACTGGTGGCCCTTGTGCGAGACGACGTTGCCGCTGTTGTAGACCGTGCCCGCCACGTACGCCGGGCCCGTGCAGGTCCCGCCCGTCGGGGGAGGGGTGGTGGGCGGTGTCGTCGGGGGCGTGGTCGGCGGGGTGGTGGGCGGCTGGGTGCCGCCCGGTTCCGTCACCGTGGTGGCGCGCGCCAGGTCCCCGGCGAGGGCGTAGGTGGTGCCGGAGATGTTCACCGTCCAGTTGGAGGGCGTGGAGACCGGCAGGTAGTAGTTGAAGGCCAGGTCGACCGAGGCGCCCGGGGCCAGCGTCTGCCAGGCCGGGAGCTTCAGGGAGACCCGCTGGAAGTCGCCCTTCAGGCCGCCGACGTTGTTGCCGGTGTGGCTGCTGCTGATCACCTTCGTGCCGAAGCCCGACTGGTCGGAGGCGTTGTCCGGGGCCGAGGTCCCGTAGTCGAACTGGAACTCGGTGCCGCCGGGCAGCGTCGTGTTCGTGTTGTTGGTGATCTTGAGCTTCGGGGTGAGCGGATAGTTGGAGTCGCCCAGCTTGAACTCGGTGAACTCCGTCTTGATGTTCACCGCCCGGGTGGGCAGCGCGGTGGTGGACTTCTTCGCGCCGTACGGCGAGGCCGACTTGAACTTCTGGTACATCGTGTCGGTGAGCGTGTCGCCCATCTCGTACTGGCCCTTGGCCGCGTTGTACGCGTAGTCGCCCGCGAGCTCCCAGACCATCGTGCCGCCGATGCCCTTGTTCACCACATAGTCGGCCTTGGCGGCCACCGACTGCTCGTCCTCCGTCGAGAGGAAGACCTTCTTCTGCGCGTTCCACAGCCACGGCGCCACCAGGGTGGAGTCGTACTTGCGGACGTAGGTGCCGGTCAGCGTGGTGTTCGCCGGGAAGCCGTACTTGGTGACGTAGTCGCCGACGACCCCCTTCTCCAGGTTCTTGGCGTGCCACATCGGGTTGGAGCCCGCCGGGGACTCGACCCCGTTGGTGTCCTTGTCGTGCCACAGGTTGTCGATGCCGACCGCCCCGTCACCGCACTTGGTCAGGCCCGCGCCGGCCGGGCAGGTGGTCGCGGGGGCCTTGCCCCACAGGCCGTCGGTGCCGCCCTGCACGTTCTTGAAGCCGCGGGTGTAGTAGGGCAGGCCGATGTTGATGCGGCCGCCCGGCATCGAGCCGCGGAAGTAGTGGTAGGCCCAGTCGGTGTTGAGGTAGCCGATGCCGCCGTACTGGGAGGTGGAGTACACGCCTGCGGCGGCCAGTTCGCCGTCCTTGCCGTCGTCGAACAGCGAGGCGTTGGGGCCGACGTACTCGTTCCAGGCGCCGTGCAGGTCGTAGGACATGATGTTGACGTAGTCCAGGTACTTCTGCACCTGGAAGGTCTCCATGCCCCGCAGCAGGTAGCCGGAGGAGGGGGCGGCGACGGAGAGCAGGTAGTGCCTGCCGTCGGCGGCGCCCGCCCGGTCGAGCTTCTCGCGCAGGGTCTTCATCAGGGCCGCGTAGCCCTGGACCAGGCCGGGGCGGCGGGCGTTGGCCAGCTGCCAGTCCAGGGGGTTGCCGGCGTCCTTCATGGTGGTCGGGTACTCGTAGTCGATGTCGACGCCGTTGAACCCGTACTTGCGGACGAACTCGACGGAGGAGTCGGCGAAGGTGTCGATGCCGGCCTGGTTGACGGAGCCGTCGGCGTTGGTGGCCATCGAGTAGAAGCCGCCGGAGGCGACGCGGTTGCCGTCGTCACCGAAGTAGCCGCCGGTCTCGGCCCAGCCGCCGACCGAGATCAGCGTCTTGACGTTCGGGTACTGCTTCTTGAACTTGGTCAGCTGGTTGAAGTGGCCCTTGTAGGGGAGGGCCGGGTCCATCTCGGCGCCCGCGACGCCGGGCCAGGTCATCCCGGTGGCGGCGTTGTTCACGCCGTCCGAGCCGACCGAGATCTTGTTGTCGGCGCCCACGTGGGCGAAGGCGTAGTTCAGATGGGTGACCTTGGACCACGGGATGTTCTGGGCGAGGTAGGCGGGGGTGCCGTCCTTGCCGGTGCGCCAGCCGGTGAAGTACCCGATGACGCGGCGCTGGTGGTCGGCGCCCATCTTCTCGCGGCCCTCGGAGTCGTAGACCGAGCAGTACGGGACGTCGACGCCGGCCGTCTTGTACAGCCCGTCGGGGCGACACGACTCGTTGTCGGCGGCGTGCGAGACGCCCGCCGAGAGCCCGCCCACCAGCAGTCCGGCGATCGCGGCGCCGGATGCCAGGAGCATCGCTCTCGTACGTGTGGGGGACGGCATGGTGCCTCCTGGGGAGGGGAGGATGCGGGACACAAGTGGACACAACGTGGAGCAACAAGGCTGGTGCGGAAGCGTGTTGGCCCGTGACGTGCGCACATCTGACGGGCTGTTCCCGAGAAGATGAAGGGAACGTTAAGAGGACTAGACCATCGCGTCAATAGGTCTGGACCAACCCCGGGTCCACCTGGCCAGGTCCCGGCAGGGGCCCGGGCCGCGGTCCGGCCGCCGTCACCCCCGGCTCACCCTCTGTGAGCCAGGCCACACCGCATCGCCTGCATGGCGGCGGATCACCCGTGGCAGACTGGCTGGAGTACCAGTAGCAGCGCACTCCGGGGTCGGTGCAATTCCGAACCGGCGGTTATAGTCCGCGACCCGTCCGCAGCCAGCGGCCGGTTGACCAGGTGAGATTCCTGGACCGACGGTTAAAGTCCGGATGGGAGGCAGTGCGCGGCGGGCCAGTCACCGGTACGCCGCCGTCGGCGGTTCATCGGCATATCCCTGCGGACGTGCCCGATCGGACCGTTTTCCGGCCTCGGCGTCCCCCTGTGAGCTGGACCGCTTCATCTGTCGTATCCCGACAGGCCCCGGAGTCCGTGCCCGATGAGGCAGGAGGACCCGGTGGCGACACACGCCGCGCACGCAGCACCCGCATCCGACGCGGGTACCCGTGCCATGCGCCGAGCCATCGAGCTCGCCGCCCGCGGACTCGGCTCCACCAGCCCCAACCCCGTCGTCGGCTGCGTCATCACCGACGCCTGCGGCACCGTCGTCGGCGAGGGCTGGCACGAGCGGGCCGGCGGCCCGCACGCCGAGGTCAACGCCCTGCGCGCCGCGGGCGACGCGGCCCGCGGCGCCACCGCCTACGTCACCCTCGAACCCTGCAACCACACCGGCCGTACGGGACCCTGCGCCCGCGCCCTCGTCGAAGCCGGCGTCGCCCGCGTGGTCTACGCCGTCTCCGACCCGAACCCGCAGGCCAGCGGTGGCGCGGCCACCCTGCGTGCCGCCGGGATCGCCACCGAGGCCGGGTTCCTGGAAGCCGAGGCCGAGGCCGGCAACACCGCCTGGCTGACCTCCGTACGGCTCGGCCGCCCCCACGTGACCTGGAAGTACGCCGCCACCCTCGACGGCCGCAGCGCCGCGGCCGACGGCACCAGCCGCTGGATCAGCTCCGCCGAGTCCCGCGCGGACGTCCACCGGCTGCGCGCCGAGGCCGACGCCGTCCTGGTGGGCGGCGGCACCCTGCGCGCCGACGACCCGCACCTGGCCGTGCGCGGCATCGAAGGAGCCACCCAGCCCCTGCGCGTGGCCCTCGACACCCACGCCGCGATCCTGCCGTCCGCCCGCGTCCTCGACGACTCCGCGCCCACGCTGCTGGTCGTCGCCGAGGACGCCGACACGCGCCACCTGCCCGGCGTCGACCTGCTGCGGCTGCCCCTGCACGACGGCCGGATCCCGATCCACCGGCTCCTCGCGGAGCTGTACGCCCGCGGCGTCCGCTCCCTCCTCCTGGAGGGCGGCCCCACCCTGGCGGGCGCCTTCGCCGAGGGCGGGGCCGTCGACCGGGTCGTCGGCTACCTCGCCCCGGCCCTGCTCGGCGCCGGCCCCGCCGCCTTCGGTGACGCCGGCATCACGAACATCGCCCAGGCCGTCCGCCTCGACATCACCGAGGCCGTCCGCGTGGGCCCCGACCTCCGCATCACCGCCATCCCCACCACCGCCCCGAAGGAGCACTGAGTGTTCACCGGAATCGTCGAAGAACTGGGCGAGGTCACCGCCGTCGAGCCGCTCGAGGAGGCCTCCCGCTTCCGACTGCGCGGCCCCCTCGTCACCGAGGGCGCCAAGCACGGCGACTCCATCGCCGTCAACGGCGTCTGCCTGACCGTGGTGGAGACCGCCGACGGCGAGTTCACCGCCGACGTCATGCAGGAGACCCTCAACCGCTCCAGCCTCGGCGCCCTGACCAAGGGCTCCCGGGTCAACCTCGAGCGCCCGATGGCCCTCGGCGGACGGCTCGGCGGCCACCTGGTCCAGGGGCACGTGGACGGCACCGGCGAGATCCTCTCCCGGACCCCTTCCGAGCACTGGGAGATCGTCAAGGTCGCCCTCCCCGCGAACCTCTCCCGCTACGTCGTCGAGAAGGGCTCCATCACCGTCGACGGCGTCAGCCTCACCGTGGTCGAGGCCGCCGCCGACTGGTTCACCATCAGCCTCATCCCGACCACCCTCGCCCTGACCACGCTCGGCACCAAGCAGGCCGGCGACCCGGTCAACCTGGAGGTCGACGTCCTCGCGAAGTACGTCGAGCGCCTCCTGGCCGCCGGCGTGGACCCGCTGCACGCCAATCCGACGGGAGACGGCCGGTGACCGCCCTGACCTGGCTCAACGCCGAAGCCTTCACCGTCTTCGGGCAGAAGGTCATCTGGTCCGACATGATCGGCAACCTGATGGGCCTGGCCGCCCTCGCCCTCGGCTGGCGCCGCTCCATATGGACCTGGCCCGCCCAGCTCCTCTCCGGCCTGATCCTCATCGCCGCCTACGCCTCCGCCCACCTCACGGGCGGCGTCGGCAAGCAGCTCCTGGTCATCGGCGTGGCCGCGTGGGGCTGGCGCGCCTGGCAGCTCGGCCGGCAGCAGGCCCAGGACGGCTCCATCGCCGTGCGCACCGCCACCTGGAAGGAGCGCGCCCTGCTCCTCGCCGGGGCGGCGCTCGGCACCCTCGCCGTCGGCGGTCTGTTCACGCTCTACCCGGACCTGTCCTGGAGCCCGTGGGCCGACGCGTACATCTTCGTCGGCACCATCGTCGCGATGGTCGCCCAGGCCCGCGGCCTCGTCGAGTTCTGGATCGCCTGGCTCCTCGTCGACCTGGTCGGCGTCCCCCTCGCCTTCAACGGCGGCCTGGCCTTCTCCGGCCTCGTCTACGTCGTGTACTTCGCCCTCGTCGTCTGGGGCGCATACGACTGGTACCAGCGCTCGCGCACCACCACCCCCGCCACGGCCCTGGAAGGAGCAACGGCATGACCACCCTCAAGCCCGTGCCCGAGATCCCCGAAGAGACCTTCCTCCTCGACCCCGTCGAGCAGGCCGTCCGCGACATCGCGGCGGGCCGGCCGGTCGTCGTCGTCGACGACGAGGACCGCGAGAACGAGGGCGACCTCGTCATCGCCGCCGAGAAGGCCACCCCGGAGATCATCGCCTTCATGATGAGCGAGTGCCGCGGCCTGATCTGCGCCCCCATGGAGGGCCCCGAGCTGGACCGGCTCGAACTCCCCCAGATGGTCAGCAACAACACCGAGTCGATGAAGACCGCCTTCACCGTCTCCGTCGACGCGAGCGCCGCCCACGGCGTCTCCACCGGCATCTCCGCCGCCGACCGCGCCACCACCCTGCGCCTGCTGGCCGACGGGATCTCCGGCCCCGGCGACTTCGTCCGCCCCGGCCACGTCTTCCCGCTGCGCGCCAAGCCCGGCGGCGTCCTGGTCCGCAACGGCCACACCGAGGCCGCCGTCGACCTGGCCCGCCTCGCGGGCCTGCGCCCGGCCGGTGCCATCGTGGAGATCGCCGGCGAGGACGGCGTCATGCTGCGCCTGCCCGAGCTGATCCCCTTCGCCCGCAAGCACGGCCTGACGATCATCTCCATCGAGGACCTGATCGCCTACCGCCGCTCCGCCGAGCCCACCGTGCGCCGCGAGGCCGAGGTCAGTCTGCCGACCGCCTTCGGCGCGTTCACGGCCTACGGCTACCGCTCCACCGTCGACGGCGTCGAGCACGTCGCCCTCGTCCACGGCGAGATCGGCGACGGCAGCGACCTCCTGGTCCGCATGCACTCCGAATGCCTGACCGGCGACATCTTCGCCTCCCAGCGCTGCGACTGCGGCCCCCAGCTGCACGCCTCCATGGAGCGGATCAAGGCCGAGGGCCGCGGGGTCGTCGTCTACCTGCGCGGCCACGAGGGCCGCGGCATCGGACTGCTGTCCAAGCTGCGCGCGTACGAGCTCCAGGAGCGCGGCCGCGACACCCTCGACGCCAACCTGGAACTGGGCCTGCCCGCCGACGCCCGCGACTACGCCGCCGGCGCGCAGATCCTCGCCGACCTCGGCGCGCGCACCGTCCGGCTGCTCACCAACAACCCCGACAAGTCCGACGCCCTCGTCCGGCACGGCATCGAGGTCACCAGCCGGGAGGCCATGCCGGTCGAGGCCGGCGAGCACAATCTGCGGTACCTGCGCACCAAGCGGGACCGGATGGGCCACGACCTGCCCTGGCTGGACGGGGCCGTGCCCACGTCCGCCTGCGGCAACCAGTAAGCACGCACCACCACCCGTACGTACATCCACGAACCACCGAGGAGCAGAGCTGTGAGCGGCAAGGGCGCACCCGAACTGAGCGTGAAGAACTGCGGAGACCTCCGAGTCGCCGTGATCGCGGCCCAGTGGCACGAGAAGGTCATGGACGGACTGGTCGACGGCGCCCTGCGGGCCCTGCACGAGCTGGGCATCGACGAGCCCACCCTGCTCCGCGTCCCGGGCAGCTTCGAGCTGCCGGTCGTGGCGAAGGTACTGGCCGGTCGTGGATACGATGCCATCGTCGCCCTCGGCGTGGTCATCCGCGGCGGCACCCCGCACTTCGACTACGTCTGCCAGGGCGTCACCCAGGGCCTGGTGCAGGTGTCGATCGACACCGGAGTCCCCGTCGGCTTCGGCGTACTGACCTGCGACAACGACGAGCAGGCGCTGGACCGCGCCGGGCTCGAAGGGTCGAACGAGGACAAGGGGCACGAAGCGGTCACCGCCGCCGTCTCCACCGCCATGACCCTGCGGACCGTCAGCGAACCCTGGCGCTAGTCCAAGGAGTGAACCCCGGCACGGGGACACCCGGGTGAGCCCGTACCCTAAGGACATCATGGCGAACAAACCCTCCAAGAGCTTCGAAGACCTCTTCACCGAGCTCCAGCTCAAGGCCGCCAACGGCGACCCCAGCACCTCCCGTACCGCCGAGCTCGTCCACAAGGGCGTCCATGCCATCGGCAAGAAGGTCGTCGAGGAGGCCGCCGAGGTCTGGATGGCCGCCGAGTACGAGGGCAAGGAAGCCGCCGCCGAGGAGATCTCCCAGCTGCTCTACCACGTCCAGGTGATGATGGTGGCGCGCGGGATCTCCCTCGACGACGTCTACGCGCACCTCTGAGACCGGCCCGCACACCCACCCGTAAGCACGCACCACCCACGCATCAAAGGAAGCCCCATGCTGCGCATCGCCGTCCCCAACAAGGGTTCTCTCTCCGGACCGGCGTCGGCGATGCTCCATGAGGCCGGCTACCGGATGCGCAAGGAGTCCAAGGAGCTCGTGGTCGTCGACCCCGAGAACGAGGTCGAGTTCTTCTACCTCCGCCCCAAGGACATCGCGATCTACGTCTCCTCGGGCAAGCTCGACATCGGCATCACCGGCCGGGACCTGCTGCTCGACTCCGGCGCCAGCGCCGAGGAGATCCTGCCGCTGAACTTCGGCCGCTCCACCTTCCGCTACGCCACCACCCCCGGCACCGCGAAGGGCCCCGAGGACTTCAACGGGATGACGATCGCGACCTCGTACGAGGGAATCGTCGCCAAGCACCTCGCCGAGAAGGGGATCGACGCCTCCGTCGTCCACCTCGACGGCGCGGTCGAGACCGCCATCCAGCTCGGCGTCGCCCAGATCATCGCCGACGTCGTCGAGACCGGCACCAGCCTGCGCAACGCGGGCCTGGAGGTCATCGGCGAGCCGATCCTCACCTCCGAGGCCGTCGTCATCCGCGGCAACGGCGCCGACGCCGGCGACCCGCAGGTCCAGCAGTTCCTGCGGCGCCTCCAGGGCGTCCTGGTCGCCCGCAGCTACGTGATGATGGACTACGACTGCCGCGCCGAGCACCTGGAGCGCGCGGTCGCCCTCACCCCGGGCCTGGAGTCGCCCACCGTCTCCCCGCTGCACAACGAAGGCTGGGTCGCGGTCCGCGCCATGGTCCCGGCCAAGGAGGCCCAGCGGATCATGGACGACCTGTACGAGCTCGGCGCGCGCGCGATCCTCACCACGTCGATCCACGCCTGCCGGCTCTGACCCGTCCCACCCGCACCACCACCGCAGAAGGCATCCGAACGACCATGGCCGAGTCCGCCGCCCAGCCCCGCACCCCCGCCCTGCCGGTCACCTTCCGGCCGAACCGGACGCGGGCCGTCCTGCTGGGCGTCGGGGCCGCCATGTTCGTGACCATCGGATCGATCGCCTTCCTCCTGGAGAACCTCAGCACGGGGGAGCGGATCAGCTTCCTCTTCACCGCCGTGCTGCTGAGCTCCGTCCTCGTCCTGCTCAGCCGCCCCAAGGTGGTCGCGGACGAGACCGGCGTCACCGTCGTCAACATCACCACCACCCGCCGCCTGGAGTGGGCGCAGATCCTGCGCGTGAACCTCCGCCCGGGCGACCCGTGGGTGTTCCTGGACCTCAACGACGGCACCAGCCTGCCCGTCCTCGGCATCCAGCCGGGCGTCGCCAAGCAGCGGGCGATCGGCGACGCCCGCGCCCTGCGGGCCCTCGCCGAGAGCCGCGGAACGGGTGCGGCCGACCGCTGAGACCACCGATCCCCGTCGCTGCGTACCGTTGCGGCCGGGACATCAATGACTACCCTGGTGGCGGGGCGCAGCTGTGCGCCCTCCCACCGGCCCCGGACCCCGAGGCCCGTGGGCACCTGCGACTTGAGGAGTGACTCCCTCCAGCAATGGACGGATCGTCCGGTAGTACCCGCGCCGCCCTCCCTCCGGAGGCGGCGGCATGACCATTCCGCTACTCCTGCTAGCGGCGGCATTCGCCCTGATCCTCGCCAACGGTTTCTTCGTGGCGGCCGAATTCGGCCTCGTCACCGTGGAGAGACCCGAGGCCGAGCGCGCCGCAGCCGACGGTGACCGCCGTGCCCGCACGGTGGTCGAAGCCCTGAAGGAGCTCTCCTTCCAGCTCTCGGGCACCCAGCTCGGCATCACCATCACGTCCCTCGTCGTCGGCATGCTCGCCGAGCCCGCCCTCGCCGCACTGCTGGCCGGGCCGATCGGCGCGACCGGCCTGCCCCGGGGAGCCGTCCCCGGCGTCGCCGTCGTCATCGGCATGCTGCTCGCCTCCGCCGTCCAGATGGTCGTCGGCGAGCTCGTCCCGAAGAACTGGGCGGTCTCCCGGCCGCTCCAGGTGGCCCGCTTCGTCGCCGGCCCCCAGAACGCCTTCTCCCGCGCCTTCCGGCCGGTCATCGCCGGCCTCAACGCCGTCGCCAACCGCCTCGTCCGGGCGCTCGGCGTGGAGCCGACCGAGGAGATGGCCTCCGCCCGGACCCCCGGCGAACTGGTCTCCCTGGTCCGCCATTCGGCCCAGGCCGGCGCCCTCGAACAGGACACCGCCGACCTCTTCGTACGGACCCTCTCGCTGGGCGAGCTCACGGCCCAGCACGTCATGACCCCCCGGGTGAAGGTCAGCGCCCTGATGCACACGGCCACCGCGGCCGACGTGCTCAACCTGACCCGCGCCACGGGACTGTCCCGCTTCCCGGTCTACCGCGACCGCATCGACGAGGTCACCGGCGTGGTCCACCTCAAGGACGCCCTCGCCGTGCCCGAGTCCGAGCGCGACCGCACCACCGTGAGCCGGATCTGCGTCGCCCCGCTGCTGGTGCCCGGCTCCCTGCCGGTGCAGCCGCTGCTGGAACGGTTGCGCAGCGAACAGCCGATGGCCGTGGTCGTCGACGAGTACGGCGGCACCGCCGGCGTGGTCACGCTGGAGGACATCGTCGAGGAACTCGTCGGCGAGGTCCGCGACGAGCACGACCTCGCCGAGGACGAGAGCCCCGAACTGGCCGCCGTACCGGCCGAGGACGGCCGCCCCTCCTGGGAGGCCGACGGCAGCTGCCGGGTGCAGACCCTGCGCCGGATAGGCCTGGAGGTGCCCGAAGGCCCGTACGAGACCGTCGCGGGCCTCGTCGCGGACCTGCTCGGCCGGATCCCCGCTCCCGGGGACCGCGCCGACCTCCCCGGCTGGAAGCTGTCCGTCCGCCAGGTCGGCCGCAACCGCGCCGAACGCGTGCGCCTGGTCCGGCTGACCACGGTGCCCGCGGCCGGCCCCTACCGGCCCGCCTCCGCCGCCGACGCCGCCGCCCCGCTCGGCTCCGGCCGCCACGGCGAAGGCGCCCGGCAGCGGGCCGAGCTGGAAGGCGCCTCCCGATGAACGCGCTCCAGCTCCTCTTCGCCCTGCTGCTGGTCCTCGCCAACGGCTTCTTCGTCGGCGCCGAGTTCGCCCTCGTCTCCGTACGGCGCAGCCAGATCGAGCCCCTCGCGGCCGAGTCCAAGCGGGCCCGCCAGGTGCTCCACGGCCTGGAGAACCTGCCCCGCATGATGGCCGCCGCGCAGTTCGGCATCACCATCTGCTCCCTCACCCTCGGCGCGGTCGCCGAACCCACCGTGGCCCGGCTGCTGGAGCCCGTCTTCCACGCCGTCCACGTCCCGCAGGGCCTGATCCACCCCCTCGGCTACGCCCTCGCGCTCGCCGCCGTGGTCTTCCTGCACCTGGTCATCGGCGAGATGGTCCCCAAGAACCTCGCCATGGCCGCCCCCGAGAAGACCGCCCTGTGGTTCAGCCCCGGCCTGGTCGCGTTCGCCCGTCTGTGCGGGCCGGTCACGACCGCGCTCGGCGCCTGCGCCAAGCTCGTCCTGAAGCTCTTCAAGGTGGAACCCAAGGACGAGGTCGAGGCCGTCTACACCTCCGCCCAGCTGGGCCGGCTCCTCAAGGACTCCCGGCGGGCCGGGCTCCTGGAGCCGGTCGAGCAGGAGCGGCTGGAGGACGCCCTGGAACTGGGCAGCCGCCCCGTCACCGACGTCCTCCTCGACCGGGACCGCCTGGTCACGGTCGGCCCCGACGTGACCCCGCGCCAGATCGAGCAGCTGACCGTGCGCACCGGCTACTCCCGTTTTCCCGTCCGCGCCGCGAGCGGCGCCTTCATGGGCTACCTGCACGTGAAGGACGTACTGGACCTGGAGGACCGGGAACGGGCCGTGCCCAAGCGGGTCTGGCGCCGGATGACCACGCTGTGCGCCACCGTCCCGCTGGACGACGCCCTCGGGGTCATGCGCCGCGACGCCACCCACCTGGCGCAGGTCGCCGACCCGGGCGGCCGGGTCCTCGGCCTGGTCGCCCTGGAGGACGTCCTGGAAATGCTGGTCGGAGAGGTCCGCGACCCGTCGCACCGCGCGTACGTGCGGGGCGCGTAGCCGCGGCCCTCGAACGCCGGCGGGGCTCGGAAGGGCCTCGCCGGCGTTCGAAGCGCTGAGGCCCCCCGGACGGAGTCCCGGGGGCGGGCGCGGGGCGGGTGCGGGCGGGTCGGAGGCCCGCGATCCGCCCGCGCCGTGGCTACAGCGGCGGCGGCTCCGGCCGTTCCTGCGGGCCGCGCCCGGACAGCACCTCCCCGTACGCCTGCATCAGGTCCGGCAGCCGGAGCGTGGCGAGGTCGTCCCGCGACGGCTCACCCGCGAAGCCCGCCAGCCGCAGGTCCCGGTACGCGCAGCTCTTCTCGTACAGCGTCCGCAGGAACCGGCCGTTGCCGAGCTCGTCGATCCAGCCCTGCTCCACCACGTGCGCGCTGATGCTGCGCAGCTCCTCCAGCGCCTCCTCGTCCCAGTGGTCCCCGTTCGCGTCCGCGAGCACCCCGCCGATCGCGGTCAGCTCCAGCGGCCGGTAGCTGGGGAAGTCCACCCGGGTGGTGAACCGCGAGGACAGCCCCGGATTGGCCGCCAGCAGCCGGTCCATCCCGGCCGGATAGCCCGCCAGGATCACCACCAGGTGGTCCCGGTTGTCCTCGGCCCGCTTGAGCAGCACCTGCAGGGCCTCGTCGCCGTACGCGTCGCCCTTGCTGTAGCCCGAGTTGGACAGCGAGTACGCCTCGTCGACGAACAGCACCCCGCCGATCGCCGAGTCGATCAGCTCGTTCGCCTTCACCGCGGTCTGCCCCAGGAACTCGCCCACCAGATCAGCCCGCTGGGCCTCCACCAGATGGTCGCCGCCCAGCAGCCCCAGTGCGTAGAAGACCCGTCCCAGGATCCGGGCCACGGTCGTCTTCCCCGTCCCCGAGGGCCCCGAGAAGACGAAGTGCCGCTTCGGCGGCTGCACCGGCAGCCCCTGACCCGCCCTCAGCCGCGCCATGTGCAGCTGCGCCGACAGCGCCTTCACCTGCCGCTTGACCGGTTCCAGGCCCACCATCCGCTCCAGCTCCGCGAGCGCCTCGGCGAGCGCCACCGGATCGGACGGCCCGGTCGGCAGCCCCTCGGGCGCGCCCTGCGGCGGGACGGGCACCTTGCGCCGCGCGCCCTCCACCCGGCTCGCCGGGGGCGTCGGCGGGGCCGGCGGGTCGGGCTCGGCCTGGTCGTCGGCCGCGATGTCCTGCACGGGCCCGCCGCCCAGCGCGACCGCCGCGAAGTCCCCGCCGACGGGGGAGGGGCCGTGCCCGGCGTAGGCCCCGTACCCGGCGTATCCCGCCAGGCCCGCCAGATCGGCCATGCCGTCGGTGTCGTCGCCGTCCTCGATGGCCGTCAGCCGGGCGGCGGTGTCCATGAACGAGGGATCCACCCGGTGCACCGCCCGGTACAGCGGCAACGCCGCCGCACTGCGCCCGGTGCCCTCGTGCGCCCGCGCCAGCCAGTACCGCAGCTCCTTGCGCTGCGGCTGCTCGCTGCGACAGCGCATCAGCGCCGCCGACAGCATCGGCTCCGCCTGCCCGTACATCTCCAGCCGGACCCGGGCCATCCCGCCGAACAGGCCCGCCTCGATCCCCAGCAGCGGATCGTTCACCAGCGGCTCGGTGTGCCGGACCAGCTGCTCCCAGTCCTTGACCAGGTAGGCCCGGCAGGCGTGCAGGAACCGCACCTGCGCGTCGGTGTCCACCGGCGGCAGCGCCGCGAGCGCCTGGTCCAGCTCGGGCACGTGGCGGCCGTCCAGCCAGTGCGAGGCGTGGGCGAGGAGCAGGTCCCGCCGGCTCTCCAGCACCGGCTGGACCCACCAGCCCAGCCAGTACCAGGAGTTCAGCGTCCTCCGGTGCCGGGCCCGCTGTTCGCCGAAGCGGTCCCGGTGCGCGTACATCCGGAGTAACGCGTTGCCGGTGTCCACCCGCAGCGCGTGCAACCCCAGCCAGGCGTCGGCCATCGAGGGGTCGAGTCGTACGGCCGCCCGGAACTCCTCCTCGGCCTGCGGATACGCGCCCATGGTGCAGGCGTCGACTCCGCGCAGCCAGGCGAGTTCGGCCGGGGCGTGCATGCTGCCCGGCGTGCCGAAATCCATCACGTCCCCCACAAGCCTGCCCCCGTGGTGCGCGGCAACCCCCGCTTCGAGCGCGCGAGTCAGCCATTGCGCCGATGAAATCAGGGCTGCATCGTACCTGCGGTTTCGCACCTTACGTAGGGCGCGGCAGACCGGGTTCGCGCGTGCGCCCCAGGAGCAGTCGGTGACTCAGTGTGAATATCCGGGGCCGGATTCTCCGGGCGTGACGCCTGCGGGAGAGGGTGTGCGGGCAGAACGAAGCCCCCGATCACGGGGGAACAATCGGGGGCTTCGTGTCCGCGGCAGCCGGTTAAGGCGCGCATTGAGAACGTAAGGCCGGTGCGGGCCCCAGGTCAAGCAGGTCGGTGGAGGCCCGGCGGAGAGGATTTCCAGGCCCGCTCAGGCCCGGGGGAGTTCGTCACCCTCGGTCACGGAAGGGGTGGTTCCCACTGTCGCTCCCGCCCCGGAAGACCACTCGTATCCCGTACCACTCTGGCGCACCAGGGTGTCGGCGAAGGGGCGCGAAGGATCACTGGAGAAGTGCGCGCGCTCCGCGCGCTCCCATCCGTCCCAGAAGTCGGAAAGTTCACGCCCGTCCCGGTTTCGCCCCCGCAGCCACGACTGCGCACGCGGCGTCTCCATCCACAGCAGCCGCGCCAGGTGCGGGCGCAGCGCCCGCCGCCCGGCCCCGACCCCCTCGATCAGCAGCACCGGCGCCGGCTCCAGTACCCGCTCCGGCCCGAAGCGGCGCTCCACCCAGTCGTACGGGGCCCAGTGCGCGGGCCGTCCCGCGGCGAGCGGCTCCAGCACCTGCGCGCGCAGCCGCTCCTCCCAGGCGAACAGCTCCTCGTGGCTGGCCACGTCGTCCAGGTGCAACAGGGGCGCGGGCCGCCCCGGCGCGGGCTGTCCCAGTGCTTCGGCGAGCCGCCCCGCGAAGGTGCTCTTGCCCGATCCGGCGTGCCCGTCGATCCCGATCAGGCGCACCGGGCCGAGGGAGGGCGGCAACGCGGCGAGCTCCCGTGCGAGTGACTCAAGTGACTGCTGTGGCTCCACCCGACCAGCCTAGACAGGCCCGACACGGCCCCCGGCTTCGGCGTCCGGCTGCCGGGAACTGGAAGGGTGAAGCCACGGAAGCGCCGACCCACCCCCTGGGGGAACCTCGCGATGACAGCATCCACGCCACGCAGGGCCGTACTCGTCGCCGCACTCGCGGTCGCCACCGCGGCCACCGCCGCCGGCATCCCCGGCGGCAGCGCCTCGGCGGCCTCCCGCTCGATCCCGCGGGCCACGGGCCGCACCGTCGACAACCGCTTCTGGTACTCCCTCGCCCACTGGCAGGCCGGCACCCACCAGGGCACCACCGCCGTCGGCGGCGCCCGCCCCGGCCTGGAGATCGCGACCGCCGCCGGCCGCACCGAGTACGCCGACCCGCACACCGGCAGGAAGGGCGTCTGGGAGTACGCCACCTGGACCTCGCCGGTGCACCGCTCCACCGTGCCCGCCACCGAGGCGATCGCCTCCTGGAACGCCCGTACCCCGGCCGGCACCTGGATCCAGATCGACCTGCGCGGCACCTACACCGACGGCACCCCCACCCCCTGGTACGTGATGGGGCGCTGGGCCTCCGGCGATCGCGACATCCGCCGCACCTCCGTGGACGGCCAGACCGACGGGAAGTCCACCGTCTGGACCGACACCCTCGCCGTCGACGCCCCGGCCGCGTCCGCCGGGCTGCGGATCAGGGACTGGCAGCTGCGCCTGACCCTGCACCGCAAGCCGGGCGCGGGCGGCGGCCCCACCGTGTGGCTGACGGGCGCCATGGCCTCCGACGTCCCGGACCGGTTCACCGTCCCCGCCTCCACCCCCTCCGGCCGTGCCCACGAGCTGAAGGTCCCGCGCTACTCGCAGGAGATCCACGCCGGGCAGTACCCCGAATACGACAACGGCGGCGAGGCCTGGTGCAGCCCCACCTCCTCGCAGATGATCATCGAGTACTGGGGCGGCAAGGCCAGCGCCACCGCGCTGACCTGGGTGAACCCGAGGTACTCCGACCCGCAGATCTGCCACGCGGCCCGCTCCACCTACGACGCCGCCTACAAGGGCTGCGGCAACTGGGCCTTCAACGCCGCCTATGCGGCCACCTACCGCGGACTCGGCGGCGTCGTCACCAGGCTCGGCTCGCTGACCGACCTGGAGACCCTGGTCGCCGCCGGCATCCCGGCCATCACCTCGCAGTCCTTCCGCCCGGAGGAGCTCACCGGCGCGGGCTACGGCACCGCCGGCCACCTGATGACCGTCATCGGCTTCACGGCCGCCGGCGACGTGATCGCCAACGACCCCAACTCGCCCGACAACCCCTCCGTCCGCCGCGTCTACCAGCGCGCCGAATGGGAGACGATCTGGCTGCGGACCAAGCGCCACGGCACCTCCGGCAAGGTCGCCTCGGGCAGCGGAGGCATCTGCTACCTCTACGTGCCGGCGAGCCCGAGCACGGCCCAGACGGCGGCGCTGTCGGCGGTCGGGGTGTTCTGAGCGCGTTCTGGGCGCGTTCCGGGAAGTCTGGGCAGGCTCGGCTGGTCCGGATGGCTTAACAGGCGGAATATGGGCATAAAAGGCATATAAGGCTTCTTGTGGGAGGCAGTCCGCCATGACCACTCATCCCAGCAGCATCGAGCACCACCCGGACCTTGCCGAGATGCGCACTCGGTTCGAGCGGGTGACCAGCACCCCCGCCGCGCAGGCCGTTGAGGCACTGGCCTTGATCACGGGCCTGTACCTGGCGGCTTCGCCGTGGATAGCCGGGTTCAGCGTCCTGACCCCGCTGGCCATCAACAACCTGATCACCGGCCTGGCGTTCTGCCTGTGCATGGGTGGTCTGGGATCCGCTTACGAGCGCACGCACGCGATGGCCTGGACGGCCGTCGCGCTCGGCGCGTGGACGATCATCGCCCCGTGGGCCATCGCCGGAGAGATGGACACGACCCGTACGGTGGTCAACAACGTGATCACCGGAGCCGTCGCCCTCTGCCTCGGCCTCGCGATGGCGGCCATGGCGGGCCGCAACCGCGACACCCGCATCTGACGACGCCGGCAGGGCCGCCGGGCCCCCACCGCTCCCCGCTCCGGGGCGTGGTGGGGGCCCGCGGTGTGACGGGTGCCACCGCGTGACCATCGTCATCTACCGCGAAGGCCGCGAACGCTGGCACATTGGACATCATGACTGCCGACAGCGCCACCCCGACCGCCCCCGCCCTGAACCTGGTCCGCACCGGAGGCCCCGAGGACGACTCCTCCTCCTGGCTGGAGCACGTCCTCGGCTGGACCCTCGTGGTCGTCGTGGCCATGTTCGTCACCCAGGTCGGCTGGCTCTGACCCGTACCGGTACCGGGGCTGGTTCTGAGGCCGCCTCCGTGGCCGCCTCCGTCCTTGCCGCCGGCTGCGCGCCGCGGATCACGAGGCCGCCAGCCTCAGCCCGTCGGTGACGATCACATCGGCGGTGACCAACGCCTGCTCGGCGCTGACCCGGGTCATGAAGACGAACGGCGGGATGACCGGGGGAGCGGGCAGCCCCTCGGGGCTGAAGGTGACGCACAGCAGCCCGTTGATGCAGCCGCTGAACCGCGTCAGGTACAAGGTGACGTCCCCGCGCAGGTCGAGGGAGTCGGCGGCGAGCCCGTACTCGCCGCCGCCGTCCCGGGTGCGCAGCCGGTAGTCGCGCAGCGAGGCCGCCTGCATCCTCAGCACCAGCACCTTGAGCGGCCCGGCCACCGTGGGCACCTCGGCCGTACCCGCCAGCGCGAAGCCCTGCGGTGCGAAGAGCGAGGTGGTGACCGTCGGGGGAGTCCGCGGGGCCGTCGGCACCGGCGGTCGCGCGGCGGGGGCGGCCTCCGCCCGTGGGGTGCCCGTCCCCGTCACCAACGCCGCCAGGAGCGCCACGGGCAGGACGGCGGCCACTGCGCGCGGGCCGGCGCCGGCGCCGCCGCCGTCAGGGCTCTTCCGGTACGGACCCTCCTCGCCCCCGGCCGCGCCCGTACCCGTACCTGTACCCGCACCCGTACCCGTACCCGTGCCCTCGCCTGTACCCCAGCCTTCCGTCGGCAGAGGGGTCCAGCCAAAGGCCAGGGCGCTCCCCGCGATGCCGAGCGCCATCCCGATCAGGAACCCGCCCAGGTTCGTCGCCACGAAGGACAGCACCGACAGCAGCAGGGCGTGCAGGGACACGTACGTGCGCGCCTGCGGCAGGAACCACAGGCACAGCCCCGCCAGGACCAGCGCGACGCCGATCCCGATGGCCGCGATCCCGCCGAGGCCCAGACTGACCAGCACGGTCAGCGGGGAGAGCGGGACCAGCAGCAGCTCGGCCCCGCCCAGCATCACCAGCAGTCCGCCCCAGAACGGCCGGGTCCGGCGCCAGGCGCGCAGCCGCCGCCGGTGCTCCGCCAGGGGCCGTCGCACCGGCAGCCGCAGTGACCGGCGGCCGCCGCCCCGCACGCCTAGAAGCACTTCCCGCCGTCCAGGCTGGCGTCGAGCTTCATGCCCTTGAGCCTGAAGTTGCCGCCGGTCGCGGACCAGGCGTGCGACTTCACGCCCACCACCTCGATGTTCCCGGCCTGGAGGCCGAACTTCCCCGGTTCCCCGGCGACCCCCTCCACCTGGTCCAGGGTCGAGGCGTCCCGGCCGATCTGCGCCGTGCCGAAGGTGGCGTCGCCGTCGAGGTCCTCGCCGTCGATGACGAGGCTGCTGGCCGTGACCTCCCCGGCGGGGCCGCCGGCGGTCAGCTTGAAGACCACGGTGCCCAGCGGGGTGGCCACCTCGGCGGCCTGGCAGATGTCCGTGAGGGTGGCCTCCCCGATGCCGAGGAGGGCGACCGGGTGCCCCTTGCCGTCGACGGAACGGTCCGTCTGTACGTAGGAGGCCAGTCCCTTGCTGCTCAGCTTCGAGGAGGAGACCTGGAAGCTGGTCCCCGAGACGGCGAAGGAGGCGGCGAGCGCGCCCTGCGCCACGACCATCGCCAGCGCGCCGACGGCGATGACCGCGGGCACCGCGACGGCGGCCGACCTCTTCCAGTGGACCCGGCCCTCGCCGGGCCCGGGGGTGCTCTTGCCGGTAGCCATGGTTCCTCCCGTACGTCGTCCGGTGCGCAGGGGAAGTGCTGCCATACTTCGGGCACGTTGTGGCGGTTCGAGGCTAGGGCTGAATTTGAATAATAGTCAACAGCGCGGTACGACCGAACGTTCGCAGGTGCGCCGGGCCGAACTCCTGGCGACCGGCCGCAAGTTGTTCGCCGACACCCCCTACGACGCACTCTCCGTGGACGACATCGCCCAGCACGCGGGCGTCGCCAAGGGCTTGATCTACTACTACTTCAAGAGCAAGCGCGGCTACTACCTCGCCATCGTCGAGGAGTCGGTCGCCGAGCTCGTCGCCCGCGCCGGCGGCGAGACGGATCTCCCGAACGCGGAGCGCGTCCGCCGCACCGTCGACGGATACCTGCACTACGCCGAGCACCACCGCGCGGCCTACCGCACCATCGTCACCGGCGGCGTCGGCTCCGACGCCGAGGTGCTCGCCATCCGCCACGCCGTCCGGGAGGAGCTGGTCGCCACCATCGCCGAAGGCGCGTACGGGCACCGCTCGCTCCCGCCGCTCGCCCGGCTCGCCCTCGTCGGCTGGCTCTCCGCCGTGGAAGGGATCACGCTGGAGTGGATCGGCGGGCCCGGCGGACCCGGCGGACCGAAGGTCGCGTCCGCGGTCGCGGAGCAGCCCGATCGCGGCGAGCTGGGGGCCCTGCTGGTGCGGCAGCTGCGCGCGACGCTGGCGGTGATCGAGGAGTTCGTCCCGGAGTGTCCGGCACCTCCCTTTCCCGAAGGACCGTTCGGTCAGCATGGTGATCTTGCCCCGGTGACGGGAAGCTCCTGATCGGGCATACTCAAGCCGCCGCAGCCGCTGAACAGCCCATTCCGTGATCCGGGAGGGCACCATCGGCTGTGAGAGCCCCGAGACCCGGCGTCGCGTCCCACACCTGACGCGTCGCCGCCGTGCCCGACCAGGGAGGAGAGCGCCGCCATGACAGACCGCGCCCCGCAGCCGGTGGACCGTCAGCTGCCCACCGAGGAGTCCCGCGACCTCCTCGCCCTCGTACGCGAGATCGCCCAGCGGGAGATCCGTCCCCGGGCCGCCGAGGAAGAGGACTCGGGGAGGTTCCCCCGCGAGGTCTTCACCCTGCTGTCCGAGGCGGGCCTGCTCGGCCTCCCGTATCCCGGCGAGTACGGCGGCGGTGAGCAGCCGTACGAGGTGTACCTCCAGGTCCTGGAGGAGCTGGCGGCGGCCCGTCTGACCGTCGGACTCGGCGTCAGCGTGCACTCCCTGGCCTGTCACGGCCTCGCCGGCTACGGCACCAAGGAACAGCAGGGCGCGCACCTGCCCGCGATGCTCGGCGGCGGCCTGCTGGGCGCCTACTGCCTCTCCGAGCCGGCCGCCGGCTCCGACGCCGCCTCGCTCACCACCAAGGCGGTGCGCGACGGCGACGAGTGGGTCATCACCGGCACCAAGGCCTGGATCACCCACGGTGGAGTCGCCGACTTCTACACCGTCCTGGCGCGGACGGGCGCCGAGGGCCCCAAGGGCATCACCGCGTTCCTGGTCCCCGGGGACGCGGAGGGCCTCACGGCGGCCGTGCCCGAGAAGAAGATGGGCATGAAGGGCTCGCCCACCGCCCAGCTGCACTTCGACGGCGTACGGGTGCCGGACGCGCGCCGCATCGGCGAGGAGGGGCAGGGCTTCACCATCGCCCTGGCCGCCCTGGACGCGGGGCGGCTCGGCATCGCCGCCTGCGCCATCGGCGTGGCCCAGGCGGCCCTGGACGAGGCGCTCACGTACGCCCTGGACCGCAAGCAGTTCGGGCACCCGATCGCCGACTTCCAGGGGCTGCGCTTCATGCTGGCCGACATGGCCACCAAGATCGAGGCGGGCCGGGCGCTGTACCTCGCGGCGGCGCGGCTGCGGGACGCGGGCAAGCCGTTCTCGCGCCAGGCGGCGATGGCCAAGCTGTTCTGCACGGACGCGGCGATGGCCGTCACCACGGACGCCGTGCAGGTCCTCGGTGGCTACGGGTACACCGCGGACTTCCCCGTCGAGCGCCTGATGCGCGAGGCGAAGGTGCTCCAGATCGTGGAGGGCACCAACCAGATCCAGCGCATGGTCATCGCCCGGCACCTGGCGGGGCCGGAGACCCGCTAGTACAGGCCGCTGCTGGTCGTGGGCCAGACCGGGGAGGACGTGAGCCGGGACCACTCCGGGTCGCGCCGTCCGGGCAGCGTGCGGCCGGCGTCGGCCCACCGGGCCAGCAGATCACGGTAGATCGGCGGGTCCGGCGTCTGGTGTTGCGGCTCGCGGTGGTCGCGAGGGTCGCGGTGGTCCCGCTGGTCGCGAGGGTCCCGCTGCTGCTGAACCGATTCTTCGAAACCCGGCGGCGTCGGCCGACGCCTTCGGCCGGTTGAAGCCTGAAGCATGGTCATGCACGGCCAACGCGGGAGCGGAGGGCCGGGTAATCGCCCCCGGGGTGCGGGTATCCGTTCGAGCCGTCCCCGCGGGGCGGGGTTTCCCGTCGGTCTCATCGTCCTTCCGTGGCGGGTCGGTCCCTCAAGGGCGCTCCTTCGTCGCGTCGCTGCGCGATGGCCTGCGGCCACCCTTGACCGACCGACCCGCCACGAAAACACGAAGACAGCCGGGAAACCCCTGAAGGAACGGGCCGGGCGGGCGGGGGACAGGCGGGCACGTCCGTGACCTCCGGCCGGGGTGGGGTTCGGGTGCGCTTCAGATCGCTCCGCGCTTCGGTCGGCTCGGCGTCTGGCTGCCGTCCTGGGCTGGGCATAGGCCGCCGTCGATCGCTCCGCGCTTCGGTCGGCTCGGCGTCTGGCTGCCGTCCTGGGCTGGGCATAGGCCGCCGTCGATCGCTCCGCGCCTCGGTCGGCTCGGCGGCTGCCGGCCTTCCTGGGTTGGGCATAGGCCGCGGTCGATCGCTCCGCGCCTCGGTCGGCTCGGCGGCTGCCGGCCTTCCTGGGTTGGGCATAGGCCGCGGTCGATCGCTCCGCGCTTCGGTCGGCTCGGCGGCTGGCTGCCTTCCTGGGTTGGGCATAGGCCGCCGTCGATCGTTCCGCGCTTCGGTCGGCTCGGCGGCTGGCGATCGGTCCTTCGACAGGTGCTCGGAAGAGGGTCACCGTCGTGGTCGGGGCGGGAGGAACGGTGAGTGCGCCGGGGGCGGATCGGCCCTGAGGTACCGGCCCCAGATCTGGGCCTTGCGGTAGGGGCCGGCCCCGTCGCAGTCGTACTGCGGCGCGTCGAAGATCACCCAGTACAGCAGCTCGCCGCTGAGCGACCGGGCGTGTTCGTTGGGTTCGGGTGCGCCCGTGGCATCGATCGTTCCGGCGAACTCGACCTGCCACGGGCCGTCCCAGTCCGGGTCGCGTAGGACCGTGACCCTACTGCCCGGTGCCAACGCACCCGTCGGCCACGCCTGGCCCAAGGGGCGGCCGAGGACGTGCTCTATCGCCTGGCGATCATCCACGTCCGCAGGTGCGGGGCCGGAACCGTCTGTCATGCCGCCCCACCCTGCCCGCGCCACTCCAGGAGTGCAATCCGCGGCCCGGTCACCGATCACGGCGTGGTGTGCCGGTGTGTCAGAGCGTGCCAGAAGGGTGGTCGCCGGCGGGGTTTCTGACGTACCGTCATATCCGCCTGAGCCGCCCCCCGAAGCCCGCCGTCCAGGAGGTCCGCCATGTCCGTCGACCGGCCCGTCGCCCTCGACGAGTACCCCATCCATCAGGCCCCCTTGTCGATGAAGCACCTCGTCAGCGGCGACCGCAACGCCTACGACCGCTGCATCTTCCACGTCTTCGACCACGCGGGCCGCGCCGTCCTCATCCTCGGCCTCGGCGTGTACCCCAACGCCGGGGTCATCGACGCCTACGCCACCCTCCGCATCGGCGACGAGCTCCTCGCCGTCCGGGCCTCCGACGCCCTCACCGACGATCGGATGAACCTGTCCGTGGGGCCCCTGTCCATCACCGTCGACGTGCCGCTCAAGCGGCTCACGCTCCGCTGCGCGGCGGACCCGGACGATCCGGACGGGCTCTCGTACGACGTCACCTGGACCGCGGAGTTCCCCGCCGTCTGGGAACCCCACCACATCCAGCGGCGCGGCGACCGCCTCATGCTGGAGGGCCGCCGCTTCGTCCAGGCCGGCGGCGTGAGCGGGGTCATCCGGGCGAAGGGGGAGGAGTTCGTGCTCACGCCGGGGGAGTGGACCGGCACCCGCGACCGCAGTTGGGGGGTGCGGCCGATCCCCGGCGAGGAGGGGGGCCGCGCCGCCGAGGAGTACCGGCCCGAGGGGTTCCACTGGCTCTGGATACCGGTCCGCTTCGAGGACCGGTTCGTGATGGTCATCGCCCAGGAGGACGCCGACGGGCACCGCACGCTCAACGAAGCGGTGCAGGTGTTCCCCGAGGGCAGCGGCCGCCACGACGTCCAGCTCGGCTGGCCGCAGACCGAGATCGGATACCGGCCGGGCAGCCGGCACCCCGAGAGGGCGGTCGTCCACCTCAGTGATCCGTCCCGCAAACCCCTCGAACTCGCCGTGGAGATCCTCAACAGCTCGCCGCTGGCCGTCGGCGCCGGCTACCCGCCCGCCGGCGACTGGCAGCACGGCACCTGGCAGGGCCGCGGCTGGACCGACCGCCGGGTCTACGACCTGTCCGACCCCGCGGCCCACCCGATGGCCGCGTTCGGGGTGACCGACCACTCGGCCCGCTTCACCCTCGACGGGCGGACCGGACACGGCATCTTCGAGCACGGCAGCTTCGGGCGCCACGACCCGAGCGGCTTCACCGACTACTCCTCCGTCGCCCAGTAGGAAGGGGACCGACCATGGCCACCGCACCACGTCCGCGCACCTCCACCAGGGAGCCCGAGGAGCTCGGGCAGCGCCTCGCCGCCTGGCTGGACACCAGGCTCCCCGGCGCGAAGGTGACCGGCGTCCGCGTCCCGGGGTCCAACGGGATGTCGAGCGAGACCCTGCTCTTCGACATAGAGCACCCCGACACCCCCGTCCGGGCCTGCGCGTTGAGGCTCGCCGCCGACCCGGCCGCCTACACCGTCTTCCCGACGTACGACATGCCGCGCCAGCACCGGGTGATGCGTCTGGTCGCCGAGCACACGGACCTGCCCGTCCCGCGGGTGCAGTGGCTGGAGGAGGACCCGGGGCCGCTCGGGGCGCCGTTCTTCGTGATGGCCCGCGCCGAGGGCCGGGTCCCGCCCGACGTGATGCCCTACACATACGAGGGCAACTGGCTGCACGCCGCCACCGATGCCGAGCGCGCCGTCCTGCAGGAGGCGAGCGTCTCGCTGCTGGCCCGCCTGCACGACCAGTTCCCGGCCGAGGAGGCGGAGTTCCTCCTCCCCGACGGCGAGGGAACCCCCCTGCGGCGGCACGTCGACGCCCAACGCGCCTACTACGCCTGGGTGGTGGGCGGACTCGCCCCCTCCCCGCTCATCGAGCGGGCGTTCGCCCGCCTGGAGGAGCTGTGGCCGGCGGACGAGGGCCCGGCGGTCCTCAACTGGGGCGACGCCCGCATCGGCAACGTGATCTACGACGGCTTCACGCCGGTGGCCGTACTGGACTGGGAGATGGCCGCCTACGCCCCCCGCGAGGTGGACCTGGGCTGGAGCGTCTACCTCCACCGCTTCTTCCAGGACCTGACCGTGAGCTTCGGCCAGCCCGGCCTGCCGGACTTCCTGCGCCGCGCGGACCTGGAGCGCCGCTACGCCGAACTCACCGGGCACACCCCGCGGGACATGGAGTTCCACACCCTCTACGCCGCCCTGCGGCACGCCATCGTGATGCTGCGCATCGCCTACCGGCAGGCGCACTTCGGGGAGGTCGAGATCCCGGCGGACTCGGACAGCCTGATCCTGCACCACGCCAGCCTGGCCGCCATGGTGCAGGGAACGTACTGGTAGGGACGCCGGAGCGGCCCGGCGGTCGTCAGGCCGCCTGGGCGTGCTGCTGCCGCGTCTGCGCCTGTGGGCGGGGGAGCACCGGGCTCACCACGCGGACCGGACGCGAGCCCGGGCCGCCCACGTGCGAGAAGGGCTGCGTCCGCCAGTCCAGCCCCTGGGGCAGGGTCGTCGACAGGACGACGGCGTCGGGGGCCTCCACCGGCTGGATCACGCCGACGCTGGGCAGCGCGTCCGTGGCCGGCCGCCCGGTGCCCGCGCACACCGTCAGTCCGAAGGGGTTCCACGGGGTCAGGCAGAGCGCGTGCTGCGGCAGGTACTCCTCGTCCGCGACGAGGGCGATCGACTGGCCGCAGTCGGGGCAGATCGCGTGGTGGATCTCGAACCCGTCGAGGTCGTCGGGGTATTCGCCGTATTCGGCGTCCACCGCGTACGTGCCGTCCCCGGAATCGAGCGGTTCGAGGGGCTCCGGTTCGGTGCGACCGGCGCGCTTGGTGTTCAGCATGGATGTACTCCCCCTTGGGTGGGCCGGGCGGGCAGGTTCTGCGGCCTCGGCCACAGCAAGCACTTCCCGTCGAGCGTCACGAGTAACCACAACAGACGGGCCCGCACCTGCATACCCCTGTGGCCTTGGTCACATGCCTGACGCAGATGCCTCCAGTGGGCGGACACCACTGGGCCTGGAGTGCCCTTGGGCCTTAGGTTGAGCGGCTATGAGCGCAATGGAGGAGCTGGACCGCCAGATCGTGGATCTGCTCGTACGGGACGGGCGGATGAGCTACACGGATCTGGGCAAGGCCACGGGACTGTCCACGTCGGCAGTCCATCAGCGAGTACGCCGTCTGGAACAGCGCGGGGTGATCCGCGGGTACGCGGCGGTCGTCGATCCGGAGGCCGTCGGCCTGCCGCTGACGGCGTTCATCTCGGTCAAGCCCTTCGACCCGAGCGCCCCCGACGACATCGCGGACCGGCTGGCCGGTGTCCCCGAGATCGAGGCCTGCCACAGCGTCGCCGGCGACGAGAACTACATCCTCAAGGTGCGCGTCGCCACGCCCCTGGAGCTCGAGGACCTGCTGGGCCGCCTGCGCGCCCTCGCCCACGTCTCGACGCGTACGACGGTCGTCCTCTCCACCCCCTACGAGGCCCGCCCGCCCCGCGTGTAGGCCCTGTGGGGGACCCGGCGTACGGACGGGACGGGGCGACGCGGGACACTGGTCGGCATGACTGACCGCACCGCCCCCTCCGCCGACACCGCCGGAGCACCGACCAGGACCGTCCTCCTCCGCGGGGGCGAGGTCCACAGCCCCGCCGACCCCTTCGCCACCGCGATGGTCGTCGAGCGCGGCCACATCGCCTGGGTCGGTTCCGAGGGGGCGGCCGACGCCTTCGCGCAGGGCGTGGACGAGGTCGTCGACCTCGGCGGAGCGCTCGTCACGCCCGCCTTCACCGACGCCCACGTCCACACCACCTCCGCGGGTCTGGCCCTCACCGGGCTGGACCTCAGCGGGGCGCGCTCCCTGCCGGCCGCGCTGGACCTCGTACGCGCGTACGCCGCGAGCCGTCCGGCCGACCGGGTGCTCCTCGGGCACGGCTGGGACGCCGCCCGCTGGCCCGAGCGCCGGGCGCCGCGCCGGGCCGAGCTCGACGAGGCCGCGGGCGGCCGACCGCTCTACCTGAGCCGCATCGACGTGCACTCGGCCGTGGTCACCACGGCCCTCCTCGACCTCGTCCCGGGCGTGCGGCCCCTCGGTGACCAGCCGCTGACCGCCGACGACCACCACGCCGTACGGCGTGCCGCCCTGGCCGCCGTCACCCCGGCCCAGCGCGCCGAGGCCCAGCGGGCCGCCCTCGACGAGGCCGCCTCCCTCGGCATCGGCTCCCTGCACGAGTGCGGCGGACCCGACATCTCCTCCGCCGAGGACTTCACCGGCCTGCTCGCCCTGGCCGCCGAGCGGCCCGGCCCGCGCGTCTTCGGCTACTGGGCCGACCGGGACCTGGAGCAGGTCCGGGCGCTCGGGGCCGTCGGGGCCGCCGGCGACCTCTTCGTCGACGGGGCCCTCGGCTCGCACACCGCCTGCCTGCACGCCCCGTACGCGGACGCCGCGCACACCGGTACGGAGTACCTGGACGCGCTCGCGGTCGCCGAACACGTGACGGCCTGTACCGAGGAGGGCCTCCAGGCCGGTTTCCACGCCATCGGGGACGCCGCGATCGCCGCCGTCGTCGAGGGCGTCCGGGCGGCCGCCGAGAAGGTCGGTCTGGCCCGGGTGCGCGCCGCCCGGCACCGGGTGGAGCACGCCGAGATGATGACCCCCGCCGCCATCGCCGCCTTCGCGGAGCTGGGGCTCACCGCCTCCGTGCAGCCCGCGTTCGACGCGGCCTGGGGCGGCGAGGACGGCATGTACGCCGACCGGCTCGGCGTCGAGCGCGCCCGCACCCTCAACCCGTACGCGGCCATGCTCAAGGCCGGTGTCCCGCTGGCCTTCGGCTCGGACGCGCCGGTCACCCCGCTCGACCCGTGGGGCACGGTCCGCGCGGCCGCGTTCCACCGGACCCCCGGGCACCGCGTCTCCGTGCGGGCCGCCTTCACCGCCCACACCCGGGGCGGCTGGCGGGCCCTGGGCCGCGACGACGCGGGGATCCTGGTACCCGGCGCCCCGGCCGACTACGCGGTCTGGCAGACCGGCGAACTGGTGGTCCAGGCCCCCGACGACCGGGTCGCCCGTTGGTCCACGGACCCCCGCTCGGGCACCCCCGGACTGCCCGATCTGACCCCCGGATCCGAACTGCCGGTGTGCCTCGCCACCGTCGTCGGCGGCCGGGAGGTATTCGTACGCCCACAGGGGTGATCCGGTGTGCCTCGGTTCGGTACCGGCGGTCGGACCCGGATAGGTTCGGCCGGGTCCACCACAGGACGTCCGTGCCGGACGGATCCGTCTGCTCAGCGCGCCCGCGCCTCGGGGGCGAGGGAAGGTTTCGCCGGTGGGGGCACCCCCAGTGGCAGCTGGGGGAGGGTGGCCCCGGGTCGGGGCCCGGCGGTCCAGTAGACAACGGTCACGGCGGCCCGCAGCCAGCGGGCGTCTGACCGGCCCGAAGGACCGCGGGCCCCGATCACTGTTCTAAAGTCATCCTCTGCGACCAGACGTACAGGACGTGCACGAGCACAAAAGGGGACTCAGTGAGCGACGGCGGACAGCGGACCTACGGGCCGCTCGGTACGGCCTTGGTGATCATTCCGACCTACAACGAGGCGGAGAACATCGGGCTGATCGTCGGCCGCGTCCGCGCGGCGGTGCCCGACGCCCACATCCTGGTCGCCGACGACAACAGCCCCGACGGCACCGGCAAGCTCGCCGACGAGCTCGCGGTCGGCGACGACCACGTGCACGTGCTGCACCGCAAGGGCAAGGAAGGGCTCGGCGCCGCCTACCTGGCGGGCTTCCTCTGGGCCCTGGACGCCGGCTACGGGGTGATCGTCGAGATGGACGCCGACGGTTCCCACCAGCCGGAGGAGCTGCCCCGCCTGCTCACCGCGTTGGCCGGCGCCGACCTGGTCCTCGGCTCCCGCTGGGTGCCGGGCGGCCGCGTCGTCAACTGGCCCAAGAGCCGGGAGATCCTCTCGCGCGGCGGTTCGACGTACTCGCGGCTGATGCTGAACGTGCCGATCCGCGACGTGACCGGCGGCTACCGCGCCTTCCGCCGCGAGACCCTGGAGGGCCTCGGCCTGGACGAGGTGGCCTCCGCGGGCTACTGCTTCCAGGTCGACCTGGCCCGCCGGGCGGTGCAGAAGGGCTTCCGCGTGGTGGAGGTGCCCATCACGTTCGTCGAGCGTGAGTTCGGCGACAGCAAGATGAGCAAGGACATCGTGGTCGAGGCCCTGTGGCGGGTCACCCAGTGGGGCCTCAAGGCCCAGGCGGCCAGACTGCTGGGCAAGGACGACGACAAGCGGTGACCCCCTAAGGGATGTCCGGTACCTCCGGCTGAGGCCGCTTTTACGCGGTCCCAGGCACACTGGATGCCATGACGACCGGCATTTCCACGGCCCCCCGGCGGCGTTCGACCGCCCGAACCTTCCTTCCCCTGGCCCTCGCGGCCTGGCTGATCCTGGAGATCTGGCTGCTCACCGTGGTCGCGGACGTGGCCGGCGGGCTCGCCGTGGCCGCGCTGCTGGCGGGCGGCATCGTCCTGGGCGCGGTGGTCATCAAGCGTGCCGGGCGGCGCGCCTTCAAGAACCTCTCGGAGACCTTCCAGCAGGCCCAGCAGGGGCGCCAGCCCACCCCGCAGGAGCCCGGCCGCGGCAACGGCCTCACCATGCTGGCGGGCCTGCTCCTGATGATGCCGGGGCTGCTCTCCGACGTGGCGGGCCTGTTCCTGCTGCTCCCGCCCGTGCGGGCCTGGGTCGGCCGCCGCGCGGCCCGCTCGCTGGAGCGCAAGATGGCCTCGGCCCCGGCCGGGAGCTTCGGCGACGCCTTCCAGCAGGCGCGCATCCACCACCCCGACGGCAAGGTCGTGCAGGGCGAGGTCATCCGCGAGGACCGGCCTGAGGGGCCGGCCGGCCCGGGCACCGTCTACCGCCCGCCCCTGGCGCCGTAGGACCGCCGCACGTCCGCCCGATGCCGTGCCGGTCGGCACGGCACCGGGCGCAGGACAAAGCCGAGGGGCCCCGCCACATGCGTGGCGGGGCCCCTCGGCTTGTGTATCCGTCCGGCTGTCAGGCGGACTTGCGGCTGTCCCGCGGATGCACGGCAATGTTCATGGCGCCGGAACGCAGGACTGCGAGCCTTTCGGCCAGCACTTCCTCCAGCTCCTCGCGGGTGCGTCGCTCCATGAGCATGTCCCAGTGCGTTCGCGCAGGCTTGCCCTTCTTCTCTTCGGGCCCGTCCCCGTCCACCAGGAGTGCCATGGCGCCGCACGCCTTGCACTCCCACTCCGGCGGAATTTCTGCCTCAACCGAGAACGGCATCTCAAATCGATGTCCGTTCTGGCATGCGTACTCCACCGCCTGGCGCGGGGCCAGATCGATGCCGCGGTCCGTCTCGTAGCTGGTAACCACGAGGCGCGTACCGCGGAGAGCTCGCTCACTCATGAATCGTGCCTCCCGGGCTTTGTCGCCCACAGGACAGGTGTCGCTGTCGTCGTCATCCGGTCAACGTCCGGTCGGCGGTATAGATTCCCGCTCCGGGTCGTGCGTCGCCCGTCGTGCCGCCCCTTGTTGTACCCACCAATGCCCGTTTTGTCACATCTGGCAGCAGATGTCACCCAACGTCCACGCTTCTTGAGCGCGCAGTAACGGTCCGCCTGGCAGGCCAAAGGCGTACACTACCGGCCCTTTGCTTCAACGTCTAAATTCGTTCGGAATTCGTTCGCGGATCCGGACCGTGCGCACTCGCGGACCCGCCCTCAGATCCGCTCCGGTACAGGATTGCCTGCCGCTTCCACCGCGCGCCGCACCGGCACTCTGGCCAGGAGCACGAATCCCAGTGCGAAGAAGACCACCAGCGAGATGATCGCGTCCCGGTAGCTCCCCGTGAGCTGGTAGGTCAGGCCGAAGACGAGCGGTCCCACCCAGCTCAGCCCGCGGTCGCTCATCTCGTACGCCGAGAAGTACTCGGCCTCCTTGCCGGCCGGCACCAGGTGCGAGAAGAGCGAGCGCGACAGTGCCTGGCTGCCGCCCAGCACCAGCCCGATCATCGCGGCGAGCGCGAAGAACCACACCGGGGTCCGGGCCGGCAGGAAGTACCCGACCGCGAGCGTCACGCCCCAGGCGGCCAGCGAGCCCAGGATCGTCCGCTTGGCGCCGTAGGTCCGCGCGAGGCGGCCCATCCCCAGCGCCCCGCCCACCGCCAGCACCTGCACCAGCAGTACCGCCCCGATGAGCGTGGACTGGTCCAGCTCCAGCTCCTCCGACCCGTAGATGGAGGCCTGGGAGATCACCGTCTGCACGCCGTCGTTGTAGATCAGGTACGCCAGCAGGAACGACAGCGTCAGCGGGTAGCGCCGCATGTCCTTCAGGGTGGCGACGAGCTGCTTCCAGCCGCTGACCGCCGGCCCGGCCCCCGGCTCCCGGACCACGGCCCGGTCGCGCAGCCGGCGCAGCGGGATCAGGGCGAAGGCGCCCCACCACAGGCCCGAGGACGCCAGGCAGATCCGTACCGCCATGCCTTCGGTGAGCCCGAAGGAGTCGTGGCCCATGTAGAGCACCAGGTTCAGCACGAGCATCACGGAGCCCGCGGTGTAGCCGAAGGCCCAGCCCCGCGAGGAGACGGTGTCCCGCTCGTCCGGCGTGGAGATCTGCGGCAGGTAGGCGTTGTAGAGCACCATCGAGACGGACAGCGAGGCGTTCGCCACGATGAGCAGCAGCCCGCCCAGCAGGTAGCGCTCGCCGCCCAGGAAGAACATTCCGGTCGTCGCCGCGGCGCCCGTGTACGCGGCCACCGCCAGCAGCGGCTTCTTGCGCCCGGTCCGGTCCGCCGCGGCGCCCACCAGCGGCATGAGCAGCACGGCCAGGATCACCGAGGCCGACACCGCGTAGGCGAAGAAGGAACCGGCCCGCACCGGGATGCCCAGCGGGTGCACGAAGCCCTCGGCGTCCGCGGCGGCCTTGGCCACCGAGGTCAGGTACGGCCCCAGGAACACGGTGAGCACGCTCGCCGAGTACACCGACACGGCGAAGTCGTAGAAGTACCAGCCGCGCTGCTCGCGCTTGCGGGCGGCCGCCCCGGCCGCGACCGACGTCGCCGATCTGCCGTCCTCGGCTCCCGGTTCCGCTGGTTCCGCTTGCTCGGTCGTGCTGCTGTCTTCCGCGCTCACCTGGTGTCCCCCTCGCTGGTCCCCGTACCGCAGCGGCCGCCGGCCCCGCGCGGCGGCCGAGGGGCGTGTCAGGCCCAGGCCCCGCGCCGGTCCAGCACCGTGCGCAAGATGTCGATCCGGTCGGTCATGATGCCATCGACTCCCAGGTCGAGGAGAGCCTCCATGCGTTCCGGTTCGTTCACGGTCCACACGTGGACCTGCAGACCCCGCTCGTGCGCGGTCCGCACGAAGCGCCGGTCCACCACGCGGATGCCCGCCTGCGTCTCCGGCACCTGGGCCGCCACCGCGCCCACGCGCAGCGCCGCCGGGATCGCGTACGAGCGCAGCCGCAGGCCCAGCACCCCGCGCACGCCGTACGAGGTGGCCAGCCGGGGGCCGGCGAGCCGCTGGGCGCGGGCCACCCGGCTCTCGGAGAAGGAGCCCACGCAGACCCGGTCCCAGATGCCGGTCCGCGCGATCAGGTTGACGAGCGGGTGCAGGGCCGACTCGGCCTTGACGTCGATGTTCCAGCGGGCGTCCGGGAACTCCTCCAGCAGCTCCTCGAAGAGCGGCAGGGGCTCGGTGCCCGCCACGCGCACCTCGCGGAGCTGCTTCCAGGGCAGCTCGGCGATCCGGCCCCGGCCGTCGGTGACCCGGTCCAGCGTGGAGTCGTGGAAGGCGACGAGTTTCCCGTCGGCCGTGGCGTGCACATCGGTCTCGAAGTACCGGTAGCCCGCTTCGGCCGCCCGGCGGAAGGCCGCGGCGGTGTTCTCCAGCCCGTCCGCGGCACCTCCCCGGTGCGCGAAGGGGATCGGAGCCGGGTGGTCCAGATACGGATGGCGAAGGCGTACGTGCGTCACGGCGGCAGTATCCCCCGTGACGTGAGGGGACGGTGGTCCGCGAGGTGAACGGCGGACACGGCGGAGGCCGATCCTGGGGCCCTTCCGGTCCGCCGGGTGCGGTGCCCCCTGGTGCGAGTGGACTGGCGCGTGACAGTCTGGGCCCGCAGACATCAATCCAATCCCGGCTTCCGACCCCTGCCGTCGAGGCCAATCCGACGAAGGTGGACCGGACGCAATGGCCGAATGGACCTCGGCGGTCGGCGCCGCCCAGCTCGCCCGCCTCATCACCTCGCAGCAGGAGCGCCCCGCGGTCCCCGGCGCCCGCAGACTGCCCGCGTACCGCACCCTCGCCGACGGGATCCGCCTCCTCGTCCTCGAAGGCCGCGTCCCGGTCGCCGCCCGGCTCCCCGCCGAGCGGGAGCTGGCCGGCTCCCTCTCCCTCAGCCGCACCACCGTCGCCGCCGCGTACGAGGCGCTGCGCGGGGAGGGGTTCCTGGAGTCCCGCCGGGGCGCCGGCAGCTGGACCGCCGTACCGGCCGGGAACCCGCTGCCCGCGCGCGGCCTGGAACCGCTGCCGCCCGAGTCCCTCGGCTCGATGATCGACCTCGGCTGCGCCGCCCTCCCCGCCCCCGAGCCCTGGCTCACCAAGGCCGTGCAGGGCGCACTGGAGGAGCTGCCCCCGTACGCCCACACCCACGGCGACTACCCGGCCGGCCTGCCCGCGCTGCGCCGGATGCTCGCCGACCGCTACACCGAGCAGGGCATCCCCACCATGCCCGAGCAGATCATGGTCACCACCGGCGCGATGGGCGCGATCGACGCCATCTGCAGCCTCTTCGCCGGGCGCGGGGAGCGGATCGCCGTCGAGTCGCCGTCCTACGCCAACATCCTCCAGCTGATGCGCGCCGCCGGGGTGCGCCTGGTCCCCGTCGCGATGGCGGACGGGCTGGCCGGCTGGGACATGGACGTCTGGCGGCAGGTGCTGCGCGACTCGGCCCCCCGCCTCGCCTACGTCGTGGCCGACTTCCACAACCCCACCGGGGCCCTGGCCTCCGACGAGCAGCGGCGCGCCATGGTGGCGGCCGCCCGCTCGGCCGGCACCGTCCTCGTCGCCGACGAGACCATGCTGGAACTCCAGCTGGACCCGGAACTGGAGATGCCGCGCCCGGTCTGCTCCTTCGACCCCGCCGGCAGCACGGTGATCACCGTGGGCTCCGCCAGCAAGGCCTTCTGGGCGGGCATGCGGATCGGCTGGGTCCGCGCCGCGCCCGACGTGATCCGCAGCCTGGTCGCCGCCCGCGCCTACGCCGACCTGGGCACGCCCGTGCTGGAACAGCTCGCGGTGAACTGGCTGATGCGCACCGGGGGCTGGCGGGAGGCCGTCGGGATCCGCCGCGAGCAGGCCAGGGAAAACCGCGACGCGCTGGTCGCGGCGGTCCGTCGGGAGCTGCCGGACTGGGAGTTCGAGGTTCCGCAGGGCGGCCTCACGCTGTGGGCCCGCGCGGGCGGCCTGTCCGGGTCCCGGCTGGCCGAGGTGGGGGAGCGGGTCGGCGTACGGGTCCCCTCGGGGCCCCGGTTCGGCGTGGACGGGGCCTTCGAGGGCTACGTCCGGCTGCCGTTCACCGTGGGCGGGCCGGTGGCCGAGGAGGCCGCCTCCCGGCTCGCGGCGGCGGCCCGGCTGGTCGGCACGGGCGCGGGCGGCAGCGGCGCGGAACCGCCGCGCACGTTCGTGGCGTAACCCGCCGGACCCGACGCGAGGGGCCTACGGAGCCTCGGCCGGCACCTCCGGGACCTCCGAGGTGTCGAAGGCGGAGCCCTGTGCCGGGGGCTGCGCCTGGAGCGCCTTGCCCGGGCCGCGGCCGGGAGCCTGCTGCCGGTCCGGCAGCAGTTCGAGCACGGCCTGGCGGTAGGCCGGGTGCGTGGCCTCGTCGTACGGGTCCGGGGTGGCGGGCACCTGCAGCCGGTGCACGGGGCCGGTGCCGAGCCGGGCGTACCCGCGCCCGGGCGGCACCTGGGCCGTCGGGGTGGTGTGCGGCGGCAGCCCCAGCACGTCGGCGATCTGCTGGATCCCGGCGGGCCCGAGGACGATCCGGGCGCGGGTGTGCTGCCAGACGGAGTCGTGCAGCAGTTCCAGGTGGTCGAAGTGCTCGGCCACCACCACCGTGACGTGGGCGGGCCGCCCGTGCCGCAGCGGCACCTGCAGGGGGGTCAGCGGGTCGGGGCCCCCTTCGGCGACCGCGAGGTGGGCCAGCACGCTCGGCTGGTCCAGCAGGATCCACAGCGGGCGCCGGGTGTCCTCGGGCGCCGGCCGGCCGGCCTCCCGGGCCCGGTGGGAGGCGATGAGCCGCCGCTCGGTCTCCTGCGCGGCCCACTCCAGGGTGGCCAGCGCCCCGGTCGGCCCGCATTCCACCGCGAGGACGCCGACGCGGCCGGTGAGGCAGGCGTACTCGCCGCTGCCGCCGCCGTCGACGATCAGTACGTCGCCGCCGTGCCGCAGGGCCTGGAGGGCGACGGAGCGGATCAGGGTGGAGGTGCCGTTGCCGGGCTGGCCGACGGCCAGCAGGTGGGGCTCGGTGGAGCGGGGCCCGGTGCGCCAGATCACCGGCGGCACGTCGCGGGGCTCACCGGCCTCCAGGACGGGCAGGGTGCGTTGCACGCCGCCCGCGTCGGTGAAACCGAGCACGGTCTCGCCGGGGGAGGTGACGAACGGCTGGGCGGCGATGCCCGTCGGCAACGCCGCCAGCACGCTCAGGTCGAGCTGGTTGCCCTCCTCGTCCCAGTCGAAGAGATACTCCCGACCGCGCCCGGACTTGGCGTGCAGCAGTGCCTCGATCCGGGCCCGTGAGGCGGCCTCGCCATCCGTGAAGTAGGCCGGGTAGCGGATGTGGAGCCGGGTGACGCGGCCCGCCTCGTCGAACTCGTAGCCGCTGAAGGCCTTGTCCCAGTCCCCGCCGTGGGCGAAGAGGGGGGTCGGGTCCTCCGGGATGGAGAAGTACGGCACGAGGGCTTCGTAGAGGGAGCCGAGCCGTTCGGTCTCGGCATCGCTGGGCCCGGTCTTCACCGGGGTGCGGTCGCGTCCCTGCCAGGCCGCGGCCGCCATGAGGGTGATCAGGGCGAGGAGCGGACCGTAGGGGACGAGCGCGACCACGAGGACGCAGGCGGCTCCCAGGAACAGCGCGGGACCACGCTTGTCCTTGGGCGTCTCGGACCATCTGCGCCGCCCGGCCGAGGCCAGGACGCGCAGGCCGCGTCCGATGGTGAGGAGCGGATGGAGGACGTCCGTGGCGGTGTCGGCGGCCGTGCGAGCGAAGTCGCGGCCCCGGGACAGCGACACGGTGCCGCTGCTGAGGATGCGGGGAAGTGGGCGCCGGGCCACGGGCGTCTCCTGGAGTTGTGGTGGTGACGGGTGCTTCGGGTGTCGCTGGTGCTGCTGCGCGATGGCCGGGCTAGAGCTTGATCCCGCCGAGCAGGCTCGCGAGGCTCGCCGTGCTCGCCGTGATGCTCGGGGCGATGGCGGAGCCGGCGAGGAAGAAGCCGAAGAGCGAGCAGACGAACGCGTGCGTCAGCTTCATCCCGTCCTTCTTGAAGAAGAGGAAGCAGATGATGCCGAGCAGGACCACGCCTGAGATGGACAGGACCATGAGGTGTTCTCCTGTTTGGTGGGGACAGTCACCATCAGTTGTTCCAGGCTCACAGGAAGTATCAATGCGACAAAAGGTGCATACGGGTGAATCTGCGAGTTTTTCACTTGACCGGCTCAGCCCGGCTGGCGCGTCCGGCATACCCGGGGTCGAGGGTGATCCTTGCCTCGGCCCGACCCGGACATGTGCAGGCCAGGGCGCTACTCTGGCGATTCACCCGTACGGACGCAGTGCCGTGCACCCCCCTGCCCGCCCGTCCTGGGGACGGGGCTGCGGGGCGGACCATGTCAGCAACGAGTGAAAGGCGGTAACGAACGATGAGCGAGCACGCCGCGGAAGGCGCCGGTTCCCAGGACGTCCCCGACGAGGACGTCATCGAGCTGGCCACCAAGATCTTCGACCTCGCCCGTCAGGGTGAGACCGAGACGCTCACCGCCTACCTCGACGCCGGGGTCCCGGCGAACCTCACCAACGACCGCGGCGACACCCTCGTCATGCTCGCCGCCTACCACGGCCACGCCGACGCCGTGTCCGCCCTGCTGGCCCGGGGCGCCGAGGCCGACCGCGCCAACGACCGCGGCCAGACCCCGCTCGCGGGGGCCGTCTTCAAGGGCGAGGAGGCCGTCATCCGCGCCCTGCTCGCCGGCGGAGCCGATCCGACCGCCGGAACCCCCTCCGCCGTGGACACGGCGCGCATGTTCGCCAAGGCCGACCTGCTGGAACTTTTCGGAGCCGAGTAGTCCGTTTTTGCCTCGGATCTGGCCGGGCCCGGCCGGTTCCCGACCTCACGGAATGGTCACGGCAGCCGTAAATGTGGTCGCGGTGCACAAACCGCCTGGGCCATCATGGCGTCGGATTCGATTCGCGAGCACGGGGGGCGGGCCGGAGCGGGTAGGACACGAAGGGTGTCCCTGCCCGACCCGGCCACCATGGTCACGAAGAACTGACGAGAGTGAGAAGGCAATGGTCTACATCGAGCGGAACATGACGGCGGACGTCCTCACATGCTGTTACGCGGCCCTGTGAATCCCGATTCCCGGTTGCGTCCCCAGCTTGATTTGAGGCCATTCCCATGTTCGAACCAGTCATAGCACCGAGCGGTACCCTGCTCGGGCTCCTCCAGCGCGGCCGCGGCGACGGCACGCTGCACGCACTCGCGGCACCCAGGGCGGAGGCCCTCGAGGCCCTCAACCAGTGCGTGCTCCGCGACCCGCGCCAGGACTGGCAGGTCGAGAACCGCTCCTTGTACTACGCCCGGCTCTACCTGGACCTCAACGGTCCGCTGGGCGAGATCGAGCACCACCTCTTCAGCGCCGACGACCTCGTCGACGAAGAGGACCACCGGACCGGCCTCGCCCTGTCCGTCCTGGGCCACCTCGCCTCGTACGGCCGCGACGACGCGCTCATGCTGCTGCGCCGCTACGCCGCCTCCGGGGCGAACTGGGCCTGGGCCCTCGACGAACTCGCCCTGCGCGACGACGACGAAGGCCTGCGGTCCCTGGCCGCCCCCGTCCTCGCCAGGTTCCCGGCCACGGCCGAGGGCGAGGCGCGGCTGGCCGCCGCCGTCCGCGACGCCTACGAGCCCCGGCCGTGGTCCCTGTGGGAGGAGACCCCGCAGCACGGCGCGCGCCTGAGCGCCGCCCGCCGACAGGGCTCCTTCGACCGCTGGCAGCGCCAGCTGACCCCCAGCGGCCCCCGGCCCGACTGGGGAGTCCAGGCCGTCTTCGACTGGGCCGCCGACGGCCTGCGCCGCGGCACGCCGCTGCACGTGCCCGCCGCGCGCTGCCTGGCCGCGGTCGCCGCACCCGAGGACCGCTCCGCGATCCTCGCGGCCGCCGCGGGCGCCTCCGGCGAGGCCGCCCGCGCCACGGCCCTGCACCACCTGGTCCTCGCCGAGCCGGAGAACCCCGCCGTGCTCGACCTCATCGAGGCCGCAGCCGACGAACCCGCCGTGGCCGCCTACGAGCGCATGTGCGGCCCCGAGGCCGTCGAACGGGCCCGGCGCTGGATCCACCGCCCCGACGCCCTGGGCGCGGCCGCCGCGGCCACCCTGGCCGCCCGCGGCGGAGCCGAGGACGCGGAACTGGTCCTCGGCGCCCTGCGCTCCACGGTCCGCGGCGCGGGCCCCGACACCCGGCACCTCTACCCCCTCGTGGACGGCGCCGGCCGCCTCGCCATCGGCTGCGCCGCCCCCGTGCTGCGCCACATCTACCGCGAGACGGCCTCGTCCCACCTGCGCGGCCGGGCCGCGCGGGCCCTCGCCAGCACCGACCCCTCCTTCGCGGCGGGCTTCGCCGTCGAATGCCTCTGGGACTGCGAGGAGACCACCCGCGAGGTGGCGGCCCACCACGCCGAGACCGCCGACGCCCGGGTCGCCCCCCGGCTGCGCCGCCTGGCGACGGACCCGGCCGAGGAAGAGGACGTGCAGTCGGCCGTCCGGAGCCGGATCGCCCCGGAGTCGGCCGTGTAGCGGGTCGAGGACGCGCGGACGCCCCGGCCCGAGGAAGGCCGGGGCGTCCGTACCCGGCCGCAACCCCGCGGCGACGTCTCACCGGGACCGGAGGAACCTCACCGCAGTCCCCGGCCGGGCCTGCGCCGCCGCGTCCAGGGCCGGGCCCGCCGGCACCACGCCGACCACCGGGTAGCCGCCCGTCACCGGGTGGTCGGCCAGGAACACCACCGGCAGGCCGTCCGGCGGGACCTGGACCGCGCCCAGCACCATGCCCTCGCTCGGCAGCTCACCGGGCCGTGCGCGGACCAGCGGCGGGCCCGCCTCCGTGCGCAGGCCGATGCGGTTGGACCTCGCCGACACCCGGAACCGCGCCCGCCACAGCCCGGCCAGCGAAGCCGGCTCGAACCAGTCCGCCCGCGGCCCCGGGCGCAGCGGAAGCAGCAGTTCCGCGGGCGGCCCGGGCAGGCCGCAGACGTCCGCCCCGGGCACCGGATCCGGCCCGGCCGGGCCCACCGGCAGCCGCATCCCGGCCGACAGGACGGCCGGCCCCAGCCCCGACAGCAGGTCCGCCGAGCGACTGCCGAGGACCGGCGGGACGGCCAGGCCTCCCCGCACCGCGACGTAGCTGCGCAGCCCCGACTCCGCCGGGCCCACCTCCAGCTCCGCCCCGGCCGGCAGCCGGACCGCCGCTCCCCAGGCCGCCGGGCGACCTGAGATCCGTACGGAACAGGGTGCGCCCGTGACCGCCACGACCGTCGCGGCGAGCGCCCGCAGCCCCGTCCCGTCCAGGGTCGTCTCCAGCGCCGCCGCGCCCGGCGGGTTGCCGACCAGCCGGTTGGCCATCGCGTACGCCGCCGTGTCCAGGGCGCCCGAGCGGGGAACGCCCAGGTGCGCGTACCCGGGCCGCCCCCGGTCCTGGACCGTGGTCAGCGCGCCCGGCCGCACCACCAGCAGCTCAGCCACGGCCCGCCTCCGTGAACCGCACCCGGACGCCCGGCGCGAACAGCGCCGCGGGCTCCCGCTCCGGATCCCACAGCACCGCGTCCGTGGAGCCGATCAGCTGCCAGCCGCCGGGGGAGGAGCGCGGGTACACCCCCGCGTACTCGCCGGCCAGCGCCAGCGAGCCCGCCGGGACGGACGTCCGGGGCGTGTCCCGGCGGGGCAGGTGGAAACGCTCCGGGAGCCCCGTCAGGTAGCCGAAGCCGGGAGCGAACCCGCAGAAGGCCACCCGGAAGCCGATGCCGCCCACGATCCCCGGCACCTCCCGCGGGGACACCCCCCACCGCCGGGCCACCTCCGCCAGGTCCGGCCCGTCGTACCGCACCGGGACGGTGACCAGCGGCCCCTGCGCCTGCGTGAGCGCCGGCACCTCCCACCGGGCGATCCGGGCACCCAGCGCGGCCGGGTCCCGCACCCCGTCCAGCAGGACGGTCCGCGCCGCCGGCACGAGGTCCCGTACGGGCCCCAGTTCGCCCGCGTCCCGGCGGCGCAGCAGCTCGGCGTGGAGCGCCGCCACCTCCGCCGCCGAGTCCAGTTCGATCAACAGCGCCGCGCCGCCCACCACCAGGGTCCTCACGCGAAGGCCGCCACGCGGACCCCGGCCGCGCCCAGCGCCTCCCGGACCCGCCGCGCGAGCACCGCCGCCCCCGGGGTGTCCCCGTGCAGGCACAGCGACCGCGCGGCCACCCGGACCGGCGAGCCGTCGGCGGCCGTCACCGTCCCCTCGGCGGCCATCCGCACGGCCCGCGCCACCACCGCGTCCGGGTCGTGCAGCACCGCTCCCGGCTCGGTGCGCGGCACCAGCGTCCCGGCGGGCGTGTAGGCGCGGTCGGCGAAGGCCTCCGGTACGGCGGCCAGCCCGGCCTCGCCGGCGGCGGCGAGCAGGAGCGAGCCGGGCAGGCCCAGTACGGGCAGGCCCCCGGTGGCACCGGACCCGGCGGCCAGCCGGACGCCCGCGACCACCGCCGCGGCCTGGTCCGCGTCGTGCACGGTCCGGTTGTAGAGCGCGCCGTGCGGTTTCACGTACGACACCCGGGAGCCGGCCGCCCGCGCGAACACCTCCAGCGCGCCGATCTGGTAGGCCACCTCGTCCGCCAGCTCGCCGGCCGGGACGTCCATCGCGCGCCGTCCGAACCCGGCGAGGTCGCGGTAGGAGACCTGCGCGCCGATCCGTACGCCCCGCTCGGCGGCCAGTTCGCAGACCCGGCGCATGATGGACGGGTCGCCGGCGTGGAAACCGCAGGCCACGTTGGCGCTCGTGACGACGGACAGCAGGGCCTCGTCGTCGGTGAGCGTCCAGCGCCCGAACCCCTCGCCGAGGTCGGCGTTGAGGTCGACCACCGCAGAGGATGCGATCATGGAATCCATGCGCTGAGCGTAGAGCAGACGTCCCCCGGTCCGGCCGGGGACGATCCGGCCGAACCATGCCGTTTGGGATGTTGTCAGCAACAGCGCCTAGTCTTTGTCCGTGACTCTCCCAGCCCCGGCGAAGACCCTCCCGTCCCCGGCGCCGGGCCCGGCCGCCGACGAGGGCCTGGCCCGGCGGCTGCGCGCCCTCGCCTGCACCGCTCCGCTGCACGACCTCGACGTCCGCAAGGCCAATCTGGCGGGCGAGTACGGCATCTACGCGATGGCGGAGGTCGCGCTGGCCGCGATCGACCTGGTCACGCTCAACATGGACTTCGACACGGGCGCCGACCACGAGCAGATAGTGGCCAGGCTGCTGCCGCGCGTCGCGGCCCAGGCCCCCGGCCGCCCGGCGGCCGAGCACGAGCGGGTGGCCCGCTGGGTGCTGGAGAACCTGATCAACGTCGGCAGCGTCGACCGCGGCTTCCGCGCGATCTACGGCACCTTCGGCCCGGACGGGGTCTACGTCCGCCGCGACTACGACTTCAAACTGATCGAAGAGGTCCCCGGCTACGGCGGCGCCGTCTACCTGCGCACCACCGACGAGGCCGTCAACGTCCTGGTCGGAGCCCTCGACACCGACGTCACCAGCGCCCAGATCGCCGCCGAGGTCAAGCTGGAGGTGCTGATCAGCCGCGGCCGGCTGGCGGACGCCCAGCTCGCCGCCGAGCAGGCCCGCTACCGGACCGTCCAGTACGCCGAGACCCTGCGCCGCACCCTGGACGCCACCCGGCGCAACGTACGGGCGGTGGACTGGCTGCAGGCCGTGCCCGACATGATCGCCGAAGCCCTCGACCACGTCGCCGACCGCTACCGCCACGAGAACGCGATCCTGACCAACATCCGCAAGGCGCGCGACGAGGCCGAGGAGCCGGAGAGCAAGCGGCGCGCCGCCGAGCTCGTCGACATCGTCAAGGACTGCATCCGCCGCCACACCCAGCTCCAGTCCCGACTGCTGGACGCGGGCCCGCTGTTCCGGGCCGAGCAGGACCGCCAGGCCTTCGCCGCCCCGGCGCCGCGCTCCGGCATCGACCTGTACGGCCAGCTCGTGGCCCCGCTCCTGCCGCTGCCCCTGGAGCAGGCGAGCCGGGTGACCGCCGCCTTCTTCGCCGCCGGCGCCGGGCTGCGCACGCCCGTCTCGGTGCGGGTGAGCGACCTGGTCGAGATCCTGCTCACCCCGCCCGTGGAGCGCGAGCACCTCGGCGCGGAGATGCCGGAGCCGGACCTCATCGCCACCCCGGACGACAGCCGCTTCAGCGAGGAGCAGCTCGCCGCCGCGAAGGAGCTCCTGGACCTTCCGCACGACGCACCGCGACGGCTGTCCGGGCTCCTCGCGCAGGCCCGCCGCAGCGACCCGGACCTGCCGTACCTGGTGGCCCTGCTGGCCGTCCACGCGGCGAGCCCGGCCGTCGGCACGGCGTACCGGCAGGGGGAGGAGCGGCTGCTCTTCGCGGTGGACGACGGCACGCAGCTCGACGACCCCGAGTTCGGCGGCGCCGACCTCATCGTCGGCACCGCCCTCCTCGACGCCGCCGGCATGGCCGCCGACCGCGCGGAGGCGTCGTGACCGCCGTCGCCCCGGCCCGGCCGATTTCGGCCCCTCCGGCGTTTGAGGAGCGGGGTCCGGGGCGGAGCCCCGGGAAACCCGGCTCCGCCGGGCACCGGGCTCTGCCCGGACCCTTCCCCGGCCACCGCTGGGAGGTGCCCCCCGCTCACACGCCGACGGGGCCGGAGGTGGCCGAATCCCCTGCGCGGCCCGGCCGCACGCTCAGTACCGCCCGAACCACCCGAACCACCCGAACCACCCGAACCACCCGAACCACCCGAACCACCCGAACCACCCGAACCACCCGAACCACCCGAACCACCCGAACCACCCGCGCCGCCGAGGAGACCCACCCGTGAGCGACCACCACGCCGAGCACCCCGCGTGGAGCGAGCCCGCGGCTCCCGCCACCCCCGTCACGGCCGCGAGCCCGGCGGTGACCCCCGCCGACGCCGCCGACGCGGCCCGGCTCGTCGCCTTCGGGCTGCAGCCCAAGCTGCTCCCCGCCCGCGACGCCGAGTACGCCGAGCTGCTGCGCCGCTACCGCGAGGAGCCCGCCTTCGGACGCCTCGCCGACGCCGTCGCCACCGGCCTCGGCCTCGTCGTCCTGGAGGTCTCCCCGCGCGCCGGCATGGCCGTGGCCGCCGGCGAGGACTCCGTCTTCGCCGTCCGGATGGGCGACTACGCCCGCCGCACCACCGCCGACTCCGCCGACCGGTTCCTGCACGGCCTGGCCCACCTCGCCGTCGCCGCGCTCGCCTTCCCCCGCCCGGAGGACCTCGCCGACGACGGCTACATCGGCCGCATCACCGTCAACGGCGTCGACTCCTTCGTCCGGCAGACCTGCCGCCGCCTGGAGGAGCGCGCCGAGGAGACCGGCGAGAACACCGACCCGGCCTCCGACGCCCCCGGCCTGGAGGCCGCCTGGCGCGTCTACTCCCGCCGCAGCGCGACCGGCGCCACCAAGGACGCCCGCCGCCTCGCCGGCTCCACCACCGGCATCGTCGGCAAGGCCGCCGCCTTCCTCACCGACTCCGGCTTCCTCCAGCGCACCGGCGACGAGTCCGGCGGCACCTACCGCACCACCCCCCGCTACCAGCTCCAGGTCCGCGACATGGCGGGCAGCGCGGCCATGGCCGAACTCCTCGAACTCGGCGTGGTCCCCGTCACCGACGGCTCCGCCACCCTCCTGCCGCCGCCCGAGGGCGACGACCTGGACCTGGCCGCCGATGCCGGGCTCCCCTTCCACGCCTGAGCCACCCGTCCTCCGTACGCCCTGAGCCACCAGACACCACGAGAGTCCGCCGCCATGTACGAGCTGTCCCGGATCCGCCTCTACTCCATCGGGCCCGCCGGTGCGCGCTACGCCGACACCGTGCTCGACCTGCGCGGAGTCGGCGAGCCGGTGCCCCACCCGGCGCCGGCCCAGGCGGAGTTCTTCGAGGACGAGCCCACCGGCCCGCCGCGCCGCCCCGCGCCCGCCGGCGTGCTCTTCCTGGAGAACGGGGGCGGCAAGTCCGTCCTCCTCAAGCTGATCTTCTCGGTGATGCTCCCCGGTCACCGCAACACCCTCGGCGGCGCGAGCTCCGGCGTCCTGCGCAAGTTCCTGCTCGCCGACGACTGCGGCCACGTCGCCCTGGAGTGGCAGCACACCCAGACCGGCGAGTGCGTGGTCGTGGGCAAGGTCAGCGAATGGCGCGGCCGCCAGGTCTCCAACGACCCGCGCAAGTTCGCCGAGGCCTGGTACTCCTTCCGCCCCGGCCCGGGCCTCGGCCTCGACAACCTGCCCGTCGCCGAGGCCACCGCCGTGCGCCCGCCCGTCGAAGGCGCCTCCGGCGCCCAGGGCCGCCGCCGCACGATGAAGGGCTTCCGCGACGCGCTCACCGAGGCCGGCAAGGCGTACCCGCACCTCGAGGTGTACTTCGAGGAGATCCACGACCGCTGGAACGAGCACCTCACCGAGCTCGGCCTCGACCCCGAACTCTTCCGCTACCAGCGCGAGATGAACGCCGACGAGGGCGAGGCCGCCGGCCTCTTCGCGGTGAAGAAGGACTCCGACTTCACCGACCTCCTGCTGCGCGCCGTCACCGACACCCGCGACACCGACGGCCTCGCCGACCTCGTCCACGGCTTCGGCAACAAGCTCGGCCGCCGCGCCGAGCTCATGGCCGAACGCGACTTCACCGCGGGCTCGGTGGACCTGCTCACCAAGATCGTCGAGGCCGCCGGGGCCCGCTCCCGGCTGCGCGACGTGCACGCGGGCGCGGAACGCCGTACGCGCACCCTCGCCCGGCGGCTGTCCGCCCGCGCCGCCGAGGAACGCGGCCGCGCCGCCGACCTCGCCCAGCGGGTCACCGCGGCCGCCCACCAGGTCACCGCCGCCGACTCGGCCCGCGCCCGCAGCGCGGCCGTCTCCGCCGAACTCGCCTACCGGCACGCCTCGCTCGCCCTGACCGTCGCCGACAAGGCCGCCGCCGCCCAGCGCCGCGAACTCCTCGAAGCCCGCACCCTGCACTCCGCGTGGCAGGCCGCCGAGATCGTCCTGCGCCACCGCGCCGCCGCCGACCGCTCCGCCCGCGTCGCCGCCGCGATCCTGGAGGCCGAGCGGGACGCCGCCCCCGCGCTCGCCGCGCGCGCCACGGCCGCCGCCGACCTCGTACGGGCCCTGCACACGGCCGCCGAACACGGCGAGCGGGCCGCCGACGAGGAGGAGGCACGGTCCGCCGAGCTGCATTCCGTCGGCGAGAGCGCCCACCGCGACGCCACCGCCGCCGCCACGGCCGCCCAGCGGGCCCGCAGCGAGGCCGAACACCTCCGCTCGCGCCTCGCCGAGGTCCAGCAGGAGACCGCCGAGGCGGTCCGGGCCGGCTGGCTCGACGACTCCGCCCCCGACGCCGACCCGGCGCGCGCGGCCCTCGCCGCCACCGACGCCGAGAAGAACGCCGTGGCCGCCTGGGACGAGGCCCGGGACGCCGCCCGCGCCGCCGCCGAAGCCGCCCGCGAGGCCGCCGCCGCGGAATCCCGCGCCGAACTCACCGCCGCCCGCGCGGCGGACGCCGCCGAGGCGGCCGAGGCCGCGCACGACGCCGAGTACCGTGCGGCGGCCTCCCTCGCCGACTCCCCCCGCCTGGCCGAACTCCTCGGCCTGCCCTCGGTTCCCGCCTCCTTCCTGCCCCACCCGCGCACGCAGAGCGGCGCCGCCTCCGGCCCCTACGCCGGATCCGCCGCGCAGGCCGCCCAGGCCGGGACGGCGGGGGCGGCCGGAGCGGCGTACGGCTCCGGCGGCCACGGCCCGGCCCAGGCCGGGCCCGCCGGCCGCCCCGGAGCCGGAGCCGCCGGAGCCCCAGAAGCCGGCGGCCTCACCGTCGCCGACCTCGACCGGAACGCCGACGACCTGCGCACCCTGCTCACCGACGGGGTCGCCGCGGCCGAACGCCAGCTGTTCGAGCTGCGCACCGCCGCCGCCGACGACTCCCGCATCCTCGGCGCCCTCGGCGACGGCGGCCTGCTGCCGCCCGGCCCCGACGTCCTCGCCACCGTCGAGTACCTCGGCGAGCACGGCATCCCGGCCCTGCCCGGCTGGCGCTACCTCGCCCAGTCCGTGGACCCCGCCGACCACGCCGCCGTCCTCGCCGCCCGCCCCGAACTCGTCGACGGCGTCGTCATCACCGACCCCGACACCCACAGCCGGGCCCGCGAAGTCCTCTCCGGCGCCGCCCTGCTGCCCCGCTCCACCGTCGCCGTCGGCACCGCCGCCGCCCTGCTGGCGCCCGTACCGCCCGCGGCCGACTCCGACACCGCGGTGTTCCTCGTCCCGCCCAACCCGGCCATGCACGACGAGCACGCCGCCGACGAGGAGCGCCAGGCGCTGCGCACCCGGGCCGCAGCCCGCGACACCGAGATCCGCGAGCTCGCCGCCCGCCTCTCCGGCGACCGCGAACTCGCCGCCCGCCTCGCCTCCTGGCGCACCGGCTGCCCGCCCGGCCGCCTCACCGAACTCGCGGAACAGGCCGCGGCCGCCCGCGCGTTCGCCGAGGAGACCGACGCCGAGCTCGCGGAGGCCCGTACGGTGCGCGCCGAGGCCGACGAGGCCGCCGCCGACGCCGCCCGCGTCCGCGAGGAGCGCCAGGACACCGCCCAGCGCGCCCGCCGCGTCGCCGACGCCCTCGCGGGCCTCGCGTACCGCCTGCGCGAGCGGGCCGGCTGGCAGGCCAGGCTCCGCGAACTCGCCGACGAGAGCGCCGAGTCCGAGGCCCGCGCCGAGGTCTGCCTGGACCGCGCCCGCGCCGCCGACGAGGACCGCCGCGCCGCCCAGCGCGCCGCCGACGACGCCCGTCGCACCGCCCGCGCCCTGCGCGCCGAGCGGGCCGAGATCGCCGGCGCCCCCGACCAGCTGCCGGAGGCGGACGGGGACGGCCCGCGCGCGCCCCTCCCGGACCTGCGCGAGGCCTACCGCGCCGCCTCCCAGCTCTACGAGAAGGTGGGGGTCGGCGCCGACCTGCGCGCCGAACAGGCCCGCGCCGAGAGCGACGAGAGCGCCGCCCTCGCCGAACTCGACCGCCTCACCAACAAGGTGCGCACCCGCGCCGCCCAGCTCCTCGAAGGCACCGACGGCGCCGACGGCCCCTCCCGGCAGGCCGCCGCCGCCCGCGCCGAGTCCCTGGTGCAGATGCTGGAGACCCGCGCGTCCACGGCCAGCGAACAGCTCGGCCGGCTGCGCGGCGAGGCCGAGCGGCACGCCCCCGCCGAGGGCGAGGCGCACACCGAACTGCCCGAGGAACTGGTCCCCGAGAACGTCGAACAGGCCCAGGCCCTGCTCCGTACGGCCACCGCCCAGCTCGCCGCCCACACCGCGGCCGTGGAGAGCGCCCGCGCCGCCCACGCGGACCTGCTGCGCGACCACCGCACCGCCGAGGACGGCGCCGGCGGCTTCGACGAGACCGCCGCCCTGCTGCGCGACCTCCTGCGCGACCACACGCACGCCGAGGACGAGCAGGAGCCGGTGCCCCACCCGGGCACGCTGGAGGAGGCCCGCCAGTCGGCCACCGAGGCCCGCCGCTCGCTGCGCGCCTGCGCGGCCGATCTCTCGGCCGCCGAGTCCGCGGTGCGCGAGGCGAGCGACATCCTGGTCCGGCACGCCAATTCCACCCGCTACGAGCAGGTACGCACCCCCGCGCGCCAGCAGATCCGGGAACTGCCCGCCGCCGCCCTGCCCGAGCACGCGGCGGCCTGGGCGACGGCCTTCGCCCCCCGCCTGCGGGTCCTCACCGACGAGCTGGCGCAGCTGGAGCGCAACCGCGACAGCATCGTCGACCGCCTGCGCGGCCTCGTCGAGTCCGCCCTGGCCACGCTCCGCTCCGCGCAGCGCCTCTCCCAGCTCCCCGAGGGCCTGGGCGAATGGTCGGGCCAGGAGTTCCTGCGGATCCGCTTCGAGGAGCCGGACCAGGCCACGCTCACGGAACGGCTCGGCGAGGTCATCGACGAGGCCACCCGCGCGGCCGTGAAGAAGAACAGCACGGCCTCCTTCGGCGACGGCCGCCGCGACGGCATGTCCCTGCTGCTGCGGGGCGTCCAGGCGGCGCTCGAACCCAAGGGCATCTCCGTGGAGATCCTCAAGCCGGACGCCGTGCTGCGCGCCGAGCGCGTCCCCGTCGGCCAGATGGGCGACGTCTTCTCCGGCGGCCAGCTGCTCACCGCGGCCATCGCGCTCTACTGCACGATGGCGGCGCTGCGCAGCAACGACCGGGGCCGCGACAAGCACCGCCACGCGGGCACGCTGTTCCTCGACAACCCGATCGGCCGCGCGAACGCCACGTACCTGCTGGAGCTCCAGCGGGCCGTCTCCGACGCGCTCGGCGTCCAACTGCTCTACACGACGGGCCTGTTCGACACCACGGCCCTCGCCGAGTTCCCGCTGGTGATCCGGCTGCGCAACGACGCGGACCTGCGGGCGGGTCTGAAGTACATCAGCGTCGAGGAACACCTGCGCCCGGGCCTGCCGCAGCAGTCCCCGGAGGAGGAGACCATCCACGGCGAGGTCACGGCCACCCGCATGTTCCGCCGCAGCGGCGCCCCTTCCTGACGCACGACACCCGTTCCGGACGCGGTCCGTCCGCCGGGAAGCGCACGGCAGCCGCCCGGCAGGGTCGGGCGGCGGCAGGTCGGCCGTCAGCGCGTGGTGTACGGCCCGGAGGCGGTCAGGGGGCCGTCCTCGCGGGGTATGCGGCCCGGGGCCGCCCCGCGCGGCCCCCGGGCCGCCCTGCGGGCCTCGCGGCGATGCCGGCGCGCCGTGCTGCTCGGCTCCGAGAGGACCCCGTACCGCTGGTTCCACGTCTGCCGGGTGATCCACACGTCCAGCACGCCCCACGTGGCCACGATCGTCCCCGCGATCGCGCAGAGCGCCATCGGCAGGGCCAGCCAGGACCCGGTCAGGGTCAGGAAGAACGTGATCGTCGCCTGGATCAGGGTCACCGCCACGATCACCACCGCCCGTACCGCGGACGTCCGTACCGGATCGGGCATCCGGAGCCGGCGGGCCGGCTCCTCCACCCACAGCCCGCGCGCCGCCACGCCCGCGTACGCGCCCGAACCCGTGCCGCCGCCCTCGTCGTTCCTCATGGTCCGCTCACTCCCCACGCCGCGGTCCGCCATGTCCACCCACCACGTCTACCCCCGACGCGGCCCTCGAACTGACAGACGTCCGACGGCGTCGGGAGATTCCCGGATCGCGGAAACCTCCCCGGCCCCGCGAAGATCGCGGAACGAACAATTCCAGCCATCCATCAAGGTGCAGGAACTGACGCCCCACCAAGTGTCATCTGCCACATATCGGGCCGGTGTTGACCGGAAGTGTCGGACAACTGGTGATCTTCGCACAGGGGTCAGGCCGAAAACGTCCGGACACGCCTTCGAACCTGCTCCGGAGCAGTAGTAGGCTCACGCCGTTTAAATGACGGAACACCGACCCCCGGTAACGGGGTTGACCTGGGGGAGGCTGGGGAGGCCATGCGCTTTCGCGGGAAGTCCATCCGCCGGAAGATCGTGGCGTTGCTCCTTGTGCCGCTCGTCTCCCTGACCGCGCTCTGGGGCTTCGCCACGGTCATCACCGGCCGTGAGGCGATCCAACTGTTCGACGTGGCCTACATCATCGACAAGGTCGGCTACCCGATCGAGGACGTGGCCCGCGTCATCCAGAAGGAACGGCGCCAGACCCTCGTCGTCCTCGGCGACCCCCGGGCCGCCACCGCCACGGCCGAACTCACCAAGCGTCGCGCCGAGACCGACCAGGCCGTCGAGGCCATCACCGTCAGCGCCCGCGATCCCAAGGTCATCGACGAGCTGAGCTCGCAGAGCGCCCAGCGCCTGCACTCGATCGTCTCGGCCTTCCAGGGCATCGGCGCCATGCGCCGCTCCGTCGACCAGAACGCCCTGGACCCCACCCAGGCCCTGGAGCTGTACAACCGGCTCGTCGACCCCTGCTACGACTTCCTCATGAACCTCCACGGCCTCGACAACGTGGAGGTCGACAAGGAAGGCCGCGCCCTCGTCGGCATCAGCCGCGCCCGCGAACTGCTCTCCCGCGAGGACGCCGTCGTCGCGTCCGCCCTCGCCGCGCGCAACGTCACCGCACCCGACGTGCGCCACGTCTCCGACTTCGCCGCCAACCGCTCGCTGCTCTACGAGTTCAACCTCGTGACCCTCCCCGCCGACGACCGGGAGCGGTTCGAGCGGTACTGGAACGACCCCGAGACCAAGCCCCTGCGCGACGCCGAGGAGCGCTTCATCGCCGGCGGCGCGGTCAACAAGCCGCGCAGCGTCACCTCAGCCCAGTGGGACGAGGCCTCGGCCAAGGTCCTGGACGACCTGGCGGCCATGAACACCGCCGCCGGTGACCGCTACCAGCAGCGCATCGAGCCCGTCGCCAGGGGCGTCATGATCCAGGCCGCCGCGGCCGGCATCCTCGGCTTCCTCGCCCTGATCGTGTCCCTGATCCTCTCCGTACGCATCGGCCGCGACCTGGTCCGCGACCTGTCCCGGCTGCGCAAGGAGGCCCACGAGGCCTCCGGCGTCCGGCTGCCCAGCGTGATGCGCCGCCTCGCCGCCGGCGAGCCGGTGGACGTGGAGACCGAGGCGCCCCACCTCGAATACGAGAAGGACGAGGTCGGCCAGGTCGGCCAGGCCCTCAACACCCTCCAGCGCGCCGCCGTCGAGGCCGCCGTCAAGCAGGCCGACCTGCGCCGCGGCGTCTCCGAGGTGTTCGTCAACCTGGCCCGCCGCAACCAGGTGCTGCTGCACCGCCAGCTGACGCTCCTCGACACCATGGAACGCCGCACCGAGGACACCGAGGAGCTCGCCGACCTCTTCCGCCTCGACCACATGACCACCCGCATGCGCCGCCACGCCGAGGGCCTGGTGATCCTCTCCGGCGCCGCGCCCTCCCGCCAGTGGCGCAAGCCCGTCCAGCTGATGGACGTCGTACGGGCCGCCGTCGCCGAGGTCGAGGACTACGAGCGCATCGAGGTGCGCCGGCTCACCCGCCTGGGCATCGTCGGCCCCGCCGTCGCCGACATCACCCACCTCATCGCCGAACTCCTCGAGAACGCCACGGTGTTCTCGCCGCCGCACACCGCGGTCCAGGTGCACGGCGAGCGCGTGGCGAACGGTTTCACCCTGGAGATCCACGACCGCGGGCTCGGCATGACCCCGGAGGCGCTGCTCGACGCCAACCTCCGCCTCGCCGAGACCCCCGAGTTCGAACTCTCCGACACCGACCGCCTCGGCCTGTTCGTCGTCAGCCGCCTCGCCCAGCGCCACAGCGTCAAGGTCGTCCTCCAGCCCAGCCCGTACGGGGGCACCACCGCGGTGGTCTTCCTCCCCGTGGCACTGCTCACCGACGCGCCCGAGACCAACGGCAACGGCGTGCGCCTCGACGGCCCCCGCGCGGCCGCCAAGTCCGTACGGGCCGGCGGGCCCGCGCCGGTCGGCCGGACCCCGTCCGAGCGGCCCGTGCCGGTCGCGGTGGAGCGCGCCGCTTCCGGCCGCCCGCTGCCCGTCGCCGAACTGCGCGGCCCGGTCGAGCTGGAGGCCCCGCTCGTGGGCCGCGGCCTGAACGGTCTGGACCCGCTGGACGGCCTCGACGACCCCGCCGCGCTGGACGACACCGCGGCCGGGATCGCCGGCCGCCCCGGCGCCGCCGGCCGCCCCGTCATGGCCACCCTCGACGACGAGACCCCGCCGAACGGCACGCCCCGCAGCGCCCTGCTGGGCCTGCGCCCGGCCGACCGGCCGCACACGGACCGGCACACCGAACGCGGCGGCCCCCGCCCGGGCGACCGCGACCGCGAATCGCTCGCTCCCACCGGCCCCGTCCGGCTGGAGACCCAGCGCGTGGAGGCCTCGCGATCCGACGGCCCCCGCCCCGCGGGCGCCGTACCGCTGCCGCGCCGCCGCCCCGCGCCGACCCTGGTGGCCGAGCACGGCCGCCGGGTGGAGCGTCCGGTGTCGGTGGTCCCGCAGCCCACTCCCGCATCCGCGGCCGGATCCGGTGACACGGACCCCGCACCCGGCCCGGGCACCGGCGGGCTTCCCCGCCGGGTCCGCCAGGCCAGCCTGGCACCCCAGCTCAAGAAGTCCCCGTCCGCCGCACCCGCCGAAGCCGCCACTGACCAGGGGGCCGACCGGGACGCGGAGGACGTACGTACGCGCATGTCCGCACTCCAGCGTGGCTGGACGGCGGGCCGCAACCAGCACGCACCGCAGCAGTCCGAGACCGAGGCAGGCACCTCCGCCGCCGGCGGTCCCGGATACGAGAACGAAGGGGACGGTCGATGACCGCACCGCAGACCGGCAACGACACCAGGGGCCGCGGCTCCGGCCCGCTCAACTGGCTCCTCGACGAGCTCGTCGACCGGGTCGGCTCCATCCGCAAGGCGGTGGTCCTCTCCGGCGACGGCCTGCCCACCGGCAGCTCCAAGGACCTGACCCGTGAGGACAGCGAGCACCTGGCGGCCGTGGCCTCCGGGTTCCACAGCCTGGCCAAGGGCGTGGGCCGGCACTTCGACTCCGGCCGGGTCCGCCAGACCGTGGTCGAACTCGACGAGGCCTTCCTCTTCGTCATGGCCGCGGGCGACGGCAGCTGCCTGGCCGTGCTGGCCGACGCCGACTCCGACGTCGGGCAGGTCGCGTACGAGATGACGCTGATGGTCAAGCGAGTGGGCGACCACCTGGCGACCGCCCCGCGCACCGGGCTGCCAGCCGGAGGGTGAGTCGTACGGCATGAGCGATTCAGGCCAGGACCACTCCACCGACACCGACATCGCCGCCGGCTTCGGCTTCCCCGTCGACCCGTCGGCCGACGGCCCCGACCACGCGCACTGGTTCGACGACGAAGCGGGTCCCGTCGTACGCCCGTACGCCATGACCCGCGGCCGGACCAGCCACGCGGGTCAGCACCGCCTCGACCTGATCGCGCTCGTCGTCGCCGAAGCGGCGGCCGACGATCCGGTCTGGGACATGACCCTCTCCCCGGAACACGCCCACATCCTCGGGCTGTGCCGGGACCGACCTCAGTCGGTCGCCGAACTCGCGGCCGACCTCGACCTCGCGGTCGGGGTCGTACGCGTCCTGATCGGCGACCTGGTCGACGAGGAACTGGTCCACGTGACCAGGCCGGTACCACCGGCCGAACTGCCCGATGAATCCATTCTGCGTGAGGTGATCGATGGCCTTCGGGCGCTTTAGCCGCACCGGTGCCATGCACGCGGTGTCGCCGGTCGAACCGCTGACCTTGAAGATCCTGGTCGCGGGCGGCTTCGGGGTGGGCAAGACCACCCTGGTCAGTGCGGTGAGCGAGATCAGACCGCTGCGCACCGAGGAACGGCTCTCCGAGCCGGGCGTCGGTGTCGACGACACCGGGGGAGTGGAGGGCAAGAGCACCACCACCGTGGCCATGGACTTCGGGCGCATCACGCTCCGCGAGGACCTGGTGCTGTACCTGTTCGGCACGCCCGGGCAGGACCGCTTCTGGTTCCTGTGGGACGAGCTGGCCCAGGGCGCGCTCGGCGCCGTGGTCCTCGCCGACACCCGCCGCCTCGCCGACTGCTTCGCGGCCGTCGACTACTTCGAGCGGCGCGGGATCCCGTTCGTGGTCGCGGTCAACTGCTTCGACGGCGCCGACCGGCACCCCGTGGTGACCGTACGGACGGCACTCGACCTCGACCCCGGGGTACCGGTGCTGCTGTGCGACGCACGCGACCGGGAGTCCGTGAAGGACGTGCTGGTGGGGGTCGTGGAACACGCGATGTCCCTGGCGCGCGAGCGGCGCCGGAGCCTTTCCGCGGGGGCCTGACGGGCGGTGCCCGTACCCGGGCCCGCGCGGTGCCCGTCCGAGGGCCCGGGAGCGGTGCCCGTACGACAGGCTCGACATGGAGGCGACCCGTACCCCCGCCGACTGGGGTACGGGCCGCGGCCCTCACGGGGGGTTCGGGGTCCCGGTCGCGGCGCGGGACTGTGGAGCGAGTGTGAACCTGCCGCCGGGGGCCGTCAAGCGTTCGGACAGCACGAGCTGTTCAGCGCACGGCGACGACGGCCGACCCGTGCCCGAACAGCCCCTGATTGGCGGTGATCCCGGCCCGCGCCCCCGGCACCTGCCGGTCCCCGGCCGTCCCGCGCAACTGCCACGTCAGCTCGCACACCTGCGCGATGGCCTGCGCCGGCACCGCCTCCCCGAAGGAGGCCAGCCCGCCGCTGGTGTTGACCGGGATCCGGCCGCCCAGCGCGGTCGCCCCCTCCCGGACGAGCTTCGCCCCCTCACCCTGCGCGCACAGCCCGATGTCCTCGTACCACTCCAGTTCCAGGGCGGTGGACAGGTCGTACACCTCGGCGAGCGACAGCTCGTCCGGCCCGAGCCCCGCCTCCTCGTACGCGGCACGCGCGATCGAGGACCGGAAAGAGCCGGCCGCCGGATCCACGGCCACCACCGAGTCGGTGGCGATGTCCGGCAGGTCCAGCACCGTCCGCGGATAGCTGGGCGTCACCGTGGACACCGCCCGGATCCGCACCGGATCGGCCACCCCGCGCGAGCGCGCGAACTCCATGCTGCTCAACACCAGCGCCGCACCCCCGTCGGAGGTGGCGCAGATGTCGAGCAGCCGGAGCGGATCGGCGACCACCGCCGAGGCCGCGACCTCCTCCGCGCTCACGCTCTTGCGGTAGCGGGCGTACGGATTGAGCGCCCCGGCCGCCGCGTTCTTCACCTTCACCAGGGCGAAGTCCTCCGGGGTGTCCCCGTGGACGGCCATCCGGCGCCGGGCGTACAGCGCGAAGTACGCCGGGTTGGTGGCGCCCAGCACGCGGAACCGCAGCCAGTCCGGATCGTCCGGCCGCTCGCCGCCCGCCGGCGCGAAGAACCCCTTGGGCGCCGCGTCCGCACCCACCACGAGGACCACGTCGGCCAGGCCCGCCAGGATCTGCGCGCGGGCCGCGCCGATCGCCTGCGCGCCGGAGGCGCAGGCCGCGTACACGCTGGTCACCCGGGCGCCCTGCCAGCCCAGGGCCTGCGCGAAGGTCGCACCGGCCACGTAGCCCGGATACCCGGAGCGCACGGTGTCGGCGCCGACGATGGAGCCCACGTCCGTCCAGTCCAGTCCGGCGTCCGCGAGCGCCGCCCGCGCGGCGGTCCGGCCGTATGCGACGAAGCTGCGGCCCCATTTGCCCCAGGGGTGCATGCCGGCTCCGAGGACGGCGATGTCGGCGGCGCTCATGCGGTCCCTCCCACCGGCTTGAACCGCCAGGTGGTCCAGACGGTCTCGGCGTCCTCGTTCAGCACGCCGCCCACCACCTCGACCTCCGTCCCGACCGCCAGATCGGCGACGCCCACCCCGGGCACCGCCTGCCCCAGCACGACCATCCCCTCGGCCTCCAGCTCCACCGCGACCAGCGTGTACGGCTCCCAGGGGGTGTCCGGGTCGGACACGTAGGGCGCCGGCGGCCGGTAGCGACCGTCGGTGGCGGACCAGACCCGGCCCCGCGGCGACAGCGGCACCTCGGCGAGCTCGCCGCCGCCCGGGCAGTGCGGATTGCGGCAGTACGCGTCCTCGCGCGGGAAGAACACCGCGGTGCAGGCCGAGCACCGGGTGCCGAGCAGCCGGAAGCCGCCGTCCGGACCGTCCTCGGTGAACCACCCGTGCACGACGGGTGTACGTGTGCGTGCCAAGACCCCTCCCAAGACAGACTTCTGACGGATCGTCAGAAGTCTGTCACGGGCTGGCACCCCTGGCACGGGTTCTCGGCGAGCCACTTCCGGGCGATCTCGCCCAGCTCCGCGTCCCGCCCCGCCAGCATCATCCGGATCATCTGCGCGTCCCCGCGCAGCGACCACCCGGGATGGCCGAAGGTCGCCGGGTTGTTCCCCTCGACCAGGAAGTGCGCCGGCCAGGCCGTGCCGTACCCGATCAGGGGGAGCGCGGCGAGGTAGCGCCTGCGGCCGCGCGCCAACCCGTAGGCGGTCACGGCCAGACCGGTGAGCGTGCCGGTGAGGTGGATCCAACGGGTCGCGGCCCGGGAGTGCATCGCGACGTAGTAGGGCCAGAATTCCTCGTACGAGCTGAAAGTCATGCGGGCACGCTACTCAGGGCCGCACGGCGGCGACAGAGACGGGGAAATCGAAATACGTGTCCGGATACGCCTCCGGCTTGTACGTGAAGTGCCACCACTCCTCCGGAAGGTTCACGAACCCTTCCTCGGCCAGCGCCCCCTTCAGCAACCGCCGGTTGGCCCGGGCGGCGCCCGTGATCCGCGGGTCGTCGGTGTGCGAGAGCGGATCGAAGAAGTCGAAGGGCGTCCCCATGCCGACCTCCCGGCCGGAGAGTTCCTCCAGCGTCACGTCCAGGGTGCTCCCGCGGCTGTGCCCGGACCTCTCCGCGATGTACCCCTCCGGAATCAGCCGGCTCCGCTCCACGTGCGGGTAGAACTCCGCCTTCCGCGCCCGGTCCTCCGGGCCGTCCGCCTCCCGCGCCCACCGCACGAACCGGTCCACCGCCCGCTGCGGCCGGTAGCAGTCGTACACCCGCAGCGCGTAGCCGCGCCGCAGCAGCCCCCGCTGCGCGCGCCGCAGCGCCTCGGCGGCGGGCCGGGCCAGCAGGCACACCGGCTCCTCGTACCCGTCCACCACCCCGCCGGTGAAATTCCGCGCACCGGCGTACCGCATGTCCTGCCGGACACTCGGATCCACCTCGCGCAGCGCCACGAACCCGGGCCCGGAACCGGGCCCGGCTTCGGAGGGCGCCGCCGCCCCGCCGGCCAGCACCGCGAGCACACCCACAACAGCCGTCATCCGCATACCCCTTGGCATACCATCGCCGGATGCCGGCACAGCTGAAGGACTCGCACTGCTCCACCTGCGGAGCGCCCTACTCCACCCACGCGTGGCCCCGCACCTGCGACGCCTGCGGGGCGAGCGCCTACCGCAACCCGCTCCCGGTGGCCGTCACCCTCCTGCCCGTCGAGGACGTTGACGGCACCGGCCTCGTGGTCATCACCCGCACGATCGAACCGGCCCTCGGCGGCATCGCCCTGCCCGGCGGCTTCATCGACTTCGGAGAGGACTGGCGCGACGCCGTCGTCCGCGAACTCCGCGAGGAAACCGGCATCACGGCCCCCGCCTCCGAGGTCACCCTGGCCGACGCCCTGAGCTCCCCGGCGGGCCACCTCCTCCTCTTCGGCCTCCTCCCGCCCCGCCCCGCGGCCGACCTCCCCGCCTCGAAGCCGACGGACGAGACCACGGGCTGGCACGTCCTGCGCACGCCGTCCCCGCTGGCCTTCCCCCTCCACACCCAGGCGGCCGCCGCCTGGTTCGCGGGCAAGTACGCCTGAGCCCGACGCGCGACGCGCGACGCCCGACGCGCGACGCCCGATGCCCTGAGCCCGGGGCCCGGGAGCCGGTCCGGCTTTCAGGCCCCGGGCTCGTCGCGGCCCGCAGCGGTGGCGTCAGTGCCAGTTGCCGATCTGCACGTCGCGCGGATGCGGCGCGCCGGAGCCCGTCTCCAGCAGGGACTTCAGGCTCATGAGGAAGATCGCCCACTTGGTGCTGCAGTGGTTCATGAACTCGACCGGTTCGCGCCAGCCCGCGTGCGCGAACCTGACGATCGTCCACTCACCGTCCTGGGCCAGCTCGAAGCGGACCGTCGTTCCGACCCACTCGGCCGGACCGTCGACGACCTCCCACAGCACCCGTGCGTTCGGCTGCAGGTCGAGCACCTTCATGTCGAAGCCGCCGAGGTCGCCGAACCGGAACTCCAGGACCCCGTCGCCGGTACCGCTCGTGTCGGTCGTCCACCACGCGGCCAGCCCCTCGACCGTGGTGAGCGCTTCGTACACCTTCTCCGGGGTCGCGGTGATGCCTACCCGGTGCAGGATGTCCACCATCTCGCTCTCCTCACTTCTCCGTGTCACTTCTCCGCGTCCTTGGCCCGTTGGATCGCTTCGGCGAGGCTCTTGACGCGCCGCAGGCGGGCGTCCCACATCTCGCCGACCGAGTTCAGCTGCGCCACGGCCCGGGCCAGCTGGGCCGCGTCCACCCGGTAGCGCTTCTCCCGTCCCGCCGGCGCGGACCGTACGAGTCCCACCCGGTCGAGCACGGCCAGGTGTTTGGTCACGGCCTGCCGGGTCACCGGCAGGTGCGCACTGAGCGTCGTCGCGGTCCCCTGGCCGTCGGCCAGCAGGAGATCGATCATGCGGCGTCGGGTCGGGTCGCCTATCGCGGACCACAGGTCGTCGTCAACGGCGGTGTTCATCGCCGGGCCGCCAGCCGGTCGGCGGTCGCGACCAGGCGCGGCAGGTAGAAGTCCCAGCCCTGCCGGTGGTCGTCGTAGTGGGCTTCGAGCACGGCTGCCTCCCAGCCCCGTTCGCGGAAGCCGCTCTCGCGGAAGCGGACCGTGGTACCCGTCCCCGCGGGGACGAGCTCGAAGGTCACCAGCAGCGAGTTGCCCGGACCCGCCGCCTCCGTCTCCGTCTCGTCGTAGGTCCACCGGAACGAGAACATCCGTGGCGGGTCGGCCTCGACGACCGTGAACGGTGCGGACTGGCGCCGTCCGGTGTCCTGATCCGTCCACGTGAGACGGGCGGTCGCACCGGCGGCCGGCTCGAACGCGGTGGTCTCGGCGCTCCACCACTCCCGGATGTGCTCGGGGCTGCTGAGCACCTCGAACACCACCTCGGGCGAGGCGTCGACGTGCAGCTCGCGCTCGATGCTCCCGTACTCCATGGCCGTCTCCCTCTTTCGCAACCATCGGTTGCATATCAAGCTAGTCCGCCTCCGACGGAAATGCAACCGATGGTTGCGTATCGACCGGGGCGGCCTCACCGCCCGGACCGGTACGCCTACAGGCCCCGCAGGGTGACCCCCTCCACCCGGTTCCCCGCCTCGTCCTCCACCACCACCGCGTCCCCCGCCCACCGCACGGTGTACCGCTCGACCGCGCCCGCCTCGAACCCCGGCCCCGGATCCCGGATCACCACCCCGCCACCCGTGCGCCCCCGCGCCGGCGCCCAGGCCTCCAAGGCCACCCCGTTACCGTCACCCCCGGCGGAGCGGACCGGCAGCAGCGACCCCGCCCGGGCCAGCACCGGGATCCGCCCCTGCGGGGCGTCCAGCAGGATCTGTCCCGGGCCCTCGTACGCCGCTCCGGTGGCCGTGTCGTACCAGCGGCCCCGTGGCAGCCGTACCGCCCGCCGGTCCGCCCCGCACTCCAGCACCGGGGCGACCAGCAGCGCGTCGCCCAGCAGGAACGCGTCCTCGCAGTCCCGCAGCCGCCGGTCCTCCGTCGCCCCCCACCACAGCGGCCGTACGTACGGGGCGCCCGTCCGCCGGGCCAGGTGCGCCAGCGTCACGAAGTACGGCCGCAGCCGCTCCCGCTCCGCCATCACCTCCGCCGCCTGCCGCTCCACCTCGGGCCCGAACTCCCACGGCTCCCGCCGCCCCGCCCAGAGCGCCGAGTGGGTGCGGAACAGCGGTAGGTACGAACCCAGTTGCAGCCACCGCACGTACAACTCCGGCGACGGCGAACCGCCGAAGCCGCCCACGTCCGGGCCCGAGTACGGCACCCCGCACAGGCCGAGCCCCAACACCAGGGCCAGCGAGGCCCGCAGCCCCTCCCAGCTGGTCTCCACATCGCCCGACCAGCTGCCCCCGTACCGCTGCATGCCGGCCCAGCCCGACCGGGAGAACAGGAAGGGCCGCTCGGCCGGCCGCAGCCGCACCAGCCCCTCCCACCCGGCCCGCGCCATCCCCAGCGCGTACACGTTGTGCCCCTCGCGGTGGTCCCCGCCGGCCCCGTCCATCGCGTGCCGCGCCGACCGCGGCAGCGTCGCGTCGCCGAAGGGCGCGAACGACACCGGCTCGTTCATGTCGTGCCAGAAACCGGCGAAGCCCTGCGCGAGCCGTTCCTCGTACAGGCCGCCCCACCACTCCCGTACCGCCGGATCCGTGAAGTCCGGGTACGCGCACTCGCCCGGCCACACCTCGCCGCGCACCTCCACGCCCCCCGCGTCCCGCACGAACGCCCCCTGCGCCCCCACCGCGAGCCCCGACGCGTGCACCGGGTCCCCCGCCTTCACCGCCGGATCCACGATCGAGACCAGCCGCACCTCCTGATCCCGCAACTCCCGCGCCAGACCCGGCAGATCGGGGAAGGCCTCCTCGTCCACCGTGAACACCCGGTGACCGTCGTAGTGGTCGATGTCCAGGTGTACGGCCGACAGCGCGAGCCCGCGCGACGCGTACCCCTCGACCACCCGCCGCACCTCCGCCGCGCTCCCGAAGCCCCACCGCGCGTGCTGGTACCCCAGCGCCCACTCCGGCGGCACCGCGGCCGCGCCCGTCAGCCCCGACCAGCCCTGCAGCACCCGCGCCGGCGTCCCCACCAGCACCCAGCACCGCAGCGGCCCGCCCTCCATGCGCAGTTCGCTCGCCCCGGGGCGGTCCGCGCCCGAACCCGCGCCCTCCTCGCCCTCCCGCAGCACCACCCGCCCGTCCCAGGAGTTGTCGTGGAACACCAGGTGCGTGCCCGCGTCCGCGACCACCATCTGCACCGGCATCGTGAGGTACAGCGGATCGGTGCCCGGCCCGAAGCCGCCCTTCGGGTCCGTGTTCCACAGCCGGTACGCCCCGTCCCGCAGCCGCGGCCCGGCGGCCCGCCCGCCCAGCCCGAAGAACCGTGCGTCGGCCGCCACCTCGCTGCGCTGCACCCACCGCCCCCGGCCCGCACCGACCGCACCGCCCCCGGCCCGGCCTCCACCGGAGGACGCCCCGGGCCCCCCGGCCCCGGCCGGATCCCCCGAAGGATCCGTCCCGGCCGGGCCCGAGCCGGCCCCCACGGCGGCCTCCCCGGCGAGGGGGACCGGCTCCCACCACCGCGGCGGCGCCTCCCGCCGCAGCACCGTCCCGCCCGGGGTGCGCACCTCCACCGCCCCGTGCCGGGACACCGCCACCGTCACCCGCTCCGACACCACCCGCCAGCCGCCCCCGGTGTCCGGCTCCAGCACCGCCCGCGGATCCGGTTCCGGCCCGTCGCCCACCACCGCGTACGACGGGGTCGGTCCGGCCCCGTCCCAGCCCCAGAACACCGCGCCGCCCACCGTGACCCGTACCAGCAGCTCCGAGCGCGCGAACCGCAGCACACCCCCGCCCGGGCGGGGCTCCGTACCGGTCAGCAGCCCCGGCACGCGCGCCCGCTCCGCGCCCCGGCGCGGGAGCCCCACCGCATCCGCGCGCCGATGGCGCCACGCCGCGCGCCAGGCGCGCCGACCGCGCTCCGAACCGATGTCCTTCACCGCACGCACCAGATCACGACCGTCCATGGAGATCACCCTGCCACCGGCCCCCGGCCGAAGGGGCGGCGTTCAACTGTCGTTCACCCGCGGGACGACCGCCCGCGACCAGCGGCGGCCCACACACCGCCGACCCCGTGAGCGGCGATGACGACTCTGGTGCGGATGTCGATCACATGGCATCGTCCCTGTGAGCCGTCGCGCGGACACCCACCGGACGATGGCACCGTACGCACACGAAGCGCGAGCCGCAGACTTGACCGGGAGCCGACCCATGACCTCAGCCACGCAGCCGGAACCCCTCTGGGCGCCGGGCCCCGACCGGATCGCCGCGACCCGCATCACCGCTTTCCAGGCCTGGGCCGCGACCCGCTTCGGAGCCCCCGCCGACGGCGGCTACCCGGCCCTGCACCGCTGGTCCGTCGACGAGCTCGACATCTTCTGGCAGGCCGTCGCCGAGTGGTTCGACGTCCGCTTCACCACCCCCTACGAGTCCGTCCTCGCCGACCGCTCCATGCCCGGCGCCCGCTGGTTCTCCGGCGCCACCCTCAACTACGCCGAGCACGCCCTGCGCGCCGCCGAGGACCCGGCCCGCGCCGACGACCCGGCCCTGCTGTACGTGGACGAGACCCACGAGGTCACCCCGGTCACCTGGTCCGCGCTCCGCCGCCAGGTCGGCTCGCTCGCCGCCGAACTGCGCGCCCTCGGCGTACGCCCCGGCGACCGCGTCAGCGGCTACCTCCCCAACATCCCCGAGGCCACCGTCGCCCTCCTCGCCACCGCCGCCGTCGGCGGCGTCTGGACCTCCTGCGCCCCCGACTTCGGCGCCCGCAGCGTCCTCGACCGCTTCCAGCAGGTCGAGCCGGTCGTCCTGTTCACCGTCGACGGCTACCGCTACGGCGGCAAGGAGCACGACCGCCGCGACACCGTCGCCGAACTGCGCGCCGAGCTCCCCTCCCTGCGCGCCGTCGTCCACATCCCGCTCCTCGGCACGCCGGCCCCCGACGGCGCCCTCGACTGGTCCGCCCTCACCGCCGCGGACACGGAGCCCGTCTTCGAGGCGGTCCCCTTCGACCACCCCCTCTGGGTCCTCTACTCCTCCGGTACGACGGGCCTGCCCAAGGCCATCGTCCAGTCCCAGGGCGGCATCCTCCTCGAACACCTCAAGCAGCTCGGCCTGCACTGCGACCTCGGGCCCGAGGACCGGTTCTTCTGGTACACCTCCACCGGCTGGATGATGTGGAACTTCCTCGTCTCCGGCCTGCTCACCGGTACGACGGTCGTCCTCTACGACGGCAGCCCCGGCTACCCCGACACGGGCGCCCAGTGGCGCATCGCCGAGCGGACGGGGGCCACCCTCTACGGCACCTCCGCCGCCTACGTCATGGCCTGCCGCAAGGCCGAGGTCCACCCGGCGCGCGACTTCGACCTCTCCGCCGTGAAGTGCGTGGCCACCACCGGGTCCCCGCTCCCGCCCGACGGCTTCCGCTGGCTCCACGACGAGGTCGCGGAGGACCTCTGGATCGCCTCCGTCAGCGGCGGCACCGACGTCTGCAGCTGCTTCGCCGGCGCGGTGCCCACCCTCCCCGTCCACATCGGCGAGCTCCAGGCCGCCTGCCTCGGCACCGACCTGCAGTCCTGGGACCCGTCCGGCAAGCCCGTCGTCGGCGAGGTCGGCGAGCTCGTCGTCACCAATCCCATGCCGTCCATGCCGATCCACTTCTGGAACGACCCCGACGGCAGCCGCTACCGCGACAGCTACTTCGAGATGTTCCCGGGGGTCTGGCGCCACGGCGACTGGATCACGATCACCGACCACGGCTCGGTGATCATCCACGGCCGCTCCGACTCCACCCTCAACCGCCAGGGCGTCCGGATGGGCTCCGCCGACATCTACGAGGCCGTCGAGCGGCTCCCCGAGATCAAGGAGTCCCTGGTCATCGGCCTGGAGGAGCCGAACGGCGGCTACTGGATGCCGCTCTTCGTCCACCTCGCCCCCGGCGCCACCCTCGACGACGACTTGCGCGCCCGGATCAAGGCGACGATCCGCGAGGAACTCTCCCCGCGCCACGTCCCCGACGAGATCATCGAGGTCCCGGGCATCCCGCACACCCTCACGGGCAAGCGCATCGAGGTGCCGGTCAAGCGCCTGCTCCAGGGCGCGCCGCTGGCCAAGGCGGTCAACCCGGGCTCCGTCGACAACCTCGACCTCCTCCACTTCTACGAGGAGCTCGCCCGCACCCGCGGCTGAGGCGACCGTCACTGTCAGTGGTGATGATTACTCTGAGTGAGCAGAAGTCCGCATCATTCAGGGGGAGCCATGCCACCGCGCAAGAACGACCACGACACGGACAGGCGCCGCACGCTGCGCCGCGAGGTTCCCAGCACCCTCGGCCTGCTGGCCGACGCCGGGGACTTCGCGGCCATGTGCGGCTACCGCAGCTTCACGTTCGACCACCCCGCCGACTACGCCGAGTACCTCCGCCACGTCGACGGTCTGCTCCGGTCCCTCGCGGCCCGGGGCATCCACACCACCGTCGCCCTCTTCGACCCCGACGCCTACGCCGAATACTGTCGGGAGCACGGCCTCGACCCCGACACGGCCGAGACCCGTACCCGCTTCACGGCGGAACTGGCCGGCGGCAGCGCCGCCCTGCCCTACACCGGTCAGCCGGTCGACGAGATCGTCCCGCTCCTCGTCGACGAGGCGGTCCGCCAGGCCACCTGGGAGTACGCCACCACCCTCCTCGCCGGAATCGGCCGCTGCGCGGACTGCGGCGAGGACATCGGCCACGCCTCCTTCGACCGCGCCACCGACGCCCTCAAACGCCTCGTGGCCGGCGCCGGACCCGGCCACCACCACTTCGTCTGCAGCATCCCGACCGAGGCCGAACAACTCGTGGCCGTCCTCCACGCCGACACCACCGGGGATCCGGACACCCCACCGCGCATCGAGGGCCGCGAAAGCCTCGACTTCGTGACCGTCCTCGCCGCCGGGCTCGCCCAGGGCGGACCCGGGGGACTCGTCGTGCGGAGCACCACCGAAGGCCACCGCGACCGGGTCCACGGCTGGCGCCTGGACCGCGGCCGCCTCACCGCACTCTCGGCCGCGGCCGTCTTCAACGCCTACTGCACCGACGCCGACACGGGGGAGCCCGTCGCCCCCGAACCAGGAGTCGAATACTGCCCCGGCTACGAGGTGGACGCCCCGGGCCCGCACCACTGAACGACCGAGGGGCCCTCGCCACCGGCGAAGGCCCCTCGATCCACACCCACCCTCCGGCTACTCGCCGGACAGCACCGCCTGCGCGGCCAGGCGCGCCTCCTCGGCGCTGTCGGCCGCCCGGGCGGCCGCCGCGGCACGCTCGCACTGGGCGAGCGTGTACTTGGCGAGCGTCGCCCGCACATAGGGAATCGACGCCGCACCCATCGAAAGGGAGGTGACACCCAGACCCGTCAGCACACAGGCCAGCAGCGGATCCGCGGCGGCCTCACCGCAGACACCGCAGCTCTTGCCCTCGGCCCTGGCGGCCTCGGCCGACATGGAGATGAGGTCGAGCAGCGCCGGCTGCCACGGGTCCTGCAGCCGCGACACCGCTCCGACCTGACGGTCGGCGGCGAAGGCGTACTGCGCGAGGTCGTTCGTGCCCAGCGACAGGAACTCGACCTCCTGCAGGATCGAGCGCGCCCGGAGCGCGGCGGAGGGGATCTCCACCATCGCGCCGAACTTCGCCTTGAGGCCCGCCTCCCGACAGGCGTCCGCGAAGGCCTTGGCGTCGGTGCGGTCCGCGACCATCGGGGCCATGACCTCGAGGTAGACGGGCAGCCCCTCGGCCGCCTTGGCCAGCGCGGTGAGCTGCGTACGCAGCACGTCCGGGTGGTCGAGCAGCGAGCGCAGCCCACGGACGCCCAGCGCCGGGTTCGGCTCGTCGGCCGGGGTCAGGAAGTCCAGCGGCTTGTCGGCACCGGCGTCCAGCACCCGTACGACGACACGGCCCTCGGGGAACGCCTCGAGCACCTTGCGGTAGGACTCGATCTGCTTCTCCTCGGACGGCGCCTTCTTGCTGTCGTCCAGGAAGAGGAACTCGGTGCGGAACAGACCCACACCCTCCGCGCCCGCCTCGACGGCCGCCGGCACGTCGGCGGGACCGCCGACATTGGCCAGCAGCGGCACCTTGTGACCATCGGACGTCGCACCCGGGCCCGACGACGCGGCAAGCGCCGCCTTGCGCTCGGCCGCCGCAGCCGCCAGCTCGGCCTTCTTCTCGGAGGTGGGCTCGACGAACAGGTCACCGGTGCTGCCGTCGACGGCGATGACCGTGCCCTCGGCGATCTCCCCGGCACCCGGCAGCGCCACGATCGCCGGCACGCCCAGCGCCCGCGCGAGGATCGCGCTGTGACTGGTCGGCCCGCCCTCCTCGGTCACGAAACCGAGGACGAGCGTCGGGTCCAGCAGCGCCGTGTCGGCCGGAGCCAGGTCCCGCGCGATCAGCACGTACGGCTCGTCGCTGTCGGGCACACCCGGCATCGGCACACCCAGCAGCCGCGCCACGATGCGGTTCCGTACGTCGTCCAGGTCGGCCACCCGGCCCGCCATGTACTCGCCGGCCCCCGCGAGCAGGTCGCGGTAGGAGGCGAAGGCGTCGTACACGCCCCGCTCGGCGGTGCTGCCGACGGCGATCCGCCGGTCGACGTCCGCCATCAGCTCGGGGTCCTCGGCGATCATCGCCTGGGCCTCGAGCACGTGCTGGGCCTCGCCACCGGCCAGCTGGCCACGCGCGATCAGATCGGCCGCCACGGCACTCACCGCCTGACGGGCGCGCCCCTGCTCGCGCTCCGCCTCGTCCGCGGTGATCTGCTTGGCCGGCGGTTCGAGAACAGCCGTGCCCATGTGCCGCACCTCGCCGATCGCCACCCCGTGGCTCACGCCGACGCCTCGCAGCGTTGTCTCCATTTCACCCGTCTCCGATTGAGCGGCGGACCGAGCCGCCGCGGTGGATGTCCGACTCACTCGCCCGTTCCGGGCGAAAGGTCACTGCCAGCTGAAGAGAGCGTCGTCAGCCTTCACGTCGCCCGAGTCGACGACGTCGGAGAGGGATTCGGCCGTCGCCTCCAGTGCCACGACGGGGCAAATGGGCGACTTGCCGGCGGCCTCGACGGCAGCGGGGTTCCAGCGGATGACGGCCTGGCCGCGGGTCACGGTGTCGCCCTTGTTGACGAGCAGCTCGAAGCCCTCGCCGTTGAGCTGGACCGTGTCGATGCCGAGGTGCGTGAGTACACCGTGGCCCTCACCGTCGACCACGACGTACGCGTGCGGGTGCAGGGAGACGACCACGCCGTCGACGGGGGCCACCGCCTCGGAGGGCTCGCGCACGGGATCGATGGCGGTGCCCGGTCCCACCATGGCGCCGGAGAACACCGGATCCGGCACTGCCGCGAGTCCGATGGCGATCCCGGCAAGTGGGGACGTCACGCTGGTCATGGGGGCCTCCCAGGGGTGGGGCTCATCGTGTCGCCGTCACTGCCTGTTGCGAACGGCGTACTCTTCTGAAGGATATGTCACTTGATGTTCGGGTTCGCCCGATGTTGGTCCCGATCCGGGCTGTCCCTTCGGCACGGAGACTAGTGGACTAGACCGGTGGACTAGACCATACGCCTGAATCGATTTGCTTGGGCACCATGGGGGATGTACTGTCGTGACTCCCGCCAGGACGCCTCGTGTGAACTTCTCGCGAACGGCAGATGGACGGGACTCCTCACTCTTCATCAACGATCTTGAACTCCCTGCTGCCTTTTCGTATGCCTATTCGGTAATACGGCGAGTGGTCAAGGGGTCGGGAAATCGCTGATAGAGTCGGAATCGCCGGAAAGGGAAAGCGCGAAAGCGCCGGAACCGGAAAGCACCGAGGAAGTCGGACACGAAAGAGTCTGATAGAGTCG